>JABMNN010000031.1 GCA_013204545.1 Chloroflexota bacterium | reverse complement strand
TACGAATTGAGATGGTACGCCCGGAGGGAATTGAACCCCCGGCCCTCTGGTTCGAAGCCAGATGCTCTATCCACTGAGCTACGGGCGCAAGAATCGGCCTCGCATAACGAAGCCCGTTACCAGTTCAAGTCTAAATGAACTGAAGATATGGGGTGAGCGGAGGGAATTGAACCCTCGCCTCCAGGGCCACAACCTAGCGTGTTAACCATTACACTACGCCCACCACAGAACATAAACGCTAGCATCAGCGCGACACGTGGTCAATTTGAATCAGCCCGAATTTCAATGTCGAATTCCAGAAAGCGGTGTACATTATCGTCGACAAATGCATGTCATATATTTAGCGTTTATATTTGCCATATGCGTTCACGATAACTTACCGATACTCATCGCTAGCTCGATCAAAGATCGAGTAGGAACCCCCGTTGCTCCAGCGGGCATCCAACCCCTCGTGATGTCCAGCATCGAGGTCGCGGCTATATCAATGTGAACCCACGGAGTTTCGCCAGCGAAGTCTGAAATGAAGTGAGCAGCAGTGGTCGAACCTCCTCCACGTCCGCCGGTATTCTTCAGATCAGCGATCGGAGATGAGTTCTGACGCTTGGTGACTGAATCCAGAGGTAATCTCCACATCGATTCGCCGACCGTTTTACTAGTTTCCAGTACGGCATCTACCAACTCGTCATCATTTCCGAATATTGGACTCACACCGTCACCTAAGGCAACTCGCGCAGCACCAGTCAGAGTGGCAACGTCGACGATTCGGGCAGCGTTCTTGGATCGTGCGTACCCAATGGCATCAGCGAGAGTCAATCGACCTTCGGCATCTGTATTGTCTATTTCGATGGTCATGCCATTCATGGCCGTGACGACATCACCTGGTCGCTGTGCCGACCCGCCCGGCATATTGTCGGTCGCAGCACAAACAGCATGCACATTGATTTTCGGTTTCAGCTTGGCAATCGCCTGAATCGCCGCAATAACCGCTGCCCCTCCACCCATATCACCCTTCATTTTGCCCATTCCTGGGCCTGGCTTAATTGAAATTCCACCACTATCAAAAGTTATTCCCTTTCCAATCAACCAGAGATTATTCTCAGAACTGGCTGGATCTCCTTCATATGTGATGTGAATGAACTTGAGAGGGCGTGGCCCACCTTGCGAAACTCCGACGTAGGCACCCATACCAAGTTTGATCACATCAACCTCTTCGAGCACGATGCATGCGAGACCATTTTCGGACGCTACTCTTTTCGCCGTGTCCGCCAGATCGCTAGGAGAAAGCTTGTTGGCTGGCTCATTCACTAAATCGCGGGCAAGAATTTCTGCTCCTGAATAGACGATTGCCTTCTCAACCCCAAGTTTGATTGCCGGTAGTTTTAAGGAGTCGCCTTCGACAACGGTGAGTTTTGACACATCTGGTGTTCGGTATTTATCTGTCGTTCTGTACTTGAGGAATCGGTAACTACCTAGCAATGCTCCTTCAACCACTGCCTGTGCGCTTGCAGCTGTGTCTAAGCCTCCAGTGCAGTTGCCATGAACGACCGTAGCGACATGCCTCACACGTGAAGTGCGTAATTTTCGAATGACCGATGCTGACACTCGGCGTATGGCATCGTAATCGAACGACTCACTCAATCCCAATCCAGCGACCAGAACGCGTGTTGGTTTGAACAACGGATATGCTGACTTTGGTGTGTGGATTAGCGTCAATTCGCTTTCAGCCCCTGTAATTTCACCAGCCGCAATCAATTCAGAGATCACTCCTCCGATCGCTGAGTCAACATCACCCGTCGCCCCGCTCGGAGCTGTCGCTCCTTCGAACAGATTCACCACCATTACATCGACTTCGATCTCGGTCACACCGCTTTGAACGACTTCAATTTCCAACTGAACTAACTCCCGAATTTCAATATAGTGGCTTTTTGGTAGTCAATCCTTCGCCGCCATACCGACGACACAGATCGACAAGTTTCGATTATTTCTGAACTACAAATGAGTGCACGCACTTCCGGCATCGCTAATACACAGACAGTGCACGATGATGGCTCGAACCCGTTCGGAAATTGTATTTCACCTGCACCAGCTCCGGTGACACCGCGGCCGAACCGCGCGTAATTCCGCGTAAGTGCTGACACTCATTTGAACTCGCATTTTGTACATAGTTTTGAACTTGTTCGAAACAATAATTAGGTAATCAACAATAAATGAGTACGGACGTACCTTGTATGAACAACCAGAAGACCAATACGGTTCCGTGTGTCGAACAGCTCGATGGCCTACACCGCTCTCGCAGTTGCAGGGATTTCAAGAATCCCAATTACATAGCCGTGGCCTGGACAACCGGGCCAACGGCGCCAAAACGCAATGAGTGTCCGCTCATGCATAGATTTGAATTAAGACCGGATATGGTCTTGGAGGCGTCAGAATGAGTATGAACAGCAGTAATGTGGCCGTTAAGCTCGTCAGCGATGGAACTTTCCTTTTAGACGGCGGGCCTATGTTTGGCCCGGTCCCAAAGATCCTATGGGAACAGAGTGCCAAGCCAGACCGGAAAAACCGTGTGCGTCTCGGCCTCAACTCTCTATTGATCAAAACCGCTAACTCAAACATCCTTGTAGATGCTGGAATTGGTAGCAAAGAGCCTGAAATCACCCGAGAGGTGTACGGTCATTCTTCATCGAAGCTTCTGCGTAATCTTCGTCACCAAGGCGTCAGTGCGCGTGACATCGATTTCGTGATTCTCACTCATTTAGCTTTCTCTCACAGTGGTGGCGCTACACGACTCGATCGCGAAGGAACAATCATTCCAACGTTCCCAAAGGCAAAGTACTTGGTACAGCGCAGTGCATGGGAAGAAGCATTCTCACCGAACGAGCGTTCAGTTCCCGTATACGGAACTGGTGTTGAGCACCTCAAGGTGCTTGACGAAAAAGGGATGATCGTACTGCTTGATGGCGACACTGAAGTAGCACCAGGTGTTCACACGATAGTCACCAACGGTTATTCGGCTGGTCACCAGGTCGTTCTCGTAAACACCGGCAGCGAACGAATCATCTACCTCGCTAACCTGATCCCAACTCCTAACCACATTCCCCTCCCCTACATCACGGCATATGATCGATACCCAGATCAGTCGCTTGCGATGAAAAAGGAACTTCTGGATCGTTGCGAGAAGGAAGGCTGGCTGATGGTATTCGCTCACGGATACCACGAGAGAGCCGGATATCTGCAACGTCGCCACGGTAATATCGAACTTCGAGCAGTGGACCTCTAAACTGCCCTCAAATTAGTTAGTTAGCTAGCTTTTCTCCATAGAGCCATCCGATCGCCCGAGGGTGGCTCTTTTGTTTAACCAATAAGTTTCGTCACGAACCACATATCCTCTCAAACGGCTGGGGTTCCGATCAATTTCAATCCTTCGATCCGGTTGATTTTAACGTCTTCAATAAGCCCTCTACGGTTATCTCTAGCGATCGTAGTCAACTTTCCAGGTTCAAGCCTCACGCGCATGTAGTTGTCTGTCAGGCCGCTGGTTCCGCGTACCCCTTCCCATAAGACGGATCGGACTTTACCGAGAAATGACAAACGATGGCGCAGAGCCATCGCATCGGTAATTTCACGAAGTTCTTCGGCGCGGTAAGTACGGGTTCGAACTTTTACCTGATCATCAAAGAGCGCAGCACTAGTTCCCGGGCGGATTGAATATGGAAATATATGTGCATCCGCCAGTTCGGCAGAAGTGAGCACATCCATCGTGCGTCGGTGGTCTTCTTCTGATTCACCAGGGAACCCAGAAATCACGTCAGTTGTCACTGAACAACCGTCAACTGCTTGTTTCGCAGCGATCACAGCCTGAAGGTATCCTTCGCCGGTATATCGGCGTCTCATGCGTTCAAGAATGCGATCACTGCCGCTTTGAAGAGGTATATGGAAATGCGGGCAGAGTCGATCTTTGCCGACTCCGTTCCAAAGATCTAACAGTTCATTGGAGAATTCCGCTGGCTGAAGCGATGAGACCCGTAGTCGTCTTATATCTGTCTCTTCAAGAACTGTTCGAATCATGTCGACAAGTCCAGTACCATCAAGGTCGAACCCATACGATCCAAGCTGTGTCCCAGTTAAAACCACTTCAGGACACCCTGCTGAAGACAGTGTCTGAACATCTCGGACGATTTCGGACTTAGGAATACTCCGCTCTCGACCACGAACCTTGGGAACGATGCAGTAGGCGCAGACTTGGTTGCAGCCTTCTTGAATTTTTACTGCACCGCGCGTTCGTCCAAGTAACTGCCCAACTTCAGCAAAGTCGATAGAGGTTTCGTGCAATTCGAGACCAGCGCGAGCACTAATGATCGAAACAATCTCAGACTTGCGTGTGTTAGGAATGACCAAGTCCGTCGCAACCAATTCCTCAAGATCGGCTGTTCCGTTTTCGGCATAACAGCCAGCCGCTACCACGATAGCCTCTGGAAAGCGCTTTTTTGCTTTGCTCAGAGCTTGACGCGCCTTCTTGTCGGCACCATGGGTAACCGTGCAGGAGTTCAGGATGAATACGTCCGGAATCTCGTCGGCACTGGCGATTACGAAGCCTGATCGGGCAAATTCATTAGCCAACCGTTGGCTATCGGCGGTGTTTAGCTTGCATCCGTGAGTTTCAATTCGAACTTTCATTAGATTTCAGGTGTTCTGGACGTTCCGTGATTTTTGGTTCTTTGTGATCTGGATGAATCGACAGTGGGGAAAATTACCTTGATCCAATATAAAGCTGTACTTACCGTTCCGTCACTTCCCGGAAGTTTGACAATACTTATCCCAATCAACCCGTTTGAACACTACGTTAAATGGCGTCGTTGTTATACTCTCTCGGTTGTATTTAATGAAGTCGACAACTCGTTGAATCGAGATGTCGAATCTGTGCACTACTAAACAACCTTCCCTGAGTAGTTGTCGAGAGGTCACCAAATGGCAGATTGCGTTGTTGTCACTGGAATCGGACTTGTCACCCCTGTCGGTTCTGACCGTAAAACCACTTGGGAGAACCTGCTCCAAGGGAAATCAGGAATTGACTACATCTCTCTATTCGATGCCGAAGGCTACGAGAGTCGAATTGCAGCTGAAGTGAACGCCTTCGACCCTGAGCCTATTTTGGGGCGTAAAGAAGCTCGCCGATTAGACAGATTCGCTCAGTTTGCCTGCGTTGCCGCTCTCGAGGCGCTTGAAGATTCAGGGATCGACATGGCCTCAGAAAACCCCGACCGCGTCGGTGTTCTCATCGGGAGCGGTGTTGGTGGGATCCTGACGATCACCGAACAATATAAAATTCTTCTCGCCAAGGGACCAAAGCGTGTGAGTCCGTTCCTAGTGCCAATGATGCTCGGCGATATGGCATCCGGTCAGGTTTCAATGATGATCGGTGCTAAAGGTCCAAATTTCTCGACTGTATCTGCTTGTGCCACTGGGACTGACTCAATTGGTGAAGCGCTTGAAATGATCCGCCGTGGGCGCGCCGATGTGGTGATAGCGGGAGGAACCGAAGCTGCCATTTGTGAAATCGGAGTTGCCGGTTTCAACTCCTGCATGGCTCTTTCAACACGAAATGATGATCCTCAAGCCGCCTCACGTCCGTTCGACTCAGGTCGGGATGGTTTCGTATTAGGTGAAGGTGCAGGGCTTCTCGTACTTGAGTCTCTTGAACACGCTGAAAAGAGAGGTGCGAAGGTTCTGGCTGAGTTGGCTGGTTACGGCGCATCGAGCGACGCACACCACGTCACACAGCCGCATCCAGAGGGTGAAGGAGCAGCTCGGGCAATGAAATGGGCGATCGAAGATGCGAAACTAGCTCCTGAAGACATCGAGTACATCAACGCACACGGCACATCGACTCCTCTCAATGACAAGTTCGAGACTATCGCTATGAAGCGTATGTTTGGTGATCACGCCTACAACTTGGCGATCAGCTCAACGAAATCAATGACGGGGCATCTGCTGGGAGCCGCTGGCGGAATAGAAGCAGCGTTCTCGGTATTGACGATCAAAGAGGGTGTAATTCCGCCAACGATTAACATTGATGACCCAGATCCAGACTGTGATCTGAACTACGTGCCTAACAAAGCACTAAAGCAAGAAGTGAACGTGGCGATGTCGAACTCACTCGGGTTTGGTGGGCACAACGCAAGCCTTGTGTTCAAGAGTTTCAGTCAATAATTCCACTAATCTGGTCGAGGTTCGCAATATGACGCTCGATCGTAAATGGCAAGTTGCCGAGCCTCCCCCACCGGGGTTTCGTTTGGACTTGGGTTTCCTTGACTCGGGAGTACGGGGACCTCTGGCTGCGCGACTGCTGTGGAACCGTGGTGTTCGTTCTGACTCAGAAGCAGCAACGTACTTCTCGTCCGGACTTGATGATTTCCTTGACCCGTTAAGCCTTCCAGACATGGACAAAGCCGTAGATCGTATTTCTGTGGCGATCAAAAACGTTGAAACAATTGGCGTTTTCGGTGACTTCGACGTGGATGGTCTCACTGGCACAGCGATCATGCTACGAATTATCCGAGCGATGGGGGGCAAAGCAATCCCTTACATTCCAAATCGTGAGACTGACGGGCATGGGTTATCGAATCGGGCTGTCGATTCATTCAGCGGTGCAGGCGTAACGTTGGTCATCACAGTAGATACCGGCTCAACTTCAGTTGAGGAAATTGCCTACGCAAGAACCATTGGAATCGACACAGTTGTCACTGATCACCATTTGATTGAAACTGAAAAGCCAGATGCAGTTGCAATTGTTAATCCTCATTTGGCATCTGATCGTTCGGATGTGTCTGTCGATTACTCAGGCGCAGGCGTGGCGTTCAAACTCGCGCATGCGCTATCGGACGCCGCAGGACGCGCGTTTCCTGAAGACCTTTTACCCCTCGCCGCTCTCGGAACGATTGCCGACATCGTTCCTCTCGTGTCTGAAAATCGCACACTAGTACGTGAGGGCCTTCGAATCCTTGGCCAAACCGACATGCCAGGATTGCGAGCACTTCTGGATATTTCACGAGCCACTGGTGCCTCCGGCAGGCCGACGGCAGAATTAGTTTCGTTCTATATGGCGCCTCGGCTAAACGCACCCGGGCGAATGGGGGATGCAGAACCGAGCCTGCAATTACTTTCTACTGACGATGTATCAGAAGCTCATGCACTCGCAGGGCGACTCGACGCCGATAATATTAAGCGTCGTCAACTTAGCGAAAAAGCTTGGGATCACGCAGCAACTCAATTCGACGTAGCTTCTGATGATCCGATAGTCGCCGTCAACTGTGACGGGTTTCCAATGGGATTGCTGGGGCCACTAGCGGGAAGGCTGAACGAACTCACCGGCAAACCGGCGATTGCTTACCAACTGGTGAATGGCTTCGCCAGAGCTTCATGCAGATCAAATACTGTTCTGGATCTTCACGCCGCTCTCTCGACACACTCGGATGAGTTCGAACGCTTTGGCGGGCATGCACGCGCTGCTGGTTTCTCAATCAAGAACGAAATGTTGCCTGATTTATTGGACGATCTTCGCAGGCATGCGGCTTGGGGTGCTCTAGGCGCCCCCGCTCTACCCACGCTTCACGCGGATGCCGAGGTACGGCTCGAAGACCTAACTATATCTACCTGGAATTTCATTTCGTCCATGGAGCCCTTCGGAGAAGCAAACAGAGAGCCGATTCTCATAACATACGGCGCAATACCATTGGACGTGCGTACGGTCGGTGTAGGCGGCAAGCATCTAAAAATCAGCTTCGACGCTGATGGTCGACGAATCGAATCCATCGGATTCGGTCTCGGTGATCGACCGTTGGGATCGGGAGCAGTTGACATTCTGTACCAGCTTCGGTCTGAAGTATGGCACGGCAAAACGCGGCATCAACTCGGCTTGCGCGACATACGACCATCCTCTTTCCAAAACTGACACATCCAATACTCGCCTCAGAGAGCGCAAGCCGGACAGGCTAGCTTTTGACGCGTTGACGCTGACGGTCTCGTTTGCGCCGTCGCGCCCCTCGATTGTCTGCGTTGGGATCAATATCTAGACCATTATCTGACCAACGAACCTTCATGATCATGTAAGGAATCGTGAACGCTAAGACGCTGAGTGCAATTAGATGGGCTTCCTGCAGCCCCCAGAATTTCACGTCGTCTAGCCTCAGGTACTGAATCGAGTATCTTCCAACGGAATACCAAGTGATATAAACCATCCAGATAGCTCCGGCAGGCTTCAATTTACCCTTGAGTCTGGTAATCACAAACAGACCGATCATATTCCAGAATATCTCGTACACAACTGTTGGGTGAACTGCACGCTCCGGGTTACCGAAAAACCGTTCTGCGCCAATTCGCGCAGGGCTGCTCGGGTGAGTGAAATACCACCCCCAACCAGCGTCGAGAGCGCGGGACCAGTGCTCACCATTGATGATGTCGCCTATGCGGCCGATAGTTTGTCCTACGAACATAGCTGGTGCCGCTATGTCCATAAATTTTCCGACAGGTGCTTTCGCAAACCATGCATAGAGCGCTCCGGCAATCCAACCGCCAAGTATTCCGCCCCAAAGCCCGATCCCACCTGACCAGATTGCTAGAATTCGTCCTGGATCATCGCCGTAGATACCCCAGTTGTCGAACACGTGAACTAAACGTGCACCGACGATCCCACCAAGTATTCCGAAAATAGCAGTGTTATAAACGAGATCCTGATCAAGGTTGCCTTTGACAGCAGCCTTTCCGACCATCCAGATTGCAGCCGCAACACCTACGAAGCTAAGGAATCCGTGCCAACTAAGCGAAAAACTTCCGCCGGCGATGATATTGGGATTGAACGGGATTTCTATTGCAGCAATGGGCATTTAGTAACGCTCAGATCTTTTGAAAGTACAGATTATTTCGGCCAGTGCATAAACATTGAGAGGGATATAGGGTAAATCAGATTCATGCAACCAAACCAGTTTACGCACTTCAGCGATTCTAAGTTTCGTCACTGAACGAATCAATCGACATTATTCGAACACAGCAATCAAAATGAGAGTTTCTGGTCCAACGCCTGAAATGAGAGACACATGATATTTGCGGTAGAGTAATTCCATCCGTACTCCTACTTCAAGAGTTTCAAAGGCCTCCCCAGTTGCTCGATGAGCTTGAAACGTTCGTAAACTACCTGTCTGTCGAGCGTGGAACTTCACATCACACGTTGTCTGCTTACAGAAACGACATCACGTCGCTTATCAATTTTGTATCAATTCAAAAAGATCCACCTTCGAATTGGAGTCAGGTCACAGATTCCGACATCCGTGCCTATCTGGATGATTTTGACGAGCGCGGGTACGCACCTTCAACCAGATCTCGAAAAATCGCTTCTGCGAAGTCGTTCTTCAAATTCATGAAGGAAGAACGGATTATCAATGACAATCCACTTGCTGACGTTCGACAACCAAGGGCAGGGCGGTCGCTCCCCAAGGCACTAAGTATCGAAGAAGTTGAACGAATTCTCGATCTAAGTTCAGATGTACACAATGCAGAAGAAACTCGCGACGCGACGATGGTCGAACTCATGTATGCCACAGGACTCCGTGTTTCTGAACTTGTCGGATTGAATCTGAGAGACATTGATCTCGACAATGGAACAGTCCGGACAATCGGAAAAGGCTCAAAAGAAAGGATAATTCCGATCTATAATCACGCGGTCGAATCTGTGGCCGACTACGTTACGAATTCCCGACCAAGCCAGCAATGTAAAACTTCCGGTGACGCACTGTTCCTAAGTCGTCGAGGTGGTCGATTGACCCGTCAGGCATATTGGCTACGACTGAATAGGCTTGCCACTAACGCAGGAATTTCGTCTAAGATCACTCCACACATGCTGCGACACAGCTTCGCCACTCATCTATTGCACGGTGGTGCTAGCCTTCGGCACGTTCAAGAACTGCTCGGTCACTCGAGCATAGCGACGACGCAAATATATACTCACCTGACGAATGAACATGTTCGTAGCGAGTATGCGAAGGCTCACCCCCGGGCATAATCTGGTTTATCGGAGGTCACTGTGACTGTCATTACTATTGAAGGACGACTTGGCGCTGGCGGTCCTGATCTGGGTCGAATGGTTGCCAAAGAGATGAACCTCGATTTCGTCGATAGGCTCATGCTCGCCGACATTGCAAAACGGGTCGGTGCAACGGTAACCGCACTCGCTGATCAAGAAAGCCGCGTTCCCACGCTAGCAAACCGCTTCGCTCAGGCGATTCAGCGAATGTTGCATCGATCAGCAGTCGCAGGAATGGGTGGTGATCCATATTTTGGCCCTGGCATTGAGCAGCTTCTTGCACGCCCTTACTCTGACATGCAAGAGGCTCCGCATACCAGTGCAGAAGAGGTAGACGAACAACATTTCATCGACACAGCTGCAGAAGTTATTAGCGATTTGGCGAATATCGGCAACGTCGTGCTTCTCGGTAGAGGGGGAGCCGCTATTCTTCATGACAACCCCGTAGTACTGCGAGTGGGGGTAGTCGCCAAGATGGAAGACCGAATCAGACGGGTCCAGCAACAGATGCGCCTCGAATCACCGGAACATGCCGAAGCACTGATTCAGCGCACCGATCTGGCCCAACATCGCTACTTTGAGCGTGCTTTTGATTCGAGCCCTATTGATCCGTTCTTGTATCATTTTATGTGGAACACTTCAGATGTTTCGATCGAGTACGCCAAGCAAGTAACAATCGATGCAGCGAAAGCAATGTCTGAAAAGGGTTTGCAATGGGCGGAATCAACGTTCGCTCAATCTGAACTGACTTCTGAATAAACTAACTAATTACGGGCAACCAACCAAATGTCTAAAAATACACGCAGTACCCGCAGCAACCGTCGCCAGTCCAAACCTAACGTGTTTGTGCAGTCGCATGACTCCGATGATCAAGACAACAGCGTTTCGGTCAGTCCAGCGGCATCATCGCCCGAAGTCGCCCCACGAACTCGAGCACGGGTGCAGAGGACGACTCAGCGAGCCAGTATTCGATCTGAGATTTTCACGCGGACTCTATCAGCTGAATTGAAGAAAATGGGAGCGCTCTCAGGGGTACTTATAATCGCGTTGATAGTTCTTACTTTCGCCCTCTAGATCAGCAGAGTATTCGGTTCTTCGATATGACCCTCCTCTATTGAGCGATACTGTGGCGGTCTGCTTATAATTTGCCACCAGCAACAAGAACATTTTCGACACGACTCGCCGCAGTTCCTCTTAAACCCGGGGTATACATTCACCGCGATTCAGCCAGAAAAGTAATTTACGTCGGCAAATCTTCATCTCTGCGAAATCGACTCCGATCATACTTTGGTTCCAAGAAGAACCTCGATGCCAAGACGACTGAGTTAGTCGCTAGGATCGCCGATTTCGAGTACATAGTTACCGAGTCTGAACAAGAGGCGCTACTTCTTGAAAACTCTTTAATCAAGAAGTACAAACCGAAATATAACGTCAGGCTCAAAGACGATAAAACGTACCCGTATATAAAAGTCGACCTCGCTGAAGACTTCCCACGTGTATACGTGACTCGGCGCGCCGAAAATGATGGGGCACGCTATTTCGGTCCATTTGCATCGGCTGGAAGCGTTAGGAAAACCCTCGACCTTCTGAAGCGGCTTTTTCCGTACCGCTCGTGCACAAAATCGATCACAGGGACCGATGACCGCCCTTGCTTGGAGTTCCATATCAAGCGCTGCATCGCACCGTGCACCGGATATGCCTCAAAACTTGATTACACGAAAGTGATTGATCAGGTTCTGATGTTTTTGGAGGGGAACACCAAAGAAGTAGTCTCAGAACTTGAATTGGCGATGATTGAAGCTTCTGATGGTCTCGAATTTGAACGCGCCGGTGCACTTAGGGATCGGCTAAAGGCTATTGAACGAGTGTATGAGGGTCAAAAAGTCGTGGGGCTTGGTCGGGAGAACCTCGATGTAATAAGCGCCGCTTACGGTGGTGAAGAAGCATGGGTTGAAATTTTCTTCGTTCGACAAGGGAACCTAATCGGTCGCGACCACTTCACAATGAGCGGCACACGCGATGAAACCGGGGATGAAATCCTTGCCCGATTCATCGAACAGTTCTACTCATCAGCCTCACATGTCCCGCGTAGAATTCTCATCCCGCAACGAATCAACCGCGAGACTGTCATCACTGAATGGTTGCAAACACGTCGAGATGGGCCGGTAGAAATAACTATCCCACAACGCGGTGCTAAAAAACGACTGCTAAAAATGGTGAGCGATAACGCGGTTCAGGGTCTTGAACAACTGAAGTTGAAATGGATATCTGACTCCAGCCGAATGGAATCGGCTATGTCCGAACTCCAAGAGCAATTGAACTTGCCTACCCTACCAATACGCATCGAATGTTACGACATTTCACACATTCAAGGAACTAACACTGTAGCAAGCATGTCGGTTTTCCAAGAAGGTAAACCTCTGACGTCTGACTACCGCAGATTCAAGATCAAAAGCCACGATGGCAACGACGATTTCGCGTCGATGAAAGAAGTTTTAACACGCCGTTTCAGTCGCCTCAAGAACGCAAGGGAAGGTGGAGAAGAAAAGGCTAGCTTTGCCGCATCGCCCGATCTGGTACTGATTGACGGAGGTAAAGGTCAACTTTCTTCGGCTGTCGAAGCGATGTTGTATCTGGGTCTACAAGATATTCAGCTCGCCGCCATTGCAAAACGAGAGGAAGAAATTTTTCTGCCCGACGCTGCCGAACCGGTGATCATGCCCAGAAACTCACAAGCCTTGTTCCTCTTGCAAAGAGCGAGGGACGAGGCGCATAGATTTGCCATAACATTCCATCGAAATCTCAGAGCAAAATCATCGGTCAAATCTGCACTTGATCTCGTACCTGGCATTGGACCAAAGCGGCGCAAGGCGCTGATTCATACTTTCGGTTCGGTCAAAGGTATACGGGAGGCATCTGAAGAACAGATCGCTACAACTCCTGGTATGACAGAAAAAATCGCCAGGCAGATCAAAGAACTTCTCTAGCCACTAATGCAAGCATTATCATTCCCGAGTTACGGTCGCGTCGAAATAATCGAAATCCCCCGCCCTGCCCTGCGTGAACCTAGTGACGCTATTGTCCTAGTTACGACCGCTGCGATCGGACCGTGGGATATTCAGCGATTTTTCAGTGCTAGCCAAGATAATGTAGTGCCAGGCGGTGAGTTCGCAGGGCTGGTGGTAGAAACGGGAGCGGACGTAACCGCTGTGGTGCTTGATGACTTAGTTACCAACACAGTCCACCATGTGAGTTCAAATGGGCTGAATCAATTGTTCGGTTCAACTGCACTTCCCGGTGGACACGCGGAGTACGTCCGGGTACCTAACGCTGACACAACTCTGACGAAAATTGCCGCCTCAGGCGAGGAACGGGCAGTGCTAGCAGGAGGCACCGCCGGACTCGGAGTTAACGTCGCCGCTATTGCCCTAGAAGTATCTCCCAACGGATCTTTCGCGGTTGTAGGTTGTGACCCGATAGGCATGGTGGCGTTGATCACCCTCAAGAATAACGGAGTAGGTAATCGGGTTATCGCTATTGAAGATCATTTAGCGCGACGGACACTGGCATCAGGATTCGCGACTCAAACACTGTCAAGCAAGGACACGCTACCACTGAAACAGGTCGACGTCGTAATAGTTGGATCGATTCAAGAGGCACTAGAATTTGAAACTGTCCTGAGCTTAGTCAAACCCGGAGGACATATCGTTTTCTCAGAGCCGTACGCCCCTGCGAGAACCCTACTACCCGGAATTACGCTCCCCGCAGATATAACTATGTCGTCTACGAGTTGGCCGACCAACTTGGATGCGAAGAAAATAGTCACGGCCATGCAGAGCAAGCGACTGGATCTCACGCCGTTGGTCTCGCACGTAATTCCACTTGACGAAGCTCAAGAGGCGTATGAAGCAGCGGCGGGTCCTAGCTCGGGAGTCCAGAAGGTTCTACTGAAACCGTAGTCTAGGACTAGCGTCTCGGTGTTTGACCTGAGAAATCTCGTGGTGGAACTGGTGTGGCACGCCCTTCTGCGATCTCAACTGCAGCCACCAATTGCCTCCTAGCCCATAATACGGTCAGCGTAGCATCGAGATTTGCCAGTGTTTCCGGCAATGAGAGTTTGCCATCAGGTAACCCAAGCTCGATACGATCACCAGTTGGAACGAATCGGGACGAGCTGTCATTTGGTGATTCCGCCAGACTCCCACTTGAGATGCCATCGGGTGCAGATACTGATTGTTCGTTAATTCCTAAGTTAGTTCGCGATGAAGATGGATCGGTCGTAGGTGGCGCTAGAGGCTCTGCTGGGCTACCGGCAGCACTATCCTTCGGCAAATATGGACGGGCTTCATTGAATACCCTGTCGATAAGTGCAAGGCGTCTGGCTACCTCCGTTCTATCAGCACCGGTGAGTTCTTCTAGTAGTACTGCGAATCGGTCAGGAGCGTACGGTGCCTCTCCAAGGCGTGTGGACATCTCGGTAAACAAGGCTACATTACGTGCAAGCTGAGTTCTCGCATCCTCGCTCTCTTTCGATGAGAGAGGAGTAACAGCCCGCAGACCATCCCGAGTGACACGGACCCTGCTTCGACCGCCGGCAACACCCCACATGCGCAGTGCGCCGAGCCGAGCAGAGAAAGCCCCTCCGCGCTCCGACATCCCCAACGAACGAGCTAAACCTTGACGAGAAACTTCACCTGCAAATTCCCTAGCAATTTTTTTGCCTAGTTCGATGCTTTCAATGAGTCCGATTTCAGGAAATTCATAATTACCAAGTTTTGCCATCTCAAAGATCCTTGACCCTTCGCGTGGTAGCCCTTGAGTCGCCGGAGAGCCGTTACAGCGCCATTACTGACACCCAATTGATCACTCAACGACGATCGACAGCTTACTGACTATCGACACCCCAATACACAACAGCGTTTACCCAGTGTTTACGCCTGATCCAACAGTTACACGCCTTACTATACGCCGCTATCACGCTGCACCGCAAGCGAAGTCGCAGCGTGATAGCGGAAGTTCCACAGGTTTACCTGTTGAAGTATGATTTGTATTGCTGTGCGTTTGTTTCTCGTCTTTGCACACTTGTCTTCCTGCAAATATCTCGAGCTCCGGCGTCTCCGTTGATTGAACTGCGGCGTGATATACGTGTCGTCGCCGGCAGAAGGGCCCATGTATCACGTCTGCAGGTGATTAAAGCAGCTTAATAATGTTGCGAGGGCAGCAGTTCATAAATCCACAGTTGCTAAACGTGTGGGTATCCGATTGAAATACTTCGGGATCGACTTAGCCATGCACCGCGGCTGTTCCTCTATTTAAGAAGGCAGTAGCTCGTATATCGACTATTGCCAAACGTGCGGGCGTCCGATTAATGATATTCCGATCCAGGATCGGCTTAGCTATGGACCGAGGCTGTTCCTCTATATATGAAGAACATGTTTCTAAATATCATCGTGCCAGGGTCATCAATGGGGTGATCGTTTTAGCCAGATCAACTCAACTTTAGTACGTTCATCGGCGCAGGATTTGTAGACTCGAATTATGCGCCGGGACTCAGTGTTGAGTTTATGACGATAATCACTAAACCAGAGGACACATTTCACTACAAAGACAGCGGCGTATGTTTACTTACTGCAACGGAGTTTTTACTGTTGTTTTTTGCATGTAATCCTGTGTAAGAAACGCCCTTTTGAACTGTAAATTGGCAGGGATGGGTTTGTTGTGTGCTTTCAGGGTATTTGAGCCATTCCGGTCAATTTACTGGCATAAAAATAGCTCGGCATCGATAGTTCAATGCCGAGCTACAGATCTTCATTTCAGGGCAAATTAAGCGTGGAACGTAAGTCCAAATTCAACCCGAATTATGATCTAATTATTTAGTCATCTTGCGACGCAAATGCACCGATGTTTCCGAGCATTTTTGTCAGCTCAAGCGGCAACACAATCTTCGTGGAATCGCCTGCCCCGATGTCCTTCAAAGCATCGATGTATTGCAGCGTCATGGTGTTTGCGCCCACACTCTGAGCCACCGTTTGGATAGCTTTCAATGCATCCGCATAACCGTTCGCTCGTAAAACAGCAGCCTGTTGGTCACCTTCAGCTGACAGAATTTCCGCTGCCCGAGCACCTTCAGCCTTCAAAATAGCTGACTGTTTCTCACCTTCAGCTACCGTAATCGCTGCTTGCTTGGTACCGTCGGCTTCGAGAACAACTGCTCGGCGAACACGTTCAGCAGTCATTTGACGGTTCATGGCTTCCTGAATATCACGAGGTGGATCGATCTCACGAATTTCTACGTTCGTAACCTTTATGCCCCAACGCTCTGTTTCGGCGTCTAGTCGTGCTCGCAGGACCTCGTTAATCTTATCTCGCTGTGAGAACACATCATCAAGGTTCATTTCACCAATGACAGCCCGAAGTGTAGTCGTCGCAAGTCCAACCACAGCCGATGTGTAGTCCTCAACCTCGAGAACCGCCTTCTGAGCATCGTTGAGCGAAACACGCAAATAGACTAGGAAGTCGATCTCGATAGGAGCATTGTCCTTAGTGATGTTGGTTTGTCGGGGAATATCCAACACAGTTACACGGGTGTCGAGCTTCTGTATCTGATGAATGATCGGAAGTGCGAACACGACCCCCGGCCCCATCATTCCTTCAAATCTCCCAAGCTTGAATCGAGCTACACGCTCATAGTCTCTAACGAAATTGATAAATGCCATTGAAGTCTCCTATTTCGGGATGGAACACCCACCCCATTATTCAAAGTTGCTATTAGATACGTCGTTCATACATGCCCCGGTTCGCACCGGCATCACATAGAGGTGAATGCCGTCAACCGAAACCACTTGAACTTCTGTTCCGACGGACACACCATCTCCTGGGTCTCCGTTAATCTCACCTGACCAATATTCTCCGTTGACAAATACTTGCCCTAACGGCGTTAAATCCACAGACACAACGCCTGTTGCGCCTACTAAACTCACCGAAAGTGTTGGACTCAAATACGGCGGAATAAACTTGGTTTTGCGAAGTTCGGCGGCAAACCACAACACTACACTGCCAGCTATTACTCCGACCACCGCCAAGAGCCAACGGCTGACCATTGGAGCATCTCCAGGAATGCTCGGACTGCCGAAAAAGCCCACCAGAAATAGCCCACCCAAAATCAGGCTGATACTACCAGCAACCCCGAAATACCCAATCCCAGTGGCGGTGGTCTCAAGATAGAACAGCAATAATGACAATAAGATCAGAGCGACACCAGCCCAAGAAAATGGCAGCTGCCCAACGCCTGCCCACCCTAAAATCAAGAATAGAGCCCCCATCGTTCCCGGAACCCACAAGCCGGGATTCCACAACTCCACAATCACACCTAATCCGCCGAGTGAGACCAGCAAGAACGCAATATTGGGATTCGATATGAACGCTAAAAGCCGCTCAAGCAAACTCAGATCAATCGTGGTCGTATCAGCACCACTGAGATTGAGGGTAATCATAGAGTCGTTGATGACGAGCTCATATCCGCCCAACTGACTAAGCAGCGATTCGTAGTCAGGCGCAATCAAATCGGCAATCCCCAATTCGACTGCCTCTGAAGCGGAGTACGCAGATGCCGAAAGAACGGTGCCTTCCAGGGCTGAAACATTACGGCCGCGCCGTTCTGCAATACTCCGAATAAACGCCGCCGCATCTTGAGAGACTTTTTTACTCAACGTGTCTGTCAACTCGCTTCCGTCAGAGTTGATTATCGATGCTGCTCCTAGGTTCGTTGTCGGAGCCATAGCCAAGATATGTGCCGCCGCGCCAATAAATGTTCCTGCACTTGCTGCCTGTGCTCCATCAGGAGCGACGTAAACGACAACTGGCACCTTGGATGCCAATATCGACTCTACAACGTCTCTCGTGGCGTCCAGTAGGCCGCCTGGAGTGTCGAGCATCAGAACGATCAACTGTGAATCTTGCGAAATGGCTGTATCGATGCCTCGGTCAATAAATCGAGCGGAAACGCCGTCTATCGCTCCATCGAGTCGGATCAGCACGACATGAGGACGCTCATCAGTCGATTCAAACGTCTGGGCGTATACGGAGTGGCTGGTAAAGGAAGTTGTTATCCCTAACAATCCGATCAACATTATGAGCACTGCAGCTAGTACTCGAACAGCCCGTACAACCTCATGGGTCAAAAGATTAGGCACAGTCCAACTCCGTGCCCACATATTATCGAAAGAACTTACAGAAAAGTTGACCAATAACTCAAACGTGCCAAAATACTGCAGCGATCACAAAGAGTCATAGCCCCCCCTGCCCTGATATTCAATCAAGATCACGGACTAAAGATGAAAATCACTGATATCAAAACATTCCATGCGAATGATGGCCACCGAAACAACATCTTCCTCGAAATCGAAACCGATGACGGAATCACAGGTACCGGCGAGGCATACTCGATCGGTCTCGACCGCAGCGTCATCTCGATGATCGACGAGATTAAACCGTGGTTCGTCGGGCAAGATTCTGGTCGAATCGAGTGGCTCATACGACGTGCCAAAAACACAATGCGATTTCCGCTGGGGCAAGTCGCGTGGTCAGCGATATCGGGGATCGACCTTGCGCTTTGGGACATAGCGGGTAAAGCTGCGGGGCTACCGGTTTACAGCCTGCTCGGCGGAAAGACGCGAGATCGAGTTCGGGTTTATCACGGTATCTATGGAGATTCACCATCAACAGTTGGAGAACATGCTCTTCAGTTGATGGATGAAGGTTATTCGGCGTTCAAAACCAGTCCTTTGCCATCAAATTGGCGCGACATACCTTGGCGACATACCTTGGCGACAGGCGTTGCGACAAGCTGATGAACGAATGGCAGCGATCCGAGATGCGATCGGTGATAGTCCAGATTTAGCGGTCGATGTCCACGTTGCGATAAGAGAAACGACTCTCTCGCTTGAACTCGCGAGAGTCATCACGCCTTACAGGCTGATGTTCATCGAAGAGCCGGCCCGCGCTGAGTTCGTTGAATCGAGTGCCGAACTACGACGTGAATTCAGAGTGGCTCTGGCCACAGGTGAGAATATATACGGCCTGCACAGATTCACCGAACTGTTAAACGCAGATGCTGTGGACATCATCCAGCCTGACATGCTCTGTTGCGGAGGATTACTCGAAGCCAAGAAGATCGCTGCAGTTGCCGAGGCTCACTATGTGACAGTTGCTCCACACAATCCACTCGGCTTGCTTTCGACAGCTGCGGGTGTGCACCACGCAGCATCTATCAACAATTTCGCCATTCTCGAGTGGCACGGTGATCACAAAAAGAAAAAATCTGAATTCGTGAATGAATCATGGATTCCTGTGAACGGGTACTTTGAGCTTCCCACTCAGCCAGGATTGGGAATGACCTTGAACCACCAGGCGATTGCAGCAAATCCGCCAAAGCACTGGGATAGAGGATTCGCCACGTATAGCGATGCCTCGCCCGGATTCCTATAGGCCACTAGCGGTTCAACATTTTCACCCACCTCAGAGAAAGTCTCACTATGAAAATAACGAAAATCGAAACTCTCATTGGGTCTGATCCCAGTGCTGGCAATCTTGTGTACGTAAGAACTCATACAGATGCAGGAATCCACGGCATTGGTGAGGTCTACCACGTTGGTCCGGACATGGCGTCGGCCGTTTGGATTGAATACTGTGCAGAACAGCTCGTAGGCCAAAATCCTACTGAGATCGAACGAAATTGGGCAGTTTGTTATCAAGGCGCCCGATTTCCAATAGGTTCATCTGGCCTCGCTGCACTCTCCGCTATCGATGTTTCACTTTGGGACATAACTGGGAAGGTTCTCAATAAGCCCGTGTACGAACTCATGGGCGGTAAAGTACGAGACAAGATTCGCGCATACTGGGACATCCACGGCGACACCCCAGGAGAACTGGCTGATGACGCACACAAATATGTCGACAAAGGCTATACGGCACTAAAGGCAAGCCCGCTGTCACCGAACTGGCGCGACATGCGCTGGAACGATGCCGTAATGGACTCAACAGCGAGGTTCAAGGCGATCCGTCAGGCTGTTGGTGATGATATCGATGTCGGATTTGATGCTCACGCCGCAATTTTCGAGCCAATTAGGGTTCTTGAACTAACCGATGCTCTGATGGAGTTCAATCCATGGTTCATGGAAGAGCCCATCCGAATGGAAAATCGTTACGAAATGGGCAAACTTCGAGATAGAATGCCGTGTGCCATAGCGACCGGAGAGTGCCTATACACCAAGTTCGAGATGTGGGATCTAATAAGAGAAGGTGGCGTAGACATCATCCAGCCTGAGGTTTGCATCGTGGGAGGTCTCACTGAAATGCGCAAGATTGCGTTCATGGCAGAAGCCCACGATCTCGTGGTGGCACCTCACAATCCAATGGGGCCTCTAGCCAGCATCACAAACTTACATTTCGATGCTGCAACTTCGAATTTCCTCGTGCAGGAGTCGAGAGAACTTAATCCATTCGAGATCGCATCGGTTACAAACATAGTGGAACCGATCGACGGTTACTACCCAATTCCAGAAGGACCGGGATTAGGGATCGATATTGTCGAAGAAGAATTTACTAACAAGCCTTACTTAAGATCGTGGCATCGTGGCGACAGAGTTAATCCTGACAACTCTATTTCCTATATTTAGTTAATGGAGAACGTGAACATGGCAGATTGGGCTAAGAGAGACGATGCGTTGATCGAACGGGTCGCCGGGCTGCTCTCAGTTGCACCCGTTCGGAGTAAGAACATGTTCGGGACCACTGCATGGTTCCTCGAATCGAACGACGTGATGTTCGTCGGGGCATGGGGTGAAGCAATAATGGTTCGAGTTGGAGCCGAACGCACAGTCTCTCTGATCGAGTCAGGTGAAGCTGAGCCGTTTAATCCGATGGGCGGCAATAAAGCCATGAAGGAATACGTGCTACTAAACGGCGAGCGCATTGCTGAAGACGACACGCTCATAACTTGGCTCGATGAAGCCAGTGAGTTTGCGGGTACCCTTCCACCAAAGCAGAAAAAGACCCGCAAAAAGAAGAAGATCTAACCTCTATTCAGAACCTGCCGCTCCCACGGTGCTGGCCCAAGCTCCCATCGCCATCAAGCCTCCGTCAACGTTGAAATACGATCCAGTGATAAACGATGCTTTGTCGCTCGCCAAGAACAAAACCATATGGGCGATGTCTTCAGCTTGACCAATTCGACCCAGAGGATGTGCTAGACCTGTTGAGATCAATTCATCCTCAAGATCTCCACCGGTTCCTGCGATAGCATTCCGAACCATTGGGGTATCGATAGCGCCCGGGTTAACGGAAACTACTCGAATGTTGTCGGGTGCGAAATCCAACGACATCTGGCGCATCAGAGAAAGATCTCCACCTTTCGACGCGGCATAGGCCGAAACGCCTTGCATAGATTGCAGCCCCTGAACACTGGCTGATGAGATAATCACTCCCCCACCCGCTTTACGCATGTGGGGAATCGAGTACTTCGCCATCAAGAATCGACTTTTCAAGTTTATTGCGATGATCTTGTCCCAAGTTTCCTCAGGAAGATCTACAGCATCTACGTAAGAGTCGGGTGGCTGAATGCCAACATTGTTAAAAAGAACATTCACCCCACCATATCCATCAGCCGCCGCGTCGACTGTTGAACGACAGCCTTCTGAAGTGCCGGCATCACCGTGCACAAATTGAGCAATTCCTCCGTTAGACACAATACGGGCAGCAGTTTCATCACCGGCCTCCGCATTCCAATCGAGGATTGTCACGTTCGCACCCTCCCGGGCGAACGCTTCTGAAGCCGCTCCGCCGATACCGAGTGCTCCACCAGTGACGATCACCGATTTTCCGTCAAATTCACCCATTTCATATCTCCACGAACTTATTGGAATGCAAAATCGCTGCCACAATGGAACCAACATCGCGACTACCGAGCCAATCTATCATCAGAAAACGGCTACGCACGGTATCGATTGTTCAACGGTCGCATCGAATAATCCAAATTAGTTGCGCCGACAATTCAATGCGATCGTCAAAGCCGCATTACTCAGGAATCACATGCACCCTCTCCGCTCAAAGCCCTTGGTGATCGTTCTCACTCTAATGTCGTTGGCAGTAGTGCTGTCAGCGTGCAGTGCTGACCAAAGCTCTGGAAACGAAGGCGATTTTATCCTCAACGTCTACACCGGGGCCGGTGAAGTCGGTAGCGACACCGTATCGTTCAACGAATTGGTTGCGAATGAGGAACGACCGATTCTTCTCAATTTCTGGGCGGGAAATTGTCCGCCCTGTCGTGCCGAAATGCCTGCTCTGGAAGCTGTGTGGCGTGAATACGGCGATCAGGTTCTTTTCGTTGGCGTTGATGTAGGACCTTACGTAGGCCTTGGCAGCTATAAGCAAGGTCAAAGTCTGATTGATGAGATCGGAGTCTCATACGTGACGGGAACCACCGCCAATCGAGGCGTGATTACTGATTGGCAGATATCAACTATGCCGTCGACATTCATGCTCAGTCGCGACGGGCGAGTTCACGATATCGTGATCGGTGCCATCTCCGGCTCCCGCCTCTCTCAAAAAGTACTCGAGCTAATAGCTACTAACGCCAGCTAATTATTTCAATCGATGATTTGGTACGGGTCACTGGGACGGTGCTAAGATTCCGCAATTCGTCACCCATCTAGCAGAATATCCACTTGAAATCGAACGAAACTGAATCGGTACTAACTGCTTCCCCAGCAGAAGACACGAAGCCTCACCAAAAGCAGTTGCGCCCATGGTCGTCATTAGCATTCCGCGACTACACCATGCTCTGGCTTTCTGGAATGGGCATGCTGGTTGCCATGCAACTGCGTTTATTCACGAGTACCCAGTGGTTATACGACGAGACCGGCTCTGCAGCGCAACTGGGAATTCTTGGAGCAATTCAGTTTGTACAGATGCCGGTTGCCATCTACGGTGGACTACTCGCCGACATCATCAACCGAAAGAAACTGATGGTGTTCACTCAGGCCGTTTCGTTCCTCTCGATGTTACTTCTCACGCTTGCGGCAATGAACGACATCCTTGCACCGTGGATGATATTCACAATTACAGGTGTGACCGGAATTGTGAATATGCTCGGCAACTCGGCACGCCCAGCGATGCTACCAAGAGTGATCCCCCGATCACACACGACAAATGGCGTAACGTTCCAAACAGCTTCATTCCAGGTCGGGCAAATCGTTGCCCCACTACTATTCGGTTTGTTGTTCACACAATTCGGTGTCACAGCTACGTTCTTCGTCGGAACGATCTTCGCCGGGGTAAGCATGCTCGCACCAGCAATGATCAAAGCCAGTGGCGCACCTGATCCCGATACGATCGCCCAGAGCAAAGTTGCGGCAATTCGCGAGGGCGCCGTGTTCGTGAAGAAACATCCAATCCTGCCAGGACTCTACTTACTAGATGTCGGGGTCACTGTCGTCAGCTTCTACCGAATGCTGTTCCCTTTGTTCGCCAGTGGGCTATACGGCATGGGGGCAGAAGGAACTGCGCTCCTCGGTTCTGCAAACGCATTCGGTGGCGTTGGCGGTTCAATGTTGGTGTTCTTTACCGAAAAGATTCGTCACAAAGGGCGCATCGTTCTCGGCGCAACAATGGTCTATGCCGTTGGATTGATCGCATTTGGACTTAATCCGATCTTCTGGGTTGGACTTGTTATCGTTGCCTTGCTGGGTGCGACTGACTCAGTTGGTATGACAATGAGACAGGCAATCGTTCAGCTAACTACACCGGATCGCTTGATCGGCAGAGCGTCCAGTGCTCACTCGTTCGCCGCTATGACTGCAAATAACATCGGTCAGATGGAGGTAGCATTCGTTTCGGTTGCAATTGGTGCAGGAGCAACGATGGTCCTAGGTGGATTCGTAGGAATTGCCGTAGTTGCCATAATCTGGGTAGCAGTTCCGGGAGTACGACGCTACGAGTACATCGAAGCACCATCTGGAGCCGCATTAGATGACAATGATATGGTGAGAGATGATGACTTGAGGAACCTGAAGTGAAAATCACCGGAGTCAAAACGTTCATAGTCGATGGCGTTTTTCGGCCATGGACATTTGTGAAGATCGAAACTGACACCGGCATCATCGGCTGGGGTGATTGCACTGAGTGGCAGGCTGCCTACTCAGTTGCGGCGACCGTGAATCAACTCGGCGAAAACATGATTGGTAAAGACCCGATGGCATCAGAGGCAGCTTGGTGGGACAACGCCTCATTCATGGTTCGTCAGCGCGGTGGAATTGCCTATAAAGCAATGTCAGGCATCGACTCCGCCCTTTGGGACATCCGCGGTAAGGCACTCGGCGCGCCTGTCTGGCAACTTCTCGGTGGAAAGATGCGAGACGAACTGCAGCTTTATTGGTCGCACTGCGGATCTGATCGAGGTCGATACTCAGAACAGCTCGGAGTTCCGAAGCTTTCGACACTGGAAGGAGTACGCGAACTCAGCCAGGAAGTACTCGATCAAGGCTTCACTGGCATCAAAACGAATATTCTGGCACTCGATGATCTTCCGAAGCTTCCTGCAAAGAAAAATGGAGTCGGAAATAGCGGACAAATCACATACCAACAGATTCAAAATGCTGTAAGCGTGATTGGAACGTTCAGGGAAGCTCTTGGCCCGGCGGTAGGGATTGCTATTGATACCGCGCTTAGCTTCCGATTGGGTGGGGCTATCAAGCTTGCAAGAGCTTTAGAGCCGTTCGACATGATGTGGCTCGAGACGGAGACATGGGATCCGGGATCGCTGCGTACCGTACGTGAATCGACCACGACGACCATCTGCCACGGTGAGAGCTTGATGGGTCCAGAAGAGTATCGACCGTTCTTCGAATCGCACGCCCAAGACGTGATAATGCCCGATTTCGCATGGAACGGAGTCACGATGGGGAAAAAAATCTGTGATCTGGCTCATCTTTACGACACCGCCATTGCTCCTCACAACTGCCATTCCCCGATGAACACTCTAGTTTCCGCAAATATATGTGCTGTGATTCCAAACTTCATGACTTTGGAATTCATCAACGATGATGCACCTTGGCGTGATGACATCATGACTCACCCGTTAGATGTCAAAAATGGTCACCTTAAAGTCCACAATCGACCGGGATTGGGCTCTGACCTGATTGAATCTGAACTGGAAAAACACCCTTGGACCGGTGGCAATAACTGGTAACGCTCTTGAAATTCGGTGGTGGTTGATGAAATTTCCAGTTATTCAGATCGACGCATTTACTGACGTGCCTTTTTATGGCAATCCGGCAGCGGTATGTCCGCTCGATGAATGGCTTCCTGAAGCAGTCATGCAATCTATCGCCGCCGAAATGAACCTGTCAGAAACGGCGTTTTTCGTTCCAAATCCTAATCATGAGAACGAGTACGACCTGAGATGGTTCACACCTACGGTCGAGGTCGATCTTTGTGGTCACGCCACGCTGGCGTCAGGTCACGTTGTGCTATCGAGATCACCGACTGATCAAACTCAAGTTAAATTTCACACGCGAAGTGGGATTCTCGGAGTCGAGCGTAGAAATGGCATGCTCGAACTAGATTTTCCATCCAACCCGCCGTCCATGTTGACTGATCTTGATGAAATAGCCGCGGTGGAATTAGCACTCGGAGCAGTTCCCAGAGAAATACTGCACGCAAACACAACGATTGCAGTTTTCGATTCAGAAACTCAAGTTGCGGCGTTGAAACCCAATTTTGATGCTGTCGCGCGTTTGAAAGAGCCCTGGTTAGCTGCCACTGCACCGGCTGATGCAGCGGAATAGAACTTCGTGAGTCGTTTTTTTGCTCCTACAACTGGAATTAATGAAGACCCAGCTACCGGCTCGTCGCCCACAATCCTTCTGCCATATTGGGCAGATCGTCTTAGCAGTAACGAATTAGTTGGTCGCCAGATTTCAGCACGCGGTGGCACCATGTACTGCAAACTTGACAGTGATCGAGCGAAAATCGCTGGATACGCCGTCGAAATCATGACCGGTGAAATAACGATCTAGCTCTATACACATTCCGCCTATCACGACCGTGCCATCACATACGGGGACAGGCGATACTTGACTGTGGTCGCAATAAGAATCACAACCGACAGAATGACCATACCGATAATAAAATCAAATTTTCTTGAATCGCTCCGAACCGGAACCACTCTCGCTGATGGAGGGATTGGCTCGCTTATTTTTCAACTGACCGGGCGATTAGCATCTCCAGATTTTCTTTATGAATCCTTAAACATACGAAATCCTGCCCTAATCAAAGGGATTCATTTATCAAGCCTTGCAGCCGGTGCAACCGTCATCACCACAAACACTTTCTCAGCAAATGAAACCGAGTTTACTGCTGCAGGAATTGGGGATCAGGTTGCTCAAATAAACTATGCAGCCGTCCAGATTGCTCGTGAAGCAATCGAAGACCATGTCGCCGAGTACTCAGTGGATATCGACGAATTTTTTGTGATGGGATCTATCGGCCCCGGTGGATCCGGTGTCGATGCATACTCGTCCCAGATCAACGCACTTGTCGAAAGTGGTGTCGACGCGATTCTGCTTGAAACATTCACGGATATCGAGCGCTTGATCGAGATTACACTACATATTTCCTCTAAATCGGATGCACCGCCCGTGATCTCTCACGGTGCTCTTGACCCCGGTGTAGGCAATAACCAAGCTTGGCCGATCGAACCAGCTAAGTTCGCAGCACTAGTGGCGAATGCTGGTGCAGCCATCGCAGGAATCAATTGTGTGGCACCTTGGGTCGCTTCGGAATTCATCAGTGCCGCAAAACTCTCTCCAAACGTCGTTTCAGGGGAGTTGCTCCTGTCGGCAATGCCCAACGCAGGCGGATTTGAGCGCATTGGACACCGCTTCCTCGCACGATCCAATCCCGAGTACATGGGCACTCTGGCACGCCAACTTGGCGACTCAGGAGCATCTCTTGTGGGAGGGTGCTGTGAAGTTCATCCAGAACATGTACGTGAGATGTCTGCGTATTTGAAATCTCGAACCTCGTCGATTGGAACCAATTTCACTGTCGCAAAAACGTCGGGAGTCGTTCGAAAACGGTTAACTGACGACCCACGAAAGATGAATGGTAGGTTTTCTCAGAAGATTGCTGATGGCCAGTTCGCCATCAGTGTCGAAATGGTCGCACCTACTGGTGCTGATCCGAAAGCGCTTGATCTCAGGGCGCGAATGGTTCAAGAAATCGTCGATGAAGACATTGCAGATGCGGTTGATATCACTGACGGTTCGAGGGGGTTGCCTCTCGTCCCACCCGGTGACCTTGTCGAAATCATTAGAAATCGCCTCGAATGGCGAGATAATGATCAACTGGAGTTCATCGCCCATTTCACTGGTCGAGACATCAATACACTGGCCGTGCAATCTCGATTGATGGGTTATCACCTCCGCGGGATACACAACGTGTTGTTCATAACGGGTGATCCGCCAAAAATGTCTCCTACATACCCTCGTTCATCTGCGGTGTTCGATATGAATTCCGTCCAGATGATCCGGGCAACAGCGAATCAGCTAAATGTCGGGCGAGATTTCGGAGGAAATCCACTTGGGGGAGGTCCTGAACAGAGAACGAAGTTCATGATTGGAACCGGTATCGAGCCCGAGGCGATCAACATTACCGCCGAAATTGATCGTCTAAAGGCAAAAATCGATGCAGGTGCCGACTATGTGATGACTCAACCTGTTTTCGATGATTCTGCGATGAAATCGATCGAGTCGTATCGGTACCTAATACCAGTGCTCCCGGGTGTGATGGTTATACGATCCACAGCACATGCAGAACGAATCGCCCAAGTGCCAGGGGTCAACCTTCCTCAAAGAGTCATTGATAACTTCCGTAAGTACGCCGACGCAGGCGATCAAGTTAAGGCTGGGTTCGACTTCGCTGTGCGACAAGCTCAAACATATCGCTCGGAAGGCTGGGCAGGTGTCTACCTAATGTCTCCAGCCTCTGTATCCGCAGCCAAACAGGTACTAAAAACCCTGGCCGAATAACGACCAGGGTCTTACAAGTACCATATCCAGCTTTCTACAGCGGAAACCCGCTAATTGGTGTAGGGCATACAAAGTGCATTCGCACAACTAAGAACGGTAACTTGCTCATTGTCGAGGTTTTCGTACAAAACTATTACCGAACCATCCCGTCGTACTGCCGCAACGTTTTTCCGACCTACGACACCTTCGCTGGCTACAATTTTACTGATCTTTGAGTCACACGAAACGTCCAAACACTTGACCATGCGAACCGCGTTAGCGTACTTATCTTCGAAGTACACCGATGGGAATCCATCGCTACCAATCACGATCGAAGGCCACTGTCCTGAAGATCCTGAATTGTCGGCGATGTTGGCCGTTGACGAATCACACGCAAGCGTTGCACAGTGTCTAACTTTCAGGGAATCGGAGGATCTATCAAAATATGCCATAGAGACGAGACCATCTGACCCAACCGCCATTGAAGTGTATTCACCCGTGTTCGTCGCAGAGTCTGCCAGCGTCAAAGTTTTCGCAGCGCATTTTTCATCTCCGCAATGTGCCAGATAAAGCGATTTTGAACCATTACTTCGGTATGCAATCAACGGCAGGCCATCGAATCCAATAATCACCTCGGTGTGAACTGCATCATTACCGTTATCAACTGTGGTCAATAGCGCTGTAGAGCACGCAGCATCAGTGCAGAAAGAAAACTTAAGTGCACCATTCGTGAAATCTCTATAACTAATAACGGGCATTCCATTCGGCCGAATCGCGACCGAATTGTACTGACCCACATCGCCGATCTCGTCTACCAAGACAGTCGAACCCGAAGTACAGGGTACATCGGCACATCGTAATAGCTTCAGGTCGAACTCAGCAGGCTGGCCAGTATTTATGGTGTTGTCATACATGCTGATAACGGCACGACCATCGAGACCGATTGCCATATCGAGGAATTCACCTGCTTTACCGGAGGAAGTGTGAGCGGTCACGTCGAACGTGGCGCAGTCACTCAACGTGCAGTGAATGGTGTTCATTTGCCTTGTGTTTCTGTCGTAGTAGGCAATGAGAGGCATCCCATCGATTCCGATCTTCATGGCGAAATCTTGACCACTGGCAACACCAGATTTGACTATCGTAGTTACGTTGGCGACAACATTCACCCCGACGGATGCCGCAGAGGTAGTTCCACAAGCCCAAGCTGCGCTCGTGAATATTGCGGATTCACCATTTGAGCATGAAAGACTGGATAGAGTGTCAGCATCGACACCGTCCGCAACCCCCTCAGGAACACCGATGAGACCGCTCCATTCCTTTGCTGTGGCGATCGCTGTGTCCACCGCAGATATCCCGTAGTATTCGGTGTCATGATTGTGATCAGAGCGAGACAACGATGTAGCAGAGCCGCTACTTGAGATATCCGCTGAAATCGCGCCGTTGATCAACGTCAATCCGTCACCGGCCTCTATGCCAGATAAACTTCCAGCAGGCCCTGTCGCCCCGGTGTCACCTTTCGGACCGACAGGACCAATCGGCCCTTGCTGGCCTGAATCACCCTTACGACCGTCAGGACCGGCCCCGATCGCCCCAGCAGCCCCGGTTGCTCCCTGTGGGCCATCAGCCCCAGTTTGCCCATCACAAGCGGCAAATATCGCAACACTGACTACGAGTAACACCGATATGACGGCATGTCGGGCGACAATTGCGGACAGTTTCTTAGAATTTGGAATTGTTATGAACATTGATTACCTCTTATCCGGTAAGTGTCCTCATTCCACCGTCTTCACTGCCTAGTAATGACGATACAGAATTCGACAAAAACTGCCCAATATTCGTAAACAAAAAGGCCACCGAAGTGTAACTTCGGTGGCCTTTCACGGTCATTTTCACCCTAGCTCTAGCTCCAAACACGATCGTGAGCATCGAGTTCGTCCCACTCGGAAGTGTCTTCGAATGCGCCAGCCGGGTACACAGCTGCTCGCTTCTCACTCGACTTAGCAAGGTTTTCTCGAATAGCTTCTTCGTTTAACTCAAGTCCAAGACCAGGAGCATCGGTCACGGTGACATAACCGTCCTTGATTACATCTCCTTCTTGGCCGACGAGATCTACCAAGTCGTTCCACCAAGGATTGTCGACTGAATGCATCTCAAGGGCTATGAAGTTTTCCATCGCCATCGCCGCGTGTGCGTTTGCCATTGCCACAATCGGTGAACCAGCTTGGTGTAGGGCCACGCCAATTCCTGCATCTCGGCAGTAATCAGCGATGCGTTTGGTTTCGAGAATTCCGCCCGATGTTGCGAGATCAGGGTGAGCAACCGAAATTGCTCGAGCGTCCACTAGAGGCTTGAAGCCGTCGAGGCAGTAGATGTCTTCTCCTGTGCAAACAGGGGTATCAACGCCCGCCTTCAAGGCCTGCCACTGATCTACAAACTGCCACGGAATCATGTCTTCATACCAAGCAAGGGTGAACTGGTCGAGAGCTTTACCAATCCGAATAGCATTCTCAACACCCATGTGACCAAAGTGATCCGAAGCTAACGGGATTTCATACCCGATAATGTCGCGAACAGCCCCAACATACTCTTGCATCTTCGAAATTCCGTAGTCGGTCACCTGAATTCCAGTGAAGGGGTGCATAACTGTCGCTGATTCTTGCGAAATCTTCTTGTTGATTACTCCGCCCTCAAATTCCTCAGCAATCCAAGTTCCGATGTCCATTTTCAGGAACTCAAACCCTCGATCCATTCGATCCTTGAGCAATTTACCCATCTCATCTGGGTCTTTCTTCGAAGGAGTGTCTGCGTAGACCTTGATCTTGTTGTCGCCATACTTACCTCCGGCGAACATGTACGCCGGAACACCGAACGCCTTACCTGCGAGATCACAGAGTGCCATTTCGATTCCGCACACACCACCGCCTAGCCGACCATGTCCTCCAAATGGCTTGATCTTCTGAAATAGGCGGTCGATATCGCATGGGTTTTCACCCAAAATACGGCTCTTCAACATAAGAGCGTACCGGGCTGATGCGCCGTCACGAACCTCGCCTACACCGACGAGTCCTTGGTTAGTTTCGAGTTTAATGATCGGCCATCGCCATCCACCACCACCGACAACTGCAATTCGCATATCGGTGATTCGAAGGTCAGAGGGACTCGATGAAGTTTTTACCTGATCAACTGCGCTAATGTTCTGTTCTGCCAATTAACTAGTTTTCCTTGATGCTTAGTAACTAAATAGAAAGGAGTGGAAAGCTCATTATTTTAAGCGATTAGCTTTCCACTCCTCAAAGTCTTTGTCCATTGCTTCTGAAAATTTCCGATCAACTTCGCCAGGTGTGTACACACCCTCTCGAATTCGTTGCTGACCAAACTCGTCTTTCAGACGAATAGCTTCCGACCGTTCCACTACTTCCAGTGCCAGATGAGGTGGGATAAAAATAACACCGGTGCTTGTTCCAAGTACGACGTCACCAGGAACACAAGTTGCTTCGCCAATACGGGTTATGCCATTGATCTCAGGCATGGAGACGTCGAGGATCGCACTTGGGTCGACCCCACGAACGAATGCGTTGAAGTCGTCCAGTTCTAGAATCCGCTGCGTATCGCGAATACCACCATCTATCACCATGCCAGTGCCCGACCGTGCTTTGATAGCCGTCGCTAGATTATCGCCAGCGAAGGTTCCATTGAATATCTTGCCGAATAGGTCGACAACAATCAGGTCGTTTTGTTCGAGTTCATCAATGACCCAAGAATTTTGAAAGCCGACACGTCCATCCTCCTCACCCTGCTTGTCTATTGAGTCGTGCACATCTGGTCGACGTGGAACCCATCGACAAGTGACTGCTCGTCCAACGATCACACGTTCCGGATGAAGGTTCTTCCAGTCGCCGGCGAATTGAAAGTGGTATTCGTTGCGCTTGCAAGTGCCCCAAGCCTCTTCGGTGGTGACTAACCTCATACGTTCGAGAATCTCATCAGACACCAATGGACGCCCATTAATATCTCGACTACCCGTCCAATTACTGGTGACGGAGCTAATCATTTCAGGGTTGGTAACGTTCATAGTTTCCTTAACAAAATATGTGGGTAAGGTGAGTCAAAATTCCGACCGAAAAGTGTACACCTACACTTGCGGTGCAGGCGTTCCATCCTCGTTCAGGATACCTGCTTCGATCAATGCTTCTCTCAGTTCGGTGACATGGCTTTCTGATAGAGGAAGATTTGGTCTGCGAGGAACAGTTCCTTCATATCATAGCAGGTTCAATCCAGCTTTTTGCACTCCAACACCCCACGACATTCCAAGAAAATCCAAGTGATTAATACGCTCTTGCATCTCTCGGGCTTCGGCGTAACGACCATCCAAACATGCCCGAATAATATCGCGCGCTATGTGGGGTCCCCAATTTCCGAAAAGTAAGCAGGCCCCCACAGCACCGATCATGCCACCAGGCATCAACAATGTTCCGTTGCAAGTCCACAGCTTAACGTTGCCAGCAACGAACGGGGGCATCCTGCACTCGTACCTATAGTTGAGAGACATGATGTAAGCGAACACGTTGTCGAATGAAGTCAACTCCCGAAGCTCTTCGGGAGTCACGTCTATACCCATCGCCGTTTTTGGCTGGTGAATAATCACGATTGGGATCGGGCTACCTTGGGTAACCTGCTCAAAATAATCCTGTACCGGCGCAGTACTCGCTTTCCCACCGGCCGGTGGAATTCGAACGCGAACCAAATCGGCACCGCCTTCAGCGTACAAATTAGCCAGCCTAACGGCTTCGGTTGGCGAGAGTGCGTCGATGCCCGCGATCACAAATTTCCGGCCAGCATGTGCTTCAACAACGGTCTTGAGCGCAGCGATTTTTTCAGGCTCGCCCATGTGAAATTCTTCACCACCGTAACTGCCGACCACAAATCCCGACAAAGCCGTATTGGAGAATTTATCGACATTTCTCGCCAATGCATCGAGGTCGAGCGATTCATCTGCACGAAACGGCATGTTTGTTGGGGCAACGATTATTGGATCGGAAGCGGGGATTGCCATCTGTATTCCTAAATAGATTGCAGCAGATCGAGATCTAAGACACGAATTTTACATCTCGATCGGCTCAGAGTGAATGTTGTTGGTCAAGAACTTCGTTTGGGATTCGTTGATGACGAACACAAAATCAACTGACTTACGTTTATCGTTATCTATAGACATTGATCGGATTCTGCCGTCACTCCACGTAATTCCGATACTCCAGGCTCGACATAGGCACTGATTTTGAAAATAAACCACTCACTTTCGTTTCTCATAACGTCGCTTCTCGTTGTCGTTACATTGGGTTGCGGTTCGAATCCTGAGCCAACCGCCGAACCCGATGCGCTAGTAGTTTTCGCCGCTGCTTCTGACATAGGTTTGGGTACTGCACGAATTCCACTCAACATACAAATGATCGACGGAAATCGCTTTGACGATAAAGCTGCAGAGCTCGAGGTTACTTACACTGCCCCTAACTCTGACACAGCGAACGTAGTCGAAGATCTCAAGTGGAGACAATGGCCTGTTCGAAATGGGACTTACACAGCGATCATGACCTTCGACCAGGTCGGGCTTTGGAAAATCAATGTTCGGTCCAAGATCGACAAGAACATACTTGCCGCAGGAAGTGGAATTCTAGTCAAATCTGTGACTGATGCTCCCAATATCGGAGATTTCGCACCATTGACTCAGACGAAGACCGCACCTGCCGACGGAATATTGCGTTCGATCACCAGTGCTCCTGACCCTGATCCTGATCTGTACGCAATAAGTTTCGATCAGGCGGTAGCAACTGGTACCCCAACCGTCATTTCGTTCTCAACTCCGGCTTATTGCCAATCAGGCACATGCGGTCCTCAAACCGAGGTGCTTTCCGAACTGAGTGAGAAATACAAAGGCAATGCAAACTTCATACACGTTGAGATATTCGACAACCCTGAAGAAATGCTAGCTGTTGGAGATCCTTCACTCGGCATCGAATCACCTGTAATTCACGAATGGGAAATTCACACTGAGCCATGGACGTTTGTAGTCGATGGAAATGGCATCGTCATCGGACGATTTGAGGCGTTTGTAACTCTGACAGAAATTGAAGATTACCTCGTTCCTGCTATGAACCAAGGCTAATCGAACAGTCTCACAATCACGAATTCGCCGGATTCAAGCTCATCGTATTCAACAGTCACGGGTTCTTGAAGAACCCGATGCTCCTCAAGATGCGAAGGCGTAAAACCGGCAAAAATCCCAGATCCCCGAAATGTCCATTGCTTGCCTGATTCGTCCTCAAGCGTAAGGCTCGATATGGTCGTGACCGACGCAGACTCTACTTTGACGATCTGACCACTCGCCCGCTTTGCCTCGCCAACATTAGTGATTGAAGCAATTCCAAAGGCGATAAATATGACGGCGGTGATCGCGAGCAATATCGATATGGTTTTCCCTGCACTTGTCATGGGTAAATCGTAGCAACAAATTAACCAACCACAGATTGTGAGATCAGGTCAATTTCACACTCAATGGCGCTAAAATAGCTTGTCTGATTGCTTACATTCGTTCACTTCATTGAGGTGATTGTGGAATTAAGTCAGGATTCAAAATAGTTCCGAGTGAAACGGCGGGACTATCTTGTTTTGAGCATGTCGAATATCGCCTCCGTATAGGATAATTCCGGTTCTGCAGATGGTATCTTCAACGACGAACCCCTCGGGAAAGCCTCTAATAGTCATCAGTAACAGTTCGATTGAGTGTACCCCAGCGTAACGGGGCCCAGCACTACGTGATCTCCTAATTTGCAGAACCCTTTCGCACCAAAACCAGGCGACAAAGTCGTTCGACGACCGCGACAGTCAGAAATGTCGCCGATTCACGCGCACGTTGTGCGCCGCGAGGTACCCGTGCGTGGCCCGGCGTCACCAATGATGTTGGTCTACAGCTTTTTCGCCGTAGCTGCGGTAGGCGCCCTTCTGCTCTCATTTCCTATCTCAAACCGACCAGCGGAGTTCATGTCACCGATCACCACGTTCTTCACCTCCGTGTCTGCGATGACAGGAACAGGACTCGTACTGGTCGACACCAGAGAACACTGGACAGGTTTTGGTCAGGCGGTAATTGCTGCATTGATATTTATCGGTGGATTGGGATTCATGACAGGTGCGGCGTTCTTGCTACTAATCACAGGGCGTCGCTCCAGTTTGCAGGGGCGGCTCGTGGTTGGAGCTGGACTTGATGACAACCGTCTTGGGGCCATCGGTACTTTAGCGCGAAACATCATTTTGATGGCGATAATCGTCCAGATAATCGGCGCTATATTCATTTTTGTCCGTTGGTACTTGGTCGCTCCGCTATGGGAAGGCATCGGTCTCGGAGAAGGCTTGTGGCAGGGCGTGTTCACGGCGATATCGGCCTTCAACAATGCGGGGTTCGATATTCTCCCCGACGATCTGGTAGGAGGAGGAAGTTTAGTCGGATTAAGCAGAGACATACCGACACTATTTATCATCGCTCTATTGATCCTGGCCGGATCCAGCAGTTACTCAACTCTGTCAAATGTTGTGGAAATTCGCGGTTGGCACCGACGATCAATGGGTTCTAACCAGATGCTGGTTGGCGTAGGTGTCCTCACGATGATTGGACTCGGCGCGTTTATCACTCTGGTGGGTGCGAAGCGAAACGTAGAATCACTCGAAATCTTCGGGCTTACGGTAATCACGCTCTCAGCCATTTACGCTACGCTCGCCTACGTGATCAGAATACGAAGATGGCGCCAATTGACACTCGATACGAAACTCGTGTTGGTGGGAATCGCGGTGATTCTGTTGATTGGCTCCGTGTCATTCGTATCGCTCGAGTGGAGTAACCCTGCAACGATAGGCAATGTATCGATCCAAAGCAAGGTAACTCAAGGCTTCTTCCATGCAGTGAACCGAACAGCTGGATTCGCTACGGTCGACTATAGCGCGCTACATACCGCCAACCTGAGTATTTCAGAAGGTTTAATGTTCGTTGGTGGCGCTTCTGCGTCAACGGCAGCTGGAATCAAAGTCAACACACTCATGGTGATTGTAATTGCATCATTTGCAATTTTCAGTGGTAAAGAGCGAACTACGGTATTCGGGCGTGAGATTCCACGAGTCAACGTGCAGCGGGCGATGGCTGTTGGAGCAACGGCGACCGCAGTCGTATTTATGCTGGTGGTCTCGTTATTTATCGTTCAGCCCTCACTAGACTTCGGTGCGAGTCTTTTTGAGATATTTTCAGCATTTGGCAATACGGGATGGTCTACGGGTGTTACATCGCAACTTAATGAAGGTGCTCAGATCGTCTTATCTATAACCATGTTCGTTGGCAGATTCGGTCCCTTGACGATTGCGTTGTTCATGGCAGGACGTGAGCGTCAAGACACGATCCACTACGCAAGCGAACGAATCCGAATCGGCTAACGCTTTTTGGCGACCGGTCGAATCGAAAGAATCTGCCTGGTCTGCTAGCTCGACTAGTACTCCTTACGAGCAACAAGCCGAAGGTGCTACTACATCTCGCCGGTAGCACAGATCCCGGAATCGACCAATCCCGGTGGCATGGAAGTTTCCTGCACCCGGTCTTCCATCACGTAATTTTCTAATCCCGGCTACCACTTTTAAACAGGCAATGCAGAACGCTCAATATCCTTATACCGAGCTTGCGCTGACTTCACGAAAGCAGCCCGACATTAGTTGAGGCGACTTTCTGTCTCCCAAAATCACCATTGAACAAACATTGGCATGAACGTCGCTAATCCTCCTATAGTCAGCGTTCCGTTCAGAGTTACGATCCTGCGGTCATAGTTGAACACCAGAATACTCGCATGTTTTGCCCACGCCAGCTGACTGTTAATAATCGTCACCAAATCGCTAAGTTCCCACTATCGGCATACCAAGCGAAAACGCACGATTCAGCCGCTGTAAAAAGGCGGCACTGCACGTTTCTAAGCTGTTGCTACAGGCCGACAGATCCAAATTGTCTCGCGGAGTTTGGTGGGCCCTGTAGAGATCGAACCGACGACCAGCGGATAAAAGGCAGCGTGAGTGGGTGTCACGATGCTTACAGACACTACTGAGTATCCCTCGGGCAAGCTCTGGTTCACGAGGAACGCAACTCTTTCGACGCCACGATCGCGATAAAGAACACGGTCAATCCTCCGATCACGGCGGTCAGTACTGTTGGCATGATTCCTGCCACGTCGAGCAACCATCCACCTAGAAGCCAAGCAATCGCCAAACTCTGCACAGCAATAGCTACAACCGACATCACACGCCCGAGTTATTCCGGAGAAGTAAAATGCTGCAACAGCGTCATCAGGGTCGCCCCCCAAAGCGGCAATGCCGCTCCCATTCCAAACAGGAACACGAGTGCGAACCAGTAGTTGTCGGTCAGCCCCAGGAATACGAAAAATACGCTGAACAAAAGCACAGCGGCTAGGAGCGATATAGCGCTGCGTTTGATCCCACCAATTATCGCTAACACGATTGCCGCCGCAGCTTGCCCGAACGCGAACGCTCCCCACATCCATGCGAATTGAACCTCTGATGTATCGAGTACCTCCACGGCTATCGCAGGTATGACCGGGAACGCCATCCCAAAAAATATGAGTGAAAACGCCTGCAAGAAAATTACCCAGAAAACCACAGGGGTTTTGCGGATGTGTCCAAATCCTTGCCCGATTTGTTGTATAGCGGAGCCCTTTTGTACAAATGTTGGGCGGCTGTGGGGCAATCTCATAGTCACGATTACTGTCACAAAGTAAAGCGCCGTTAGTCCGAAAAACGCAGCGGTGACGCTACGAATCGAGATCAATATACCGGCAAGTAAGGGGCCGAAAGCCCGGCCTGCCGACGGCCCTAGTTGATTCATCAGGTTCGCTTGCTTACGAAGTTCGCTGGGCACGATCTCTGGAATGATCGGACAGCAGGCATTCCGATCGCAATGGTCGCCCCTGCGATGGTCGACAAAGTGACGATATGCCAGATTTCGGCGCTCCCGGACAGAAAGATCAGTGCTGTCACTAAGGCTAAGGCCACCAGCAACCAGCGCTCGATGAGAAACACTCGTTTGGCACCGAATCGGTCAATCATTACTCCGGCATAAAGACTGATCAATATCACCGGAACGAAACGCAGGCCTGCAGCCAATCCGACCTCAGTGTTCGCGAGCCACCCTCGCCAAGGATCCACCACGACTGGGCAGCCAGCCGCATCTGTTCCCCGCCAAAACCGAGACCGTTGGAAACGACCAGCGCAAGAAATCCTCTTGTGGTCAGCAGGCGTTTGAACGGTGAACGCTTTTCGGTAGTGGATACCAAATGACAATCCTTGTAGTGCATTGACTACGGAGGCGAGTCTTCCGCCTGCTTGATTGGGAGAAGTTATCACATCGAACTCACATGCGCGTTTCAAACCCGTGAGCAGTACTGACTCAAATTAGCGCGTTCTTCATTAGATTCCAACCACAATACGTATTTGCAATACGCACACCCGAAGGCAGGTTGCTCACAGTTCAGATCACCATTGGACAAACATTGGCATGACTACGTGGGTGTATCCGTCGTGTTTCGCTGACCTGAACACACCAGGACTCGAAGGCGTGGTAGTTTCCAAATCGACGTCTTCGCCTTTCATGACGTTCAATACGTCCATAAGGAACTTGCTGTTGAACGCCACTTTGGTCTCTTCACCTTCAACAGTAGCGTCGAGTTCGTTCTCGTTGGATCCGACTTCTTCAGCGCGTGAAATAACCTTCACGGTTCCACCTGTATCGCCAGGGCTAACAATAACCCGAATGATACCGCTACCATCTCGGGCGAAAATTGATGCCGCCCTCGTTGCCTGAACCATGCTGGAAAGATTGACTGTCGCCTTTGTGCCGTAGCTAGTCGGAATAAGCTTTGCGTAGTCAGGAAATGTACCCTGAACAAGTGCAGTAACTATCTCTGATGTGTCCAATCGGAATTTTGCAGAGCGACCGCTGCTGTCTACTGAGAGCTCGACGCTCGAAGAACCATCAGCGAGCAGGCGTTCTACCTCGGCAAGAGTTTTGGCGGGAACGATTACGCCAACTTCAGATTCAACCGAACTACCAAGCTTGCCAGTCTCAACAGCGAGCCGAAACCCGTCTGCAGCCGCAAGAGTGAAGTTGTTTTCTATGAGTTCAACTTTTACACCGGTAAGCACAGGACGGGAGTCATCTGTGGCCGCCGCGAAAACCACGCGCTCTAGAGCACCACGCAACGCATCCGCCGGGATCTTCACCGACGATCCGCCATCAACCGTCGGTATCGGAGGGAATTCCTCAGCAGCGATACCGTTTATCGTGCCGTTGAACTTGTCGCAAGTGACAATAACGCCTACAGGTTCATTTTTGAACTCAATATTCACGGTTTGACCCGGAAGAGAGTTCACGAAGTCAGTAAACATTCGAGCCGGAACCGTCACAGCTCCTTCACCTTCGATTTGTGCCCCGATCCATGTACTGATCGAAATCTCAGTGTTTGTGGCAGTCAGTTTCAATTGACCGTTATCACCCTCAAGAAGCACGTTTTGAGTTACCGGCAATGTAGCCCGGACTGCGACCGCCCTGCTGACATTAGCCAATCCACGGCTAAGATTTTCTCGAAGGCAAGTTACCTGCATGCTGATCCTCTTAATTGCTCACTTCTTAGCGCACAAACACAATTCCACTATATAGGGGGTCGAAGTATAGGTACGACCACAACGGTTGGTCAATTTGGCATAGCGTGGTTATCGTGATGTTTTATATAAACACGAATTCCGAGATAAGATGCGTGCTTGTGAATTGTCAAACCTTTCGAACCAAAGATCTACCCTGAATAACACTTCGCCAATCAACCAATGAACAAATCCCAAATCAGTGAAATTCTGCAACTTGTCGCAGATGGCAAAATGTCGGCACACCAAGCGACCTCCGAGCTTAGCCTAACAGCCCCAACTTCAGACCTTGGATTCGCTACACTTGACCATGACCGCGGAGGTAGAATCGGATTCCCTGAAGTTGTATACGGACTAAGTAAAACACCAAAAGACACTGCCGTAATCGCAACCCGAATATACGAACGATCTGATGTTGTCTTGGTCACGAAGTCTTCTGAAGAAGCGTTCGATCAGTTCAAAATATTGGTTCCAGAGGCTGTATGGGAGGAGGAGCCTCGTGCTATATGGGCTGATCGTCGAAGTGCCAAAGATCTAATTCCAGGTGTAGTGGTGGTAGTAGCCGGTACTTCTGATCTTCCAATTGCCCGCGAAGCTGTTCTGACAGCGACATTGATGGGGTGTGATGTAAAAATTATCATTGACGTTGGTGTTGCAGGCCTTCACAGACTCTCTAGTCGAATCGATGAGTTGAATGGCGCACGAGTAATAATAGTTGTAGCGGGAATGGAAGGCGCACTCCCCAGCGTCGTCGGTGGACTCGTCCGTGCCCCTGTGATCGCCCTCCCTACCTCAGTGGGTTACGGCGTCAGCCTCGGAGGTGTCGCTGCGCTACTAGCGATGCTGAATTCGTGTGCGCCCGGCGTATCCGTAGTGAACATTGATAATGGCTTTGGAGCTGGGTATCAGGCTGCTTCGATCGTTGGTGCCACTTGGGCGCAATAACCCCCATACTTCCGAACGTTATACTCGTCATGATCCTTAAACGAAAAACGCCTCCATCAATGTCGAGGCGTTTTTCGTTACTACCTGAGGATGTATTCGATTACTTACTTTAGAGTCTTCAAGTAGGCGATCACATTTTTGACATCAGACTCACTCAAGAGATCGAACGAGGGCATCACTGCGGGGAATCCGTCCACAACAAACGCTGTAGGTTCTCGAACCGACTGTGCGATGTATGCGTCAGCGTCTAGGGCTGTTCGGGTACCTGACCGCTCGTAAACTCCCAGAAGGCTCGGACCGACAATTTGACTGCCGTCGGTGGAATGACAGCCTGTGCAACCGGAGCCATTAAAAAGGATCTGACCAGCATCTGCATCCCCTTCACTGACGATCGGAGCGTCTTCCACTGATTCAGAAACTTTATCCGAAGTGTCAGATCGTTCGATTGGCGCAGCGGCTGTCGGATTGAACTGGATTGGTGCTTGAGTAGGAATTACTTCCTCAGAACACGCCGCAATCACAAACAACGTCGTAATCGCGGACACAATTAATAGATTTACACGTTTACCGGGCACTATCACGTCCTTTGAGTTAACTGAACTTCCGACTCCAGTCATAAATAGGTCGGAAAATTCTTGCGTAATCCACGTTAGCAACAGCCCTAAAAAGGGTCAATCAACTACAAGGGACAATTATTGAATGAATTCGCGCGAAATTCTAAGTGACGTTTCGATCAGCCTGATATGCGTCTGATCTCAATCTCTTCACCAGGCGCAAGTGCAACTCGCCGTATTTCAATACCGAGCTTCAACAGCCAGTAGCTCAAGGTCGCCTTGCTTACACCAAGTCGCTTCGCAGCACCCGTCAGACCGACTTCGTTCACTATTTCGGGCAATGCTCGCTCAAGAGGTCTTCTCAGCTTGCGTTCTGCGAGAAGCATCTTCGTTGTTTTTGAGCCTTGCATTCGTCTCCCCTGTCTTTCGGTCGTGTCGCAGACATGAATGTAGTTGGCTGCCAATCAAATAACCGTGTGAATCGATGACGTATTCCAGACATTTTCGACTGGAATCTATCGCCGAGAATCTGAGCCATCCACCAACTCAACCTAAAAAGTTTACCGAACAGCACCTGAACAAGTCAAGAACATGTTCTATATTTGTTTCTCCTTTTTTTTATACTTGTTCGAAACTAATTAGGAACAAGGCTTATATTGCGTGTGTAATTCGAGTACGATTTGTTCTACATATAAATTGGTGTCTTAGGTCAGCATCATTATCGAAATATTTGCGTAATTTTGGTTGAGGCGGTGCTGAAATATGCGCCGAGATGATCATTTCACTCGCATGGCCGGTGTACATCTGGTCGTGCGCCTCACTCTATTTACACATTGCCGTCCCAACTTGAGTATTGCGTCGTTCAGCGCACTGCCCGCTTTAAATTCACCGATCAGAGTTATCCCAGCTAATCAACAGACGAACGACCTCTCCGTCGAACGTTGAGTTCAATCTGCTTGAGTCGCGGCTTACCTCAGAAACCCCGAAAATACATCTTTCCGAACTCAGCCACTGCTAGAATTTGCAGTGGATTATTCCGACCAGTAACAGGTCCCCAATCAACATTTGATGTCGTACATCCAAAACATCTGCCCTATACTCGCTCACGCCGTAGTACGGAGAAAATTCAATCGAGCCTCTAACCGATCTCATTCACCTACTTGAGACCTTTGCGCTCAATTTCACGACCGACGTTTATGACTTCATGGGGTGGTTCGGCGTAATTGTGCTCATGTCGATAGAAAGCACCGCTATTCCCCTACCGAGCGAAGTGATCATGCCTCTGGCCGGATGGCGACTTGTCCTAGACCAAGGACATGGGTTGGCATATGTGTTTTTAGCCGGCTTCTATGGAGCAGTGGGAAGCCTGATTGGTTCACTGATCGAGTATTACATAGCGCGTGCGGGCGGCCGCCCTCTAATTGAAAAGTACGGTAAGTACTTCCTGATTACCCACAGAGATCTCGAAAGAGCTGATCGATGGTTCCAAACTCGAGGTGAACTGACTGTGTTCGTCGCCAGAATGATTCCAGGAGTTCGTGGATTCATTTCTATCCCTGCAGGCATCGCTCGCATGAATGTTGTCCGATTCTCCATCTTCACATTCATCGGTGCTTTCCCTTGGACTCTCGGGCTTGCATTGGGCGGATACTTACTTGGAGAACACTACGATTCCATCAGGGAAGTATCAAAACCGTTCGACATCCCGATCATCGGCTCAGTATTTATAATCGGAGTCTGGTTTCTGTGGCGCCGTATAAAAGAAGTCCGAGCCGAAAGTTACGATTCAAAGACTTTTAACAACTAACAGGCCGGCGATCTCAGATAAATACCGCATTGTGCCTGCAGTATATTTGTGGGCACTTGTAATCCAATCGACTCCAAAGCAATCTCAGAATCACATGTCACCCGATGACACTCCAAGTCAAAAATAGGCTAAATGTAGAAGTAAACGGAATCACAGTCAGTTGCGGAACTGATTCAAGGGTTCTCGATGCGCTCAGGAGTGCAGGGTTCGACGTCCCAACCCTCTGCTTCGATGAGCGCAGCGGACCACAAGGAACTTGTCGGATGTGCCTTGTAGATGTCGAAGTGAACGGTCAGAACCAACAAGTGGCAGCGTGTACAGCTTTCGTTTCTGAACAAATGAGCATCGAAACGCACTCAGATTCGATCACAGATTATCGAAAAACCATCCTCGAACTGCTGCTGTCAGAAACCTCATCTCCAGCCAACTGCCCTAAGTGCATATCGTTCAAGAAATGCGAACTGCACACAACAGCCGAAGAATATGGAGCGAAGTGGGACGCGTTCCCATCTCTGATTACACGTGAGAAGGCGAATGATGATAACCCGTTCATCCAGCGTGATTATGACTACTGCATCTCTTGTTTTCGCTGTACCAATATCTGTAATGACTGGGAACAAGCCGGTGCGATTACCGTTGAAGGTCGCGGTCAAAATAATTCGATCGCTTCTTTCTTCAATAACAACCTGCTCGAATCGCCCTGCACGTTCTGTGGACAATGCATAAATACGTGTCCGACCGGTGCTCTCACCGACAAGAAAATAGTCGGAACAATCAAAGCTGAAAATATCGAGCGAACTAAGACGATCTGCCCTTATTGTGGAGTCGGGTGCGGTATCCATCTTCTCACTGAAGATGGGAAGCTAAAAGGAACTGAGCCCGACTTCGAAGCTCCAAGTCGTGGTTCGCTCTGCGTAAAGGGCCAATTCGCTTCATGGGAGTTCGTAAAAAGCGAAGAACGGCTCAAATACCCGCTTATTAAAGAGAATGGCACTTTTCGACGGGCTTCCTGGAATGAGGCTCTCGACCTAGTTACCAGTAGATTCACTGAGATACGGGATGAATCAGGTCCAGATTCGCTAGTTTGCTGGTCGTCGGCACGCTCCGTGACTGAAGCGAACTACCTGATGCAAAAATTCGCTCGAATAGGTATCGGTACGAACAATATCGATAATTGCTCTCGAACCTGACACGCTCCAACGGTCGCCGGTATGGCGGTCATGGTCGGCAAAGGTGCCATGACTAACTCAATTGAAGAGTTAGCAAGTACCGACTTGCTGCTAGTCGCGGGTTCGAACACCACTGAAGCCCATCCCGTCATTTCAATCAGAATGAAACGCGCTGTACGAAACGGTGCAAAACTCATAGTAATCGATCCTCGTAAAATCGAACTGACAAAGTGGGCGACACGACATCTTCAGATAAATATCGGAACAGACATTCCTCTGTTCAACGCGCTAGCACACGTAATGATCAACGAAGATCTATACGACAGGGAGTATGTTGAAAGCCGCACCGAAGGGTTTGAAGAGCTAGCAAAACACGTCCAGCTCTACACCCCTGAGTACGCAGCAGAAGTTTGCGGAGTCCCTGCCGAAGACATCATTGCTACTGCGCGTGAATACGCTGCAGCATCAGGGAAAGCAGCTATCTGCTACACACTCGGCATTACCGAACACTCTTGCGGATCACACAACGTGCAGTCCATCGCAAACCTCGGAATGCTAGGCGGAAATTTCGGTAAACCAAACGCTGGAGTGAACCCTCTCAGAGGTCAAAACAATGTACAGGGAGCATCCGATTCCGGAGCACTCCCGACCGACCTTCCCGGCTATCAGAAAATCGAACGCCCAGGCGTGCGTGAAAAGTTCGAAAAAGCATGGAAGTCTGAACTTCCAAAACATCGTGGAATTACAAAAATTACTGCAATGGATCAGATGCTCAGAGGTAAGGTGCGTGGTGTCTATATCATGGGCGAAAACACTGTCATATCCGACCCTAATACGAACCATGCCCAAGCAGCACTTGAAGCAACCGACTTCATCGTGGTTCAGGATATTTTCATGACTGACACGGCAAAGCTTGCCGATGTGGTGTTACCGGCCGCATCGTTCGCCGAATCTGACGGAACTTTTGCCAACAGCGAACGTCGTGTACAGCGTGTTAGACCTGCCATAAAACCCGTCGGTGAAGCTCGCACCGATGTCGATATTTTACTCAATGTAATGAGTCGATTTGGCGTCGTCCAAAACCTGCACACGGCATCCGATGTTTGGGATGAGATGAGGCAGTTGTCCCCGTTGTTCGGAGGCATTACTTATGATCGCCTCGACGTTGAGGGCGGAATTCAATGGCCCTGCCCAACTGAAGACCACCCAGGAACTCAATACCTGCACAAAGACGAGATGGATTCCGGAATGCCGGGTTACTTCGCTCCCGTGGACCACATACCGCCTGCCGAGCCTGCTGACTCCGAATACCCATTAATTCTCACAACTGGCCGGCGTCGTTCAACCTATCACACTGGCACACAAACCGGCCGAGCTACCGGATTCGATCTGCTGGTTCCTTCAGAACTTGCTGAAATCAATCCATACGACGCGGAGCAACTCGAACTCGTCGATGGGCAGACAGTAACCGTCAGCTCTCGACGAGGGTCTGTTGAAGTACCGGTCAAGATCACCGACAGATCGCCCCACGGAACGATCTTCATGAGTTTTGCGTTTCCAGAGTTAACCCAAACCAATCGACTGACTTCAGACGCCTACGATTTCATCACCGAGACACCGGAATTCAAGGCGTGTGCAGTACGGATCGATCAAATCAAAGAATCGCTTGCGACCACCGACTAGGATCAGTCTTGCCGCGGACTCATCCGTGATGACCAAAAGCTCGGATCGCCAATGGTCGGGAAATGGAGTGGTTCGAATCTACCCTGAACATTCGAGCCGCTGATAAACGCCTCTATATTGCCTTGAACGTACTTCGCAATCTGCTGCGCCGCACCAATCTGATTCGTAAGCGGATTGGTCGTAATGATCAGCTTGCCTGATAATTCCAAAGAGTCGCCAGCGTTAGTTATCGCGCCGCCAGGGCAGTCCGTTGCATACCCGGCAATATCGCCACGTTCCAGAGCAGCGAGAACTGCCCTCTCATCAACGACTGATTCATCAGAAGTGTTGATCACTACAGCTTCTGGCTTCATCAATCCGAGCTCACGCTGGGAAATCAAAGGTGCGGCTGTTGGACCGGCATGCACGTGAATCGATATCACATCCGCACGAGACATAAGAAGATCCAACGTCTGACGGCGCACGCCCAGTTCATCCAAAATACCAGTCCGCGGAGTTCGAATATCCGTTACAACAGCCGAAGCTCGTATAGCCGTCACCTTTCTTACAACCTCACAACCCACTTCACCCAGCCCAATAACCCCCCACTGCGGCATCGGCTTAACCGTCAGCGGCCCAGTGAATCCTATAACGCGGTTAGCGACACGTGCGGCAATTAATGGCGAAATACCCGCAACGATCGCATTGGACTCTGACGCATGATCGAGCACAGCGGACGGCGGTCGGCAGCCCAAGTATTGAGTAAGACCATGCAAAGGCAAATTGGGCGTCTCAGCAGAATCCGAAAGGGGCGATACGCTACCTAGCAGCAACACATCGCCAACACCGAATACCATGTCATCAAATTCTCTGATCGTGACTCGTCGATAATCAGGCACATCAATGAAAATTGAGTCGACCACATTAGCTACTGGATCGGTTTCAACTGCTATTAGGTATACGTTCGTCATTTATTCGCAGTACCAGTTCGAGCGTTGGCCAAGCATTGTCCTGAGTCATAGGGATAACAACAATTCAATCGTATAAGACTCCCAGACTCGAGTACGACCACCTTAGTGCTACTTCAAAGCTTATGATTTACATCGAAAGTCACTTCCCACAGAAATCGGATCATAGATTGACCGAAACCATTTCGAATCCACGAACGCTCCTATTTGTCCCAGGCAATCAACCTCACCTGCTCCAGAAAGCAGCGGGTTTCGAGACACAGTGGCTCATTCCCGATCTCGAAGATTCGGTTCCTTCGGGAGAAAAAGAAGAAGCAAGAAGAATTGTTGTTGAGCAAATCCCAGTGCTTGCGCGGGCAGGAAAATTACTTGCCCCCCGAGTCAACTCTATGACATCAGGTCTGGCTGAAGACGATATCAACGCCGTAATGTCGAACGACATCATCGGAATTTCGATCGGGAAGATCGGGAATGTCGAAGAAATTACGAATCTCGAAAAAATTCTGATGAAAGCTGAAACACGCGCCGGAGTAACAGTTGGTCGCACAACCATCCTGCCGTGGTTGGAAACGGCGGAAGCAGTCATCAACGCATACGATATCTGTAAATCCAGCCCACGGATTCGCTGGACAGCGTTTGGCGCCGAAGATTTTTCTGCTGATATGGGAATTAGCCGAACAGTCGATCACACCGATACAAACTCGACTACTGCTTCCGAACCCGGTCTTATCTATCCTCGTTCTGCTGTCGCGATTGCAGCACGCGCTGCAGGGGTTCATGCGTTGGATACGCCGTTTACGAAATTTCGTGATCCTGAAGGCCTACGCACCGAGGCACTGCTCGCCAAGTCGATTGGCTACAAGGGCAAACTGGCAATTCACCCTGCTCAGGTCGACGTAATCGAATCAGTGTTTATGCCAACAAAGTCGGAGATCGAACGAGCACTGAAAGTGCTCGCAATCGCCGCCGAAGCAGAAGCAAAAGGCCGAGGTTCAATCTCACTAGACGGCGAAATGATAGATATGCCGGTAATACTTCGAGCCAAGAACGTACTCAGGGATGCCGGAATCTCTGAGTAATTGCCTAAACTCTAGACCACAGGATAATTGGGAACAAATCGGATGAGCTACGGACGATTTTTTGAAGATTTCGAAGTCGGTGAAGTTATTAAACATTGGCCAGGTCGAACGATCTCAGAAACCGACAATTCATGGTTCTCGCTGCTGACGATGAACCAACATCCGGTTCATATCGACGCCAATTACGCCAAAAACACTCAACACGGTCAAAACCTCGTAAACGGCCTTTTGGTATTGGCGATAGCCATAGGACAAACGGTCGCTGATATTTCGTTACGTGGAATTGCCAATCTCGACTACGAATCAGTAAAACATGAAAGTCCAACGTTCCACGGTGACACGATCTACACCGCCTCGACAATCCTCG
>JABMNN010000003.1 GCA_013204545.1 Chloroflexota bacterium | reverse complement strand
GTGCTTCGGTAGAAGAATCCTCTGCTGCAACTGAAGAGCTTAGTTCACAGGTTGAAGAGGTTGTTGCTTCGGCATCGGCACTCGGCGACATGGCTGGCGTACTTACATCGGCAGTTGCTAGGTTCAAGTTGACGGCGGATGACAGCAAAGTGTCGTTTGTTAGCGATGTGTCGCTTGACCAAAGCGATCAGTTGGCTGCGTAGTAGCCGCAATCGGCTAAGTTCACAACGAAAACTTCCGAGCTGTAGCGGACCAATTATCACCTCCATTGGTCCGCTACAGCTCTTTAATCCAGTTGTGTTAGAACTTGGGGTTCAGGGCAGGAGAGGTTTTTCCTTATTTGGTGAGGAGGTCTGGTTCTGATGGCATCGCCGGATGGAATCTGCTTTACGGGTGTCGATCAGTTATGGACGTGACTTGACCCGCATCGTTGCAACACGCACCATGCCTTGGCTCGTAGTTTGGTTTCACAATATTGTCGTGGGTGTTTACCTTTTGTCTGTGTTCAGGAAAGTTCGATCTGCCATCGATTTGAAATCATGGGATAACTGGTTTCCGTTGGGCGTGATTGCAGCATTTGTTTTGTTGGGTATTCCAGTAGCTCTTGGTGTGTTTGATTTCGGCCTTGCGGGTAAAGATGCAGATCGTTTTCAGGTTGTTTACACCGATATAGGCATTCAGACGACGGCGGGCATTTTCGCGATTGTGATTAGCCTTTCGCTTGTAGCGATCCAGTTCGCTGCCCAGGAGTACAGCCATCGGATAATGGAGTATTACGTTCGGAGCGTTATTTTCTGGTCGACGTTAATCGTCTACCTCGGGATTATCGTTCTGGCGATGCTGCTTCAAGCGAGATCGGATGGGTTTGAGAGTCCGAGAACTGTTGCTCTGGTTTTGATTGCGAGTATTTTGGCTGTCGCTTTGTTGATACCGCACTTTATTGTGACGGCTTCCTATTTGAAGCCAGATTTCATTATCGAAAAGCTGTTGCGGCGTATTTCGACTAAGTACGTTGCTGGATTGAAGTTGACCAGTACTGGTGAGGTTGATGTAGCGCCGAGAAATGACCGACTTTTGCCTGTAGTCGAAATTACTGAACGATCGATTGATCGCGGGGATTTGACGACGACTCGTAGCGCAATAGATCGGGTGATAGCGTTGCAGTTTGAACTTAAATCGGTGGTTTCGGGTGCTGTTATCGATAGGTATTTTGCGGATCATCTGACCAGAATTGGTCGCAAAGCTGTTAACCAATCTGATGAAGAGGAAGCGGCAGCGCGGGCAATAAAGGCTTTAGAACGAATTGGCGCTGAGGGAGCACCTGTAATAGCTGCCGAGAGAATCGATTTGCTCGGATTTATCGCATTACGGAACGGTTCGGATGGTGCCGTCGAGCAGATGATCCATTCGTTGAGCGTTATTGCGGTGACTCAACAAAACGAGGTGCTTTTCAAGGTTATTGACTCGTACCAGGCTCTTGTTGGGCGATTGGCATCGGGTGGATATGACCAGTTGTTGATTATGTTGGCTGACCGGGTATCCGAGCTTGCAGATCAGGTGCCGTCAGGTGTGAATATCCTCAGTAGGTATCTCGATTTACTGGAGTCGATTGGCCATGATGCTGCTGATAATCGACTAATTCGCGTCGTGTTACATGTAATAAATGTCATTCGTGACCGTGGAGTTTCGATAGCTTCGAATGATGCCGCAGAGGCTAATGCGATTGTTCTTCGTATGTTGCGAATTGAGCAGGCGATGAATAGTTCTGAACGTGAGGCGCTGGCTGTAATCGGTTTTGCGAGAGCGGAAGTTGAGCAGGCGCCGAAGGGTTCAAAAGTGAACAGACAGCCGGATGAGCTTAAGAACGGCGAATCAGCTTCTGATGACGGGTTCTCAGACCTCTGGGACGAAGATTAGGTCGACGTTCTGGGTTTCACTGTGTTTTTCGATTCTCGAGAAGTTAACTTTGTGCCCCGCCATGTTGAGCAGACTCTGCAATTCACCTGCCAAAAATGGCACAAACGCAGTGTCGGCTAATGCTCCCGTAGCTTCAGGAGCGCCTGATGTAGAGATGGTGATGTCGGGCTTCGAAGATAGATCGATAGTTAGATCGAGGTATCGCAGTTCTCTGTAGATTGCGCTCACAGACTCGTTAGTGATGCCACCAAATCGCGATTTTAATACTTCACCGAGCTGGTTGCCAACCATTGTTCCGGTATCGAAGCAGGTCCGTTCAAGCGTCGATAAATTGCCAGAGATCGCACTGGATAGCAGTTGCTGGTAGTAGCCAATATCTATCGTTCGACGCTCAATATTCGAGCTAGTGTCGAGTCGGCCGATCGGAATAGGCGTCACGTTGATGTCGGTCATGTTTTTGTCGAACATCACCGCAATATCTCGATTGTTTGGAAGGCCGATGGAGAACGTACATCGTTCAGCACCTGCCGCTATGCAGGCAGTTTCGACGCAATCGAGATCTCGGTCAAGCATGGCTCCGAATATGCCAGCGAATGTGCCGGCGTGGAAGTTACAGGCGGTGCGTTCAGCGATCATTCCGTGACACTCGGCACAATCAGAAAAAGCAATTTCGAAGCGAGTTGCAGGTACATCGACTTTCAAGAATTCGAGCAATCCCTGTCGCCCGGCATGGAGTAGCTGCTTGAATAAGCGTTCGACTACTTTCGAGATGGTTGACTGCGCTTTTTCATCGCTCCACATGTCGAATTTCCAGAAAAAATCCGATGGCATACCAAGTCTACGCATGGCGAAGAATGAATTGCGCTTGGCAGCCACGTATGCCGATGTGTAGAGAATTCGTGCGAATGCTGGATTGGCTGAAAGCAATACGCCGGTGGCGACTTGAGGGATGAATGAATCTATTTCGTCACCGAGTTGACTTCGGACCGCGGCTGGGCCTTCGCCTTTCATGATTTTTTCGAGTGATCGAGCCCAGACAAGATCAACAGCGCGGTCGTGGTTCACTGTTGGCTGGTTCAAACTGCTGGCTCCAAAATACGGTCGAGATCAGCAAATGCGAGTCTGTGATTAAGCCAGTGGGCTGCCAGCCCTGCCCCGATCACCCAATACCCGAGTACATACATCGCATCGAGAAGTGAGCCTGTCATTATTTGATTGGCTGAGATATCCAGTAGCGTATCGCCGGTAGCGAGTTCGTATATGTAAACGAAACCAAGCCCAACAATTACTCCTGCAAGTGCGGTTACAAACGATGCACTTTCTTTCTGGTGGCTTCGAGCATTTTCGATATATATGGCGACCACAGGAACTAGGGCGGTTATAACAAGTGCGTCGAATATTCTTATCACTAGGTAGATGTTTGCAGCGTCGCCGTTGATGGATGTGAGCTGATCGTATGTGGGAATAGCGGTCCAAACGACAGCCGATCCGAGAGCCGCGGTGAGTGCGGCTGATAGCCACGTGATCATCGTCATTCGAGTGAGCATGATCGACCGGATCACAAAGAAGCACGATCCCAGTAAGAAGGTGTAATCGATAAGTTGGTAGACAAATAACCAGCGAAAGTAGCTGTCGGTGAGCCAAGCAAACGCTTGATCGTTAAAGGGTTCAATGTTGAGTAGTCCGTAGAGCAGTAAGAAACCGGCGAGCAATGCGAAGGCGAATCGAAGATCGGATCTATATGATCGGGCGTTGACTGCAGCTAATACTGATGCGGCGAGTAATAACGCAGGTTGCACGATTTTGACCCACGTTGGTGCGATTGAGCTTGGTAGCAACAAAGTCACTAACAAGACAATTCCGCCTGCCGCTATCAGACCAATGAGAAGTTTGGATGAACTATTCAATCTATAAAAATCTTTTCTTGACTTCTCAAACAGGGATTTGCGGAGATGTTTCAGCAGCTAAGAATCTACTCAGCGTTGCGGGAATAATATACATTTCGAGCATTCGTACTCGGAATGAATAAGAACAAATCTTGGCGCCACTTACGCGATTTGGTCGCTGAGCGTATCGAACTCGAAATATCACTACAACATGCTTGGAATTATGTTTTTCAAATCCCTCCACAACCGCGGCATAGCGATGGTGTTCCTGTTTGTGTTGGCAACCGTACTGGTTGTGACAGCTTCGTTCGGTGTCAAAACAGTTCACGCCGATGGCGATGTTATTGCGAGCATAGTGGTTCCCGAGAGAGTGAGTATTTCCGCTGGTTCTGACGCCCGGGACAGATGGAATGCTCTGATTGAGGTTAGAGGTGGCGTTGTCGCTATTGGGAGCCCTGGTGAACTTATTACGGTGCCTGTGGCAGTTGCGAGTGGTTGGTGGTTGGATAGCCTGACGGATCCAACGAGTGGTATCACGATTGTCCGCGGAGATAACGAGACAGTGCTCCGGATTCCTATTCGCGATGCTGGTGGCAACGATACGATTCGGGTTCTTGTGAATACTTCAGATTTTATTGGAGATGGTTGGCAGGCCACGGCAACCATTAACTCGATGTCGATTGATTTACCGACTCGATCAAGAGATTTCACAGATGTTGATGCGGAAGTAGGCGTTGCTTCAGTCAAAATTCTCGGGGCGATTACAGGGTTCCCTTCTGGCTCGTCGATGGATATGTCGATTGCCAAAGTTGCAGATGCTGATGTGCTGAACACGGTTAGCGGCTTAGCGGCTGCCGGTGATCTTGAAATCGCAGATATCGCTTACGTCGTCGGGTTAGCCAAGACGAAACTTGATGGCGTGCTTGGCGAAATGACCTTGCGATTGACGGTCGGAAAACCATGGGTCGATAAACATGGCTTGGAGAACGTGCGAGTTGTTCGAATTTCTGATGAAGGCACTGTTCAGACGTTCAACTGGGTAGCGGTGGATCCCGATGTTGATCCCATCCAGTTCAATCTTGTTTCGCCAGATGGGTTGTCTAAATTCGTAATTGAGGCTCTCCGGAAAGCACAGGCAACACCGACTCCGACGCTGGTGCCTACGGAAGTTCCGACTGCAACGACTGTTCCACCGACTCCGACGCTAGTGCCGACGGTATCTCCAACTGCTACGACTGTTCCACCGACTCTGATAGCTGTATCAGCGACGTCAGTTCATACTGCAACAACGGTGCCTGCCAGCGCGTCACCGCCGATAAGCACTGCACCATCTACTGCAACGTCCACTGTTTCTCCAACTAACACGGTGGTTGTGCCAACGAACGCTCTACCAACTGCGGAACTTTCATCAACCGATGCAGAAGAGATAACAGAAGTTGCGAGCGGATCTTCTTGTAACGCTGCCATACCTTCTAGAAGTACTGGGATCGGGCAGATTGCCTTTTTGCTTTTCCCTATTGGACTAATCGCTTACAAAAACCGTTTTGTGAGTAAGAAACGGAAATAGTGCGCTGCATTCGTTGACCCGACAGCAATGAAACAATAGACTGCCGCCAGCCATTCTCAGTTCGAGATCAAATGTAGCGTTCAGACGGCATGGCTAACGGTAGGATTTTCCTTGCAGTTGTACGATGCCATTTGGAGGCAGTAGACATGGAACGTTGGGCTTCACTTGAGCGTTGGGTAAAAGGACATGAGGGTGTCTTTGGTCGATTAGGATCATGGGCTTTCATTGCAGGGTATGTGCTAGCGATAATTGCTGGCTTGTTTTGGCCCGACTCCGGCGAATTGATATTAGTTCTAGTGTTACTGGGTCTTGTGGTCGGTATTCTCAACATCACACAAACCGAGATGCTGCCTTACCTCGTCGCGGCTATTGCGCTGGTTTTAATTGGTAGCACGGGGGTTTTCACTCCGCTTAACTTGGTCACTGACGGACTTGGTGAAGACATAAATCTGATCGTTCGGATGATGTCGATCTTTACTGCGCCGGCAGCGCTGGTTACAGCTATTCGTGCTGGTGTTCACTTCGCTGGTCATGGCGAAGGTTCAGCCGCAGCGTCCGATAAGTAGGACGCTTTTCTTATATGCAGAGTTTGATTCTTCGGCGCACTAAAACGTATTCATCGATATTTGGAATCGCAATGGCGCTGGTTCTTGCGGTAGTTGCCGTGACCGGAGTGGCACCAGTCGCTTCCGCCAGCGGTGCTGCGCAGGCGACTTCAGGGGATGCCGTTTACTTCGAATCGACTTTCGGTGGATCGAGCGACATATGGTCGGTAGTCCCCGGTCAGAGACCTCAGCGAGCGGCATTTTCTAGCAAAGGCACGAATGACCAGCAGCCTACGATTTCGCCAGATGGACGCTGGTTGGCATTTTCGTCGAACCGTGGTGGTGATTTTGAGATTTACGTTGTCGATTTGAAGGCAGGTTCTAAGGCTAAGCCACTAAGTGTTACTACCAATACTTCTGCCGATACGAGCCCTGCTTGGTCGCCAGATGGCAAGAGCATTACCTACGTAACGAATCGTTACAACGTTTCGGAAATAATGGTGATACCCGCCGCCGGTTGCAAACGCAGGTCTAAAAACTGCGACACTCGAATTACCAGCAATAAATTTCAAGATATAGACCCTGCATGGTCGCCTGATGGTCAGACGATTGTGTTCTCTTCGAAACGGTCGAGAGACCCGGGTTTTCAGATTTACACCATGACCACACAGGGGAAATCTGCAACACGAACCACGAATGTGGCGGCTAACTCAACTGATCCTACGTGGTCGCCAGATGGTGGATCAATTGCGTTCGTTTCTATGCGAAGAGCGAGTCGTGATCGCACAACTGCGATTTACACGATGCTGGCGAACGGCAATAGTCAGAAAAAGATCACTTCTGGTAGTTCGAATGACAAATCTCCAGTTTGGTCACCCGATGGAAAATCGGTAACGTTCGCGTCTGTTGGGCGAAGGTCATCGACAGTCAATTCTGTGGCAGCTACGGGCGGGAAAATCACTCAGTTAATGACATCGAGAGCTCCACTGAGTTCGGTTACTTGGGGCGAATCTATTTCTAGTACAGTTGTTGCCATACCGAGGCGACCGGCTGCAACTCCGACTCCGAAGCCGTCACCGACCGCTACTGCTACCGTTATTCCGGTTAAGCCCACGGCTACACGCGTTCCACCAACAGCTACACCTGTTCCGCCAAAACCCACTTTGGTGCCAACTCCAACCACAGTAGTATCTTCCGGTGAAGGAACATTCGCATCGGGACCGTTTGGAACAAGCCCTGAGATTGCTGTGCTTTCGACATTGATCGGTGCGGCGATCGAATCGTTCGATGGCATATTTCTTGGCACGGTTAGCAGATCTTCGATCGCTCCTGACTCAATCTGCAATTTCAGCGGAGCTTACGGATCTCAATACTCTCCAACAAGCTTCAGAAGTCTTGGGAGTAAGTATGGCTCGATGTTCGGAGATCAGAGTGCTTACGACATGGGAGCGCCAGATCCTCCGCAGCTAATTATCAACGGCAACTCGGTGGCTCGGTTGTCGAGTTCTCTTGCACTTTCACATACAGTCGACCCCGATGAGTTATTGAGATTCTTTGGGTGCAGTCGATGATAAAAACTAACAATTGGGCAGCGGAATAAATCGAGGTCGAGGAGACATTACGATGAGTATTACTGGTAATAATTTCAATCGGGCACTGCTGGTGTTGGCCGTAATATCGGCGTTCACTCTAGCGGTTGTAATCGCCGTTGCAGGCCCAGGAGGGAGTGACAGGGTTGTAATCGCCGATACGAACACATCATCCAGCGATGGATTGACTGCGAATAACGGGATTTTCGCGAAGTTCACGATCAATGGAATCACGGTGGTTGGAGCAAATAGTATTGTCCAAATTGGTGGCGAGGATGTGTCTGCATTCACCGAACTTGTGTGGGCTGGTTTTTCTGGTAACGCAACAATAGATCCAACGACACATTTGGCTACAGGCAAGAACATTTATGATCCGTTCACGATTGTTAAATCAATCGACAAAGCGACCCCACAGTTGATGAGGGCGTTAGATAAACACGAAGTGGTAACGGCTGAAATTCGTATTTATCGTCCAACTATCTCCGGCGCAACAGATGTGAGCACCATGTATGTATTAACTGGCGGTTTTATAGCTTCCCAGCGAATAAACAGTTTCGAAAACACATCAAATTCTGCCGGGGAGTTCAACAATACTGAGTCCATCGCCATTCAGTTTGATGCTTTAGAAATTACGGACGTTCCGACCGGCGAAAGTTACTTGATGGCGCTATCCAATAACCAGTAACGAAATCGAATTGCTCCGTTCCTGAGGACGCAGTTTCGAGTGAGGTTATTCTGTGCCGAGATTGAGTTCAGGCGGAGCCGTTGGTAAGCGGCTAGGTTAGCTTTGTTTTCGGCGGCTTCGGAATTGCAAGGTGTATCGTCTGCGATTGAAAATTGGAGCAAATCAGTCGTGTGTAAGGTAGCGATACAATGAGAGCCGTTAATCCTTGAATCTTATTCATTGGCCTCAGTCGGCATAAGTTCTGCTCAGGGCAACTCGACAGCCTGTTTGCGTCTATGGCGCATCGAATAGTTGAGCCGGTACAGGTTAGAGTCCCGAGATATTGAATCCGATTCTCTTTGGTCAAGATCGTTAGCAAAGGTCATGTCCTGATGTTTGAATTCGGCTTGGATCCGATAGCACTCCGCTTCGGATGGCTGGAGATCGAGTGGCATGGGCTATTTGCCGCCGCTGCGGTTGGTTTGGGGACGTGGATCGGCATCCGTAACGCCAAGTTGATTGGCGCGCCTTCTCAAGCGTTGAGTGATGTAGCTCTTTGGGCGATTGTCGGAGGCCTGATAGGCGCCCGTGCCTTGCATGTGTTGGATCATTCCTCTTACTTCTTATCCAATCCCATGCAAATGTTCGCCTTCTGGCATGGTGGAATGGCAGCTTACGGTGGATTCCTGGGGGGCATTGTGGGAGGAGTTGTGAGCGCGCGGAGGAGTGGGCTTACGATTTGGCCTTTATTGGATGCCGTTTCGCCGGCACTCCTCGTTGGCCAGATGGTTGGACGCTTGGGCTGCTTAACAAATGGGGATGCTTGGGGGGAGCCAACTGGTGGCAATTGGGGATTGGTTTACCAACATCCGAGTGCTGTACTCCCTTCTCATCTTTTGAATATGCCGACTCACCCATATCCCGTTTATGAGATCGTCGCTGTCGCTGTTTTGTTGTTGTGTCTGAGACTGGGGAGAAGGTTCATCTCGCCGGTGGGTGCAACCTTCCTGCTGACGGCTCTTGGATACGCTGTTATACGGTTTGGCCTGACGTTTTTCAGGCAGGAAACAATAATTTTCGGGGAGATCCAAGAGGCACAGTTGGTGGCGCTTGTGACTGGGGGGATAGCAATAGCTACATTACTCTGGCGTCGGTACAGAGTGGATGCCGAGCAACAGACGATTACTTGAGGGTGGATTCTGTATCGACCTTCTGTGGTTTCGGTTGGAACTGGGCGTAGGTAATCAGTTCGTGGCAGAATCCCTCGCCGCTAGCCCTACTCGTACACCAACAATGTATTCGGCATCAACAAATACCCCGAACCATATGTTTGAGTGAAATAAATCAGAGCAACCAAGAAGCTCCCTTGAGTAGCGATATCAACTCGGTCCACGAGCTCAGTCCACGGTGTAAAACGACCGGGGGCTTGTCGAATGGCGACGCCTTTGTATAGTCGTTCAAGCGCAAGATTCACGTTCTGTTCGGTCGATGCAGCATCATCGTGCGCAAGCACAACCCCAGTAAATTCACGCACCCCATCGAATCCCGCACCAAACGCTGCAAACTCGAACGGCAGCATTAGCGGATTGGCTTCAACATCCAGAGTTATTGCTTCGGGCACGCGGGTGTGTGAGATCGCTACTGCTTCCGTAGAAAAACCGTCAGCCTTGAACGAGATTTCGCTCACAATTCCGAGCGACGCCATGATCTGTACAGCTTCGATGTATTCGTCATCATCTGCCAATGAAGGTTGCATTCCGCGAATCACTTCGATTTGCGCATCGATCACGCCAGCATGCATCGTGTAGTAGGCTTCACCGTTCCTTACCAACAGGTGCGGACCTCTTCCGAGGTGATCGTAAAACGGACGTTTGAAGCGATCTTTGATCTGCCCTATACCGTCACCTTCGCCCCACCGAAAATATTCGATTCCTTCATGCACTCGAACTGACGGTTGGTCGCAATCGCAGGAAGCAAGTGCAGTTTTTGTTTTTCCGGGATCAAAATGACCGAACGCGACATCGTAAGCAACCGGCGGTCCTGATATATCTGTTGATGAATTTACTAAGAACACGTTCGATGAATACGCGAAAGCCTCAACGCTCGCCCAATCGAATGCAAGATCTGGAAAAGTGTCGATCCTGGTCAGATAGTCTCGCTGTTCGGCTGGCCACGCACCAATGACGTTCCAAATGCTGAACGCATTTGAAGAACCCTTGAGGTACTCGAAGTATCCTTCTAGTTCTTCTTTACCAGCACCGGGTGCAAAGCTTTCCAACCCCATCGCATCCAGAATGCCTGAGACATCTCCAAGTCGGGTGTAATGCCGAGTGATCTCATTATCAGGCATTCGAGATAACAGCTTCTCGAACACCGTTCCTTCTAACGGTTCGATATCAAGTTGATGAACGGTGAATGATTCAGTTGGTTCGCGGTGGAGCGGTCGAGATGAAATCACAGGCACTGCTGTGCTGGAGGGGGCAGCGGCATCATCAACCACAGGCGTAGCCGTTTCAACCGTCCAAAGATCTGAAAGATCACCCCCGACATCCGGCGGAACGAGTTCGTTCGATTCACTGGAACAAGCGGAAGTCACCACGAATACGAGCAGCAAACATCCCGCAAAAAACGCATGCAGTAACCACTGACGTTTCCCGGATTCGTCGCGCTCGCTTAACAATACCGAACTGAAATCGCTAGCCAAATGGGACCGTCCGAATGCACTCAACACTCATGTGTCAAAGTATCGCGCATTTGGCATTCATGGTACGCACGATATGTCATCGAGGGTTCTGTTAGAACTCAGATGCCGTCTTGAAAATCAAGCTATGCTCGGTGTTGTGTTGAGTGTTGGATCGAATGGTTTTCGAGACTTGATCACTCCGTAACAGATCCGGATCAGTTTGTTCATGGCCGCCATCACGATCAGCTTGCCCCT
>JABMNN010000030.1 GCA_013204545.1 Chloroflexota bacterium | reverse complement strand
GTTGAGGACTCGTGGCAGTAAGCGCAGACGATACGAAGCCGAAGCCCGAACGTCATCGATCGGTTTCGCTTGTGCGACGAGGTGTTCGCCGGCTTCGGATATTGCATTAGCAGTAAGTTGGCGACCGATCAGGACCGAAGCAGCAGAATCAGCCCTAAATGCTGAAGGGCCACATGAACAAACGGCGATCCGGGCGTCCGTCACCGTCGTTAGGTCCTCGGCTAGGGTCAAACGGACCGCTATACCCACGATGGAAACCTCCATCGCGCTTCGCCTTCCGACCTTTACATATTTATCGGCTGACCGCTCGGGAACCGACTCAAGATTAATGCGGACAATCAATTCATCCCCTGTAAGGACCGTTGATCTGCGTCCAGTTATGAACTGTTCGATGGGTAACGAACGAGTGGCCTTTTCGCTAGCCAACACAACTGAGGCTCCGTGAACGAGCAATGGCGGCACCAGATCAGCGGCTGGTGACGCGTTGGCAACATTGCCACCGATCGTACCTACCACCTGAGTCTGCCATCCACCGACCGACGCGGCGGCAATAGCGAGAGAACTATAACCGTTGTGAATATCTTGCGACTCAGCAATCGCACGAAGTGTAGTAACCGCACCAATGCTCAAGTGTCCATTCAAACTGATCCCTGAAAGATCTGAAACCCGCTGTATATGGATCAGCAGACCTGCTCCAATTTCATTCCTCGCAAGTTGCACCATCAAATCTGTGCCACCCGCTAAAACCTTCGCATTTGTACCGTCTTGTGCGAGCATCGCGAGAGCCTCATCAGTTGATCTTGCTGATCTGAACTCCATATTCACTCCAACTTGGTCAGACAGAATTTAACTTATAGACCTAACGATGTGTAAGATTAAACATTCGTAAACCAAAATGCAATGGGCACGGAGACGAAAAAACAGAATTAACTAGGCGTGACGCACTAAGAGATTAATCAAGTTTTCAAGTAATAATTGACTAATTTTTCAGAATTTTTAGGGGCGAATATGAGTTCGTTACGTTCGATTTTGGCCATTGTTCGTTCTACCGGCGTTAGCACAGTTGACCTATTGGAAGGATCTGAGGACGCCGAGGTGTTCGAAGTCCGGATCGTTGAGTCGCTATCACAATTAGAAAAAGCTGGCGCAGGATCGCTTGTTGTACTTGACCGACGACTCTCTCACATCGCAACGACATATCAATTAGATATTGCGGTCCGCAGAATCGTTAGTCAAGAAGCACTGGGGATAGCCATATTTCTTTCAGCCGATTCACCTATCTCGTCAACGGCGCGCGCCATGGCCCGAAGGTCAGGGATTGCGATGATCAGATTCGACCCGACCGCCGACATCACTCTCGTTCTTCGAACGATGGCGCAACAAGTGGCCGATGAACTACATCTCACTATCGACAGGGTGCGGCGCGCGAGCGAAGCAATTGGTGACGTCAACAATAAATATAGTTCAATTGAAGAGTTGGTGGCGGTAAGTAGTGTGATTCTCGGACGCGAAATTGGGCTCTCTTTAAAGGATGACCCCGACCCCATCGAATTCATATCCGTTCCGGCTGGCACCGTATTTGCAGCTGGCCCTTGGCTGGTGACTAAGCGAACTAACGATAAAGATACCGATGCTTTACTCGAGATGTTTTTATGGCGCCTAACAATTGAGGCCAGTCAATGCATCATTGTTGAGGAGCGTAAGGCAGAGTCGAAACAGCGAATCACATCGGAAGCACTTCTTCAACTGATCCAATTTGACCCAAACCGACATAACAATTCGGAGGCAATAGCTCGGGAATTGGACCTCCCAGTTGATGGATCCCATATGATAATTCGGATTGAGTTCGACAGATTGTTTGTCGACGATCCCGGCAGCTCTTTTCAGCAGCGTGAGCAACTCGCTCAGATAACACGTCAAGCAATAACGGACGAATCCGGAATCTGGCATGTAGCGCACTGTCCCTCGATGCTTGTACTACTTTGGACTACTGAGAGTGAAATCAAGATCGACTCAGGACGCCAAGCAATGCGAACGATAGGCGACATCGTGGATGCCCTAGTACATTCGACCCCAGGGTTGCAAGTGTTTTGTGGAGTTGGATCGGCTCGTGCCTCAATCGCCGGTATCGTCACTAGCGCAACGGAGGCTCGCTTCGCGGCATCTTCGGCCCGTACGCGCCGTCGTTTCAATCAAGTCGTCAGCTTTGACGCTACTGGATTACAAAAAAGTCTGGCTGAGTGGTATAGCTTCGAATCTGTACACCAATCCATCGACGTCCTGTTTGCACCACTGCGTAAATTAAGTAAGAGCAAAAGGGAATCCTTATTTGAGACGATTTCTACCTACCTTGACCTCCAGGGCTCGATAAACAAAACCGCCGAGGTGATGCACCTACACCGCAACGCCGTAAGTTACCGTATAAGACGCGCATTTGAAGTACTTGATATTGATGAATCTGATCCCGATCAGCGTCTATTCCTACACCTCGCATGCCGTGCCACAAATAGCTGGGCACGGTTGAGTACAGAAATATTGGAATAATCCAACATCATCGCGGGACAAACGCAACTGTAGTCACGCCGACAGGTTTGTCCCATTCTTGGCGATCAGCCGCCGATGTGGCTCATCTCAACTTTGTGAAGGCCCACGGTTTGTGACGACCTGAGCTCGGAGTAACGATCGGTACGATTCATCCAAAGCCTGGAGATGATTCCGTCGAGGATCTGATCACTCGCACCCGTGCGCAACACTTCGCGTAAGTCGGTGCCGTTAGTAGCAAAGAGACAGGTATAGACCGAACCTTCGGCCGAGACGCGAGCCCGGGTGCAATCGCCACAAAACGGGTGAGATACCGAGGCGATTACACCAACTTCACCAGTCCCGTCTCGATAACGCCAGCGCCGCGCAACTTCGCCCCGATATAACGGAGCGACCGGGTCGATTCCGAACTCGCGGTCGAGCATCTCAACGATCTCCTTGGCCGGGACAACATCATCAAGTCGCCAACCATTGGTGTTACCGACGTCCATGTATTCGATGAATCGAAGAACATGCGACGAGCCTTTGAAGTGCCTGGCCATCTCCAGGATCGAACCGTCGTTGACACCACGTTGCACCACCATGTTGATCTTGATCGGATT
>JABMNN010000029.1 GCA_013204545.1 Chloroflexota bacterium | reverse complement strand
TTCAATAGCTCTGCTTGGCGCTCATGCTGCGACTCGGCGGATGGAGCAGAAGATGCAATTTTTGGAATTGCCTGCGGTGTTGCTGGCAGCTTTAGCGATTTCTGTAGTCGGTTATTATCTTTTTCTTGTTTCAGGGCTAATAACCCGGAAGCGTGAACTTGAAACTGTAATGTTGAGATCACGAGGGTTTTCGACATACCAAGTCTTGCGGGTGCAGATAATCGAGTCGATCGTGACGGTCGGATTGCCTGCAGCGACTGCACCTTTGCTTGCGTTTGCATTAATTGGTTTTGCGGGTCGACTACCTGTTTTTGAGTCGTTGACTGACGGTGGGAATCTTCCAGTCGAACTATCGCCTATGGCATGGGTATGGGCTTTGTCGGCGGCTGTGGGATCGCTTGGGATCGTTCTCGTTCCTACTTTGCTTGTGGCGAGGGCTGGTATTTCGAATGCAGATCGATCTCGTGCTCGTCCTGATAGTCCGCCCGCATTCCAGCGTCTCTATTTCGATTTGCTGTTGATTGCTCTTGGCGGACTGCTCCTTTGGGAGTTGACCTCTAGGGGTGTTGCGTCGACGGACAGTCAGGGTGAAGTTGTTACTGATTTGACTCTTCTGTTTGCCCCCGTGATGTTGCTGATATCGGTTGCCTTGATCATGTTGCGAGTGTTTCCAACGATCACAAATGCATCGTCTTGGATTACAACCCGGTTCACTTCGGCTCCGATGGCTGTTGGTTTCTGGCGGCTTGGCCGCAGCCCTTACTGGTATGCCTTGCCAGTGTTGTTAATCATTCTTGGCACTGGACTTGGGGTGATGATCGGGACGCTTGGCTCAACGTTAGAGCGGAGTGATCGTGAGCAGATTTTCTACGACAACGGCACGAATATGAGAGTGTTGCCCGGAAGCGTACACATCGACGTCGGCCAGAACGAGATCGACGACTTACTGAAAATCGAAGGGGTGAATCAAGCCACGATGGCGTTTAGGCAAAAAGCCAAAGTGGGGACCACGGATCGTGGTTTGGAATTCAGCGTGCTGGGGATTGAGTCGGACAAATTCCCAGATATTGCGTGGTTCCGTGACGATTTTGCGGATGAGCCGATGCAGACGATATTTGACCGTATTAACTTGCCGTCGAAGCCGAAACCACTGGTATTGCCGCCTGGAACAACTTCGATTTCAGCTTGGACCAAACAAGATCCGTTCGTCATGAACCATTTCTTTTGGGTGGTGTTGAGGGATGCTGAGGGGCGTCGAGTAACCCAGACATTTGGACAAATTGGCGAAAAATGGGAGAAGCGCGCTACTGATGTGCCACAGCATTTGGTTAGCCCAATCGAAATAGTTTCGATTCAAACATTCATGCAAGTTGGATCAGATGGTGCTTCCCCCACGACATGGTTGTTCGATGACTTGAAGGCTATTGGTCCCGGGTTTGAGCAAACGTTGCAGGATTTTGATAGTGACAGCCTGTGGACCCCATACCCAACTTCCAATGGGCTCGACGACTCCTACGCAGATGTAGAAGAGCCTCCAGGAGTCGGGAAACCGGGCACAGGGATCGGACAGATGGTTCTTGGTAGAGGTTCCGCTGCAGGAACTCGTGGGCTGTATAGAAGTGCTACGGGTGATCCAGTGCCAGTAATTGTCTCGAACAACTTCCTCGCATTGACGGGCAGTGTGATCGGGGAGCCTACGGTGGTTCAAGTTTATGGGGCGTTTGTCCCGATTGTGCCGGTCGGTTCAGTTAATCTGTTCCCGACTCTCGATTCTTCCCGCGATCCGTTCATGGTGCTCGATGTTGAAACTCTAATTGAATTCGTAGAACTACGTGGTTTGGTAAATGTCAGTGCAAATGAAGTGTTCCTTGATATCGATCCTGAGAATCACGCACAGATCACTTCAGAAATCCGGAAAATCTTCCGAGGCGGAACACTGTTAGACCGAGAAGCGCGTGTTGCGGATTCAGTGATTGATCCGCTCACTGTCGCCGGTTGGCGGGGGATGGGCGTGGTGTCTCTGATCGTCGGAGGTATCGCATTGGTTCTCGGATACGTGACGTATCTGGTATCAGATTCGACTCGTACCATTCACGATTCGGCTTATCTAAGAGCGATGGGCCTGTCGAAACCTGGGTTTATGCGCAGTGCAATGATCGAGCACGGAATCATTGCGATAATCGGCGTGACAGTTGGCGTGGCAACTGGCTTGGTCGCGAGTCGAGTCGCAGTTGGCGCCATCGCCTATTCTGAGACGGGTAGGGCCTTGTTGCCTTCGTTCATTTTGCAAACCAGTTGGTGGCCGGTTATGGCGATATTGATAACTGCGGCTATCGCTGGGATTGTCGGCGTGGTGTTTTCGTTCGTTAGCTTCCTACGTCGACCGCTTCACGAATTAACTCGGTCGTCTGAGTAATGGCTTGGAGGACGGTTGGTTAGTCCAGGCCGGGGATGGGACGTTTCCAGCCGGGCCGGGTTAGGACGAGCGTTACCGTGATCTCAGCAGCTTTGGCAGGCACCACACCCTCGTACGGAAGGGTCCTGAAATGTTCTATCGAGACTTCTTTTTGACGGAACGTTCGAAGGTTTTCGTCGAGTTCCATTTCAAATGCACGACCACCTGATTTGTCAGTAAACGGTTGGAACCAACCAAATTTCGGAATCGGCCAATCGTAGCTATCCCATGATGGGTGCTGGCCGATGATTTTCCATGAGCCGTCTTGAAGACCCTCGTCACGAAAATGTTCGACATGGATTGAATCTCCTTCAGTGAGATGTTTCAGTTCGTTAAGCGTGGGCACTGAATCTCTGGTTGTGCCGAAGAATCTGCCAACTGCAGTGCCTCTCGGCCCAGTGACTACGACTATACCAATGCCGTAGCCGCCCGTTTTGAGAGGTACGGCGAAGAAATCGCCTTCGTAGTAGGGGGGATTATTTACCGATGCCAATGATTGGTGATCCAAGAATTGTTGGGAGTCGTTTTACGTTCAGATCGCTGGCCGAGTGAGCAGTCGACGTTCACTTCTAATGTTATTCGTGAATCGACAAAATTAGCGGACTCGCTCGATGAATTCTGTTAAAAACTCTCTGTATTCAATTGGGTGATAGTTCCAAGCTTCAACATGGCCGACGTTCTTGTATGTGTGAAGCTCGACGATGTCGGGAGCAGCCTCAGCAAACTCGATACTAGTTTCGACTGGAACTGTGTCATCTGCTTCACCGTGGAATAGGAGAACTGGAACCGTTAGTTTGTCGGCGTGCGAGAGGTAGTCGAGTGCTTTCCAATCGACACCGAATCGGAGAGTGGCGAAAATTTTTGCCGCAGCCGTGATTGGAGGTGGGACGCTTCGTTCTTCTGCTCCTTTGTCGACGGTTCTGCCGAAATTCAACATCGGAGCATCAAGAATCATTCCTGTCGTATAGCTCGCTAGGTCAGATTTCAATTGGTAGTTGACTACTATGCCTCCGCCCATTGAATTACCGACTAGGACGATTTTTTTAGCTCCATGATCGAGGGCGTACTGGACTGAAGCTTCAACGTCTCTCCACTCCGTGGTGCCAAAGTCGTAGTAACCGGAGTCGCTCGGCGGAGCTCCTTCATCGTTTCGATAGTCGATTACCAGAGAATTAACTCCGGGCAGGCTCATCTTATTCAAGAAAATATCGCGATTGCTTGTGCGCCCGTGAACATATATCGCCCACGTGTCTGTCGATTCGGACGGATAAGAGGCCGAACCGGTCACAGGGAAGTACCAAGCGTCGATTTCACCGATATCGCTCTGAATTACCACTTCTTCGAACAAATACCTACCACTCGGGTCATGTGGCACTGTTGTGCGGTCGAGGTACACCTCGTGTCCAACTCTAAAACCACCAAGCGATGCTTGATACTGGCGTGTAATCAGACCGCCAGAGTCGGATATGAGGTTTCCTAATTCTCCATAGTTAGCCCCATCTGTGACACCCCACTTAGCCGATACGGACAGATTTTCTGCTTCCTCTGTATCAGGTAATTGTTCTAGGGTGATCGAGTCGTCTGTGATCGCGACTACTTTGAGATTTGGCGTTGGATCAGCGTTGTCGACTCGGAATCCATCTTCCTCAATAACGCTCGAAAAATACCAGCCGCCGCCGATAAGCACGAGCAGTGCTATAGCGACTATCGGCATCATGACATATTTGGTGATCTTGTTCCGAAGCAGTGATCTGATCATGTGAGATTTTTCATTATTTTCAGATGCGAGTGTACTTGCATCCTGAAAATCCGCATATCGAATTGTTCGTGAACATTCGATATCCGAGTGGAAGTCAGGTGCTCATCTGGACATTTTAGCGATCTGAGGAGCTTCTATGAATCACAACCGGCTTCAGCCCGCTCTGTTACAGTCCCCAGACTTAGTTTTAGTTACCGAACCTACGACGCTAACGAACGATAGGAAATTGCTTCAGGTGGCAAACACGCATAACAACGACCTGCCAGATCTAGTGCCTGACCAAAACGGGCATGCGGCGTGTGTGGATTGCGGTCAGACGATCTGGAACGACCCGAAGGTCGCGGGTGCTGCAATAGTGCCGATGGACGGTGGCATCGTCATGGTTCAACGGGCGATCGAACCAGCTATCGGTAAATGGAGCTTCCCTTCAGGCTACGTAAACCGTGGGGAGAAGCTGGAGAGGGCGGTCGAGCGAGAGGTCTTCGAGGAATGCGGATTGGAAGTGGTGGTTGAAAAACTCGTTGGTATTTACTCAGAAGAAGGAAATACGGTTTTATTGGCGGTTTACGAGGCGCTGATTACCGGAGGTAGTCTCAGTTCAGCTGATGATGAGACGCTCGATGTTCGGGTGTTCGACGTGGACGACCTGCCTGAATTGGCATTCGATCATGATCGAGGAATAACTGGCGACTGGATGAAATCTAAGGAGACGATTCGATGAGCGCCCGCAGCGATGTAGTGATTATTGGTGGCGGAATTATTGGTTTCTCAATCGCCTACCGACTAGCGAGCGAAGGGTCGAGTGTCACGGTTATTGAACGTGATTCGATCGGAAATCATGCTTCGGGGTTTGCGTTGGGGCTTCTGAATCCGACGAACGAGACCGGTCACATCGAGTCGCTAAATCATTTGTCATTCAAGATGCACCAAGAGCTAATAGGCGTGATCCAAGAGGAGTCGGGTGTTGATGTTCAAGTGCTAACGATGCCCCACGTAGAACTGGCGCTCGATGAATCAGAGATACCTGATCTGAAGGCGGAGGTTCATCGCATCAATGGCTTGTCCCGGTTCAATTCGAGATGGCTTGAACCTGACGAGATTCTGAAGATGGAATCTCGGATTTCTGAAGATATTTTTGGTGGAGCATTGGTGGAAAACATCATGATGCTCGATAGCTACAATCTCACCTTAGCGACTGCTCAAGCTGCGGAATTCCATGGTGTCGAGATAGTTCTTGGCGAGGCCATTGGGATCGTTTACGCAAATGATCGGGCGGTTGGGGTGAAACTACGTGATGGGCAGATCAATTGTGATGCCGTAGTGCTTGCGTTGGGCCCTTGGTCTGGAACAGCGAGTTTGTGGGCTGATATTGATATCCCGATTGTCCCTCAAAAAGGCGAGATTGTTCGAGTGGAGGGGTTAGATCCTCCGCTTGGAATGCATGTTCATGGCGTTCCCTTCGGTAAATCTTGCTCGGTCGTTCAGAAAGCCGATGGGGCAACGTGGCTGGCCGCTACTGTGCAAGATGGCAGCGGATTCGACGTAGCTCCTTCCACCGAGGCATTGGAATCGTTGTCTCAACGCGGAGTGAGAATGATGCCCGAACTCGAATCACATCAACTCGTTCTTCACACGGCATGCATGAGACCCGTCACCCCAGATGGAAACCCTATTCTCGGTCGAATTCCGGGTAAAGAAGGAATATTCATCGCTACAGGCACGGGCGGCAAGGGCATCTTGATGGGGCCTGTCATCGGACGTGCTATGGCCGATTTGATCACTACCGGTGAGACCGCACTCGAAATCGCAGAGTTTGGTTTGGATAGATTTTCTTAGGGCTAGTCTAATTCAGGGTGTTCTTGATTCCAAGATCGTAGTTGTCCTGCTATTTTGTGGAAATTAACGATCCTGCTCCACTTGCTCACGCTGCCAAGTGTAGTCGACTTTGCCATCGTAGAACTTGTCAGGATTTTCTACGGCCCATAGCTGTTTACGCAAGTTCCAATTTTCCGGATCGACTGCAATCCCCTCTCGCCAGATCGAGGTGGCTTCCTGGAGGTCACCACTGTGATATTTGACAAGTCCAAGTTCGAAGTGATCTGAAACTGGACCAGTGGTTTCGATGATCGCATTGTTCGATATTTGACCATCGGATGCGAATGCCGAAATCAGTCCGCGGATTTCGTCTTTCTTGATATCGAATCCACCGTACTGCTGGAATTGCAGCTTACCTTCTTCGTCAACAAAAATTCCGTTGGGAATCGCTCGGTATCCAAAAATCCTTGCCAGCGCGTTTTCTTCGTCAACAACGGTTGTGAATTCCGCACCAGCTTCATCGTGGTACGGGCGGGATTTTTCGGGTCCCTGTAGGTCTACAGCGACAGAAAGAATATCGACATTTTTTGATTGCAATTCAGCGTACATCTGCTGCCACACGGGCAGCTGTTCACGGCATGCTCACCATGATGCCCAGAAGAAAATAACAAGCCGTTTGCCGCGATAGTCAGATGGTTTAACCGATTCGCCAGAGAGTGATTTCAACTCGAAATCAGGGATAACGGTCCCCTCAGAAATACGTACTGTCATTGTCGATACCTCTCGGTCGTTCCATGTAGATTGTCTGGATGCGATACATCGTACGCTAGAATTAGGCCGTTATTAGTTCTGCCATTCGCTCTGCCATTGCTATGACTGTTGCATTGATATTCGCCCGAACGCACGTGGGCATTATCGATGCGTCGATGACTCGTAGACCGACTACTCCACGGACGCGACCATATTGATCGACTACTGCCATGGGATCTGAATCGGCTCCCATCTTGTTGCTGCCTGAAATGTGATGACCAGTCGTGACATCACGGCGTATCCATTCATCTAATGCGGGGTCATTTGTGAGAGAGTCGTCGGTTGGATATGCTCTGTCAACGATGATGTCCTGAAACTCTGGACCGGCAGCCAGTTCTGCCATTTTCCTCACACCGTCTCGCATTCTCGTCAGGTCCCAGGGTGCGGCAAAGTAGTTGAAGTCTATTTTTGGCTGCTCGGTGATATCGGTGGATGTTAGCCGGATTTCGCCGCGGCTATCAGCCATGTTTAGAGTTACGTTCATTAAGAGACCGATGGGTGTGTCTCTGTCGCCTCCGCGGTCGGGTCGCTCTGTGGCGAACGAACTAAAGTAGACGATCATGTCGTTTCGATTTTCCGATCCGTCGGCGGTGTACCTCAGGCCAACTTGCATCCGCTTCTTGTCGGAATGAAATTCGTAATCGGGCTTTGTGTTCCAAACCATCGGAGCCATCGGATGATCTTGAAGATTTTGACCGACTCCGGGTAGATCGACGATCACTTTGATACCGTGATCTCTCAAGTGAGCTGCTGGTCCGATGCCTGACAACATCAATAGCTGTGGTGAAACTACCGCTCCGGCTGAGACGATAACTTCGTCGGCACGAAGCTCGAAAATTTCACCGCCGGAATCGGCAATAACTCCGACTGCTCGATCGTTTTCGATTACCACCTGGTGTACTCTGCAACCTGCGCTGATCGTGAGATTTAGACGATGACGAATGTCGGTGAGGTAGCCGAGCGACGTGCTGATACGGACTCCGTCGACACTGTTGAATGGCAATGGTCCGACACCGGTCGAATCGGGTAAATTATGATCGAGGCAGTCGGGAATGTCTGACGCTCGACACGCTTCGTAAAAGGCGGTTTGCGCTGGTAGCCATTCTTCACGTTTTGATCGCTGGCAACTTATCGGCCCCCCTTTGCCATGGAAATCTCCACCGAAATCAAGATCGTTCTCTGACCGTCGAAACGCCGACAGAAGATTTTTATACGACCACTGATTTAGCCCTGATTCAGCCCATGAGTCGTAGTCTTCCGGTGCACCGCGGAGAAAAATCTGGGCGTTTATAGCGGTCGAACCTCCGGTTGTACGTCCCCTTGGGACCAGTATCGGTTCGGAGATTTCGGTGCCTCTAGCTCGGTAATCCCAATTGTGTGGGTTGTCGACCGGGTTGGATACGCCACTCAAGCCGAACTTCAAATCATCAGGCAGTGATGCAAAGTCTGGATAGTCAGGTCCCGGCTCAATAAGTAGAACGCTGCGTTTGGGGTCCTCGGATAGTCTGGCTGCAAGAACTGCACCAGCGGCTCCAGCGCCAACGATTATCGTGTCGTAATTCATTCTGGCAATATTCCTCTAGACCCCAGCTTCAAGTCTGGCCATTTCGACCGCGAACCAGAGTGCCATCGCACCGCCTCGGTCATCGAGTCCATCATTAAATGGCCTATTGATGTACTCATCAAGAGTTGCAAGCGGTCCGGTTCCGATGCAGACGTGTTCTAGTTCGCCCTTCTCGGTAATTCGTTGAGCGATGCCGTTCCACGCCTTATCAACAATGGTGCGCCATTCATCATCGAGCCAACCTTCTCGAAGACCGCGGGCGATCGAGTATCCGATCATTGCCGTGGCACTGAACTCTAAATAGGTTTCAGATAAGTCGATTACCTGATGCCACATTCCCGAATCGTCTTGATGGTGAGCTAGACCTTCTAAGTGAAGTATGTGCGTATGCATAAGTTCGGCACGAGAAGGATGGTTTTCAGGCAGATAGGTGAGTGCCTCGGCGAATCCGAGGGTTGCGAAGGCATTCCCCCGTCCCCAGAAGAACGGTGATGCCTTGCAGTGCCACCAGAGGCCATTGGGTTGAAGTGTATCGGCAGAGACCAGAAATCCGGCAAGTAAATCTATGTGTTTCGAGTTGCCAGTAATCTGAAATGCTCGCCCCAGTATCGTTGCTGCAAAGAAGAAGTCCTCAACTCGAATATCGGGATCTAATGGCCCTTCGGTGATGGTCGGGCCAAATCGATTTGCAGTAGCTTCTAGAAGTTCGAGGTATTTTTCGTCTCCTGTCGATTCGACCAATTCATCAGCCCAGCAGACGCCTGCATAATTCGCTGTTCCATCGTTTTTAGTGAAAATGTTTGATGGATCGTTCGCATACTCGGCAACTATCTGAACAATCTCACCGGATGGGTCGAGAGATTCGGGCAGCAATTCGTGTAGTCGAAGTCGCCCACTTAGTGACACGCCTTGCGTGTAAACCACTGATCGCTCGAGCTTATTGCCGTAGTGGGTTCCAAGGCTGGTGGCGTATTCGATTGGACTCTTCAATTTGTCTTCCAGATTCTCTGTAGAACGAATGCATTTCGTTGTTTTGGTACAGCTATCGAGATATGTTCAGACAGTATCGGATTCTGTATTCGATGTGGAGGATAGTAACGAATTTCGGTTGAATTGCTCAAACAGCGTAGAAATGGGGTAAAGTGCGTCCAATCTGTGGAATAGCCGCGAATACGCGAGGATCGAAATGACGACAGCCGCTTCTATTGACCTCTCTCTGATGGCACATTTGCTACGACGTGCCGGATTCGGATCTGACCGTGCCGAGCTCGAACGATATGCCGCTCGTAAGTACGAGGATGTTGTTGATGATCTTCTGAATCCTGAGAAATTCGCCGAACCAGAAGACGAAATATTGACCAGATATTACCCGCATCTTCAGGCGAATAAAGATAACCCTGCTATTTGGAACGGACGTTGGTTTTACAGGATGATCAACACAGATCGTCCGCTGGAAGAAAAAATGACTCTGTTCTGGCACAGCGTATTCGCTACTGGCTGGACCAAGAGCGAGCATACGCCGACGATGGTCGACCACATTCAAATGCTGCGAACCAATGGGATGGCGAATTTCAGAACGTTGTTGCTCGGAATATCGCGTGATCCGGCGATGATTTTCTGGCTCGACAACAACGAGAATCACGGCTCGGCGATCAATGAAAACTACGGTCGTGAGATTCTCGAACTCTTTTCGATGGGAATAGGGAACTACACCGAGGACGATATTAAAAGTGCGGCTAGGGCGTTTACTGGCTGGACATACGAGACGCCGGTTGCGCTGTACCCGTTCGGACATTTTGATGTGAATTACCGATTCAGGGCTGATGACCATGACGATGGCGAGAAGACGTTCCTAGGTCACACCGGGAATCTTGATGGCAGCGACATTATCGACATTATCGCCAAGCAGGAAGCTACTGCTCGATTTATCGGCAGGCATCTCTACAATTTCTTCGTCGCCGACGAAGCACAGGTACCTGCATGGAGCATCGAGCCACCCGCAGATCCCGGAGCAATCGACGAATTGGCGAAGGCGTGGAAGGATTCGGACGCTGATATCAAAGTCGTTCTTCGTACGTTGTTCAACTCCGAATGGTTCAAAACTGCTCGCTTCAAGCATGTGAAATCACCGACTGAGTTTGTAGCTGGTGTTTTGAAACTTTCTGGTGAGTACGGCGAGCCAGCACCAGATTTGCACAAGCTCGAAGAGACCATTGTTGCGATGGGGCAGAAGCTGATGGATCCGCCGAGTGTTGAAGGATGGCACACCGGCAAAGAGTGGATCGACGGCGGCACGCTGACCGAGCGGGTTAACTACGCCATCGATACGTTGAACAATCCGAGCAAGCCCGGTGTGAAGGCCATAATCGATCGAATTCGTGCGGGTGGCAATTTGACTAGTCCGGAGCAGTTGGTTGGCCAGATTCTAGATCTTGTAGGCCCGCTCGAAGTCGAAGCAGGAACTCGAGAGACTCTCGTGGCGCACGCTAAAACGGAGGGTGCACTGGATTGGAGCTCTGACCGGGCAACGGAAAAAAGCTCGACTCGTGTTGTACAGATGCTCACGCTTGTGGTTTCAGCGAGGGAGTTTCAGTTTGCTTGAATCGAACTTAGTAGCAATCTTTAGACCTATCTGCATCATCACTATGACGGAGAACGAAAATGACAACAACTGAGAAGAACGGAAAAACAAAAGCCCCGGTTTTGGTTGTTGTCCAGCTATCCGGCGGGAACGATTTCATGAATACGGTGATTCCGTTCACCGAAGGTATCTATTACGACAATCGACCCTTAGTAGGTATTCCCGATGATAAGTCATTGCCATTTACCGACACACTAGCGTGGCATCCTTCGGCTGCTGCTTTCAAACGTATCTATGAACAAGGCAAAATGGCGATCGTTCAAGGAGTGGGCACGGAGCATGCAAGCCGTTCGCACTTTAGGGCGATGGACATTTGGCACACATGTGAGCCGGAAATTGTTGCAACAGAGGGATGGCTTGCGAAGGTGATTCGAGAGATCGACCCTGATAGCTCCAACCCAGTCACTGCGGTTAACTTTGGACGTGGGCTTCCGAGAGCGCTGGCGGCTCCTGGCGTTACCGCTACGTCGATAGGTGATCTGGATAATTACGGACTGATGTCTGGAATCCAACGTCAAGAAGAGCGCGAGCGAGATTTACAGATATTCAAACGTATGTACACCCCGGCTATTGGCTCAGGACAAGTGATGAATTACCTGAGCCAGACAGGTAGCAACGTCCTTACCGGGGCTGACATGCTCACTGAGGCGCCGCGCCAGTACAAGTCAAAAGTTGAGTACGCTGACAATCCAATCGCAAAGTCATTACGAGATGTTGCGCGGGTTCATACTGCCGGACTTGGCACAAGAATCTTCTACACGACTCATGGTGGGTACGATCACCACGCACAGGAAGTTCCGACACATGCTCGATTGCTGAAAGAAGTCACTGACGCAATCGAAGACTTCTTGCAGGATCTTCGCGATCACGATGCAGGTGAAGAGGTGAACATTCTTGTGTTCACTGAGTTTGGACGCCGCATTAAAGACAACGGATCAGGCACAGATCATGGAACTGGCGGCGGCGCGTTTCTGATTGGAGAGAACGTTGAGGGTGGGCTCTACTCAGAGTATCCATCTCTTGCCGTGGCTGACTGGAAGTTTGGTGAAGATATGGACTTCACGATCGATTTCCGTAGTGTTTACAGTACGATTTTGAACCAGTGGATGGGGCTTGATCCTATCGATATAGTTGGTGGCCAATTCGAGCAATTCAACCCTTATAAGAAGACATTGGTCTAGCTAGGAGGAGTGAATTAATGACTAAACCATACGCTTTACTTCGCGCTGGTTATCCGTTTTTTACCACGCTCGGAATGCGCAGAGTTACCACGTACCCCACAGACTTAGTCGTAGGTAATGACCGAGATATTTATACCTTGAATCGAACAGATGGCGCGGGCGGCCAGATTCGGCGTACTAACTGGGACGACGAAGACTTAGGTGATATCGGTAGCGGATTTATCTGGCCTGTTCAGATGATCGCAGGACCCGACGATTCATTGGTTGTATCCGACGAAGGAAATCACACGATCAGCTTCTGGTCAAAAGACGGAGTGAAGTTGAATTCATGGGGAGTTCATGGTTCTGGTGTAGGTGAGATGAACCGGCCTTCCGGGATAGCGTTCGACTCTGATGGTAATCTGTTGGTTGTCGACTCTGTGAACCATCGAATTCAAAAGTTCACTGTAGATGGCACGTTCGTGTCTGTTTTTGGTGAAAAGGGAGATGGTGACGGACAGTTCAACATGCCGTGGGGTGTTGCGATTGATCCAAATGACGGAGCGATTGTTGTTGGTGATTGGCGGAATAATCGCGTGCAAAAATTCTCGGCGAATGGCGAGTATTTAATGCAATTCGGATCGACAGGATCTGGGCGTGGTGAGATGAACCGACCTGCCGGAGTTACTGTGGACGAGCACAGCGATATTTATGTTGCGGACCGCGGGAACCACCGCGTTCAGTTGTTCAATAGTGATGGTGAGTTCGTCGACGTTTTTCTGGGAGATGCCGTGCTGTCGAAAAGCGGCCGTACCTACATAATGGCAAACCCCAAAGTGTTAAGGTCGAGAGAAGACACGGATCTTGTTGATGTGAAGAGACTGCGAGGTGTGATGTCAGTCAGGGTGTACGGTGATTTGATGTACATTCCAGATTTTGGCTGCCACCGGATTCAGGTGTATCGCAAAGAGGCGTATGAATTGAGTAGTGATCAAATCTACGCACGCCCAACCGCACCGACGCTGTATACGGTTTGATGGCATCAATCGCTTTGATCTTTGGTAGTAGTACCTGTCTCAGTCGATCAGGATTTCCTATATGCCGATGATGTTCGGCTTTGGCGCACAACGTCGGCAGATGCTCGATGCCGAACTACAGCGACTTATTGACGAAATGCCCCAGCTTGGGATGAATTCGATGTTCCTAATTGGGCCATTTGCACGTGGTGATGTCGGCCCCGGCACGGTTTTGGATTTGGTTGTTGTTCAAGAAACTGAGGAGCCTGTGCATCGGCGAGCCGATTTCTGGACCACGCATTTGCGACCTCGAATCGGAATTAACTTCTACGTTTACACCCCGGAAGAGTTCGAGAATCCTCACGGATCTGATCCTGTTTTGCACGATGCCGCCAATATCGGAGAAAGGATCTACGGATAGACATCATGGCTAATCGAGACTCATCCACAAGCTGGCTCGCTCAGGCAGATGCCGATCTTCAAGCGGCGGTGGCGAATGCTGAGGCAGACCGACATGCGCTTGCTTGCTTCCTAGCTCACGAGACGGCAGTCAAAGTTGTGAAGGGCTTCCTCTATAAGAAGGGAGCTGAGATGGTTTGGGGAGATCATCTCTCTGATCTCTGTGAAGACGCTATGGCATTCGACCCATCGTTTGATTTCGTGAAATCGGTCGGGGCGCTATTGGACAAACACGCTCTTGGCGCACGAAATCCCGATGCGGTGGGTGGAGCAGTACCTGCGGATTTATATGACTCAACCGACTCAGCACACGCTATCGAAATTGCAAGGGAAGTGCTGGAATCGGTTCGACAGAAGATATTGGCTGGGTAACCGGTTCGCTAACGCTAACTTCTTGCCCATTCGATGGCGGTGGCGTGCATGGCGTTTACTCCGGTTTTGAACTCGGAGAAATCGATGCCGTAGTTCCAATCTGTCCATAGCTCATCACTGACAACGAGGATGTTGCAGGACGAAACGCCTCGGTGCTTGGCGACTCGGTACATCGCCGACGTTTCCATATCGATTCCTAGAATGCCACTTTCCATGTGTCGAGCAATATCGTCGGTCATCTCACGATAGAAGCCGTCCGTCGTCCACCAGTCGCCGGTAGCCGTGCGACCACCGTGTTTTTTGATGAGCGAAGAAAGTGTCGCGATCATCGCTTGATCGGCTGTTGGGTCGCCACGCTCTGGATAATGCTGCGACGTTCCTTCGTCGATAACCTTTACGGCATTCGGGATTAGTACGTCGCCGACTGGATGATTGGGGTCGAGTCCGCCAGAAGCTCCAACTCCTATGAATGATTCGGCCCCGCAAGCGATTAAATCTTCCATCAGCATGGTAGTTCCGGGTGCCCCGATGGGTGCGAACGCTACGGTTACGCCTCCCTGTGGTGTATCAACAGTCTTGAGCCAGAACGTATCGATGAACATCGTGCGTGGGGCTGGAGTAGCACCAAGCGCATCGGAAAGCTGTTCTGCCCACGTCTCGGTCCATGTGAGTATGACTTTCTTTCCGACTCGCATGTCATCGAACGATTCGCCGCGTGCCTTCAGACGATTGCCTACTGCCTGATGTGGTGTGAAACGTGGATTAGACATGTGTGTCTAAAGACCTAACGGGCCTTTGACACCAGCCAAGTAGGCGGCTGCGCCTGACTGCATGAATTTCGGAGCTGAGCTAACCAGCCATTTAACGCCGCGTTCATGCCAGAAAAGTGTCTGTTCAACTGTGACGCCAAGTGTTCCGGTGTGCTTACCTGCTGCCGTAATTCTTTCGTGCAGATCTTGAATGGAATCAACAACTTTGTCACTCATCGTCTGACCCGGAATACCGAAGTTCACAGAAAGATCGCCAGGTCCCAAGAATATAGCGTCGGCGTATTCAATAGCGATGATTTCGTCGGCGTTTTCGATTCCCTCAGGAGTTTCGATTTGCAGTGAAATGAATGTCTCTTCGTTCGATTCTTTGATGTATTCAGCCATGTCTTGAAGACCAAATCGGGCATTTCGTCCTGCGAATGCCCCTCGCTTGCCTATCGGTGGGTATTTCACAGCGTCGACTACTTTTTTACCGTCGGCTGCATTGTTGATGAGCGGGATCATTACGCCCGCTGCACCAGCGTCCATGTAACGCTGAATGTGCTGCTGTTCGTTTAGCCCAATGCGCATGATAGCTGTCGTGCCTGAGAGCTCTGCTGCACGAATCATGTGTTCGGCAGTTTCGTAGTCCATCGGGCCGTGTTCGCAGTCGATGACAACGAAATCGAAGCCCATCCAGCCCATCGTTTCGGTCATGGCAGGTGATGGTAAACCAACGAAAGGTCCGATCGTGGTTTTGCCTTGATTTAACTTTTGCTTCAGTGTGTTCTTGTTCACCCGTACATGCTCCGCGTGTGTGAGAGAAATGGCGACGACCTGATATTGAGAGAACGAGAATACTCGTCGTCGAAGCTTAGTGAAACCCATATTTCGTATGGATGCCAGGTGTTAGATAGACCGGAATTCGGGTAGATCGTATTGGACTAGGGTAGCTAGCGATCAATACCATGATTGAGTGAACTTATTAGACAGCTATTCCGATTCGATTCTTAGTCTCTCGTTTAAACCGGTAATAAACCTTCTTGAAGAGCAGATTCAAGAGGGGCTCCATCCTGGCGCGCAATTGTGTGTGGCGGTGGATGGCAATGTGATCGCTGACTTCGCGGTCGGCGAGAGTGTGGTTGGTTCTGGCGTGGTATTGACCAATAATTCGGTTATGCCACTTTTCTCTTCAGCCAAGCCGATTACGGCTGTGGCACTTGGCGTACTGGCTGATTCGGGTCGACTGAGCTTTGATGATCCGGTAGCGATGCACATTCCTGAATTTGCGGCGCACGGAAAATCAAAAATTCTGGTACGCCACATCATGAATCACACATCGGGACTGGATGATGATTCCCTTGCTGATGGAGGTGCGACTAGATCCGAGGTGATCGATAGGTTGAATGATTCTCGAATCATCGACGGATGGATTCCCGGGGAGCGATCGGCGTACATACCGACGGCGGGTTGGCACATTCTTGGTGAAGTGATCGGACGGACGAGCGACAGTTCATACGAATCGTTCGTGCAGCGGTTTGTTCTGGATCCTATAGGTATGACCGGCACATTTCCGAATGTTGCTCCTGAGATTGCCGAGCGACTCGGCGAAAATCGTGCTGCCATGCATGATTCTCGCCGCCAACCAATTACGGTCAACCCGGCTTACACATCGGAGCGTTTAGGCAGATTTGTACGGCCCGGCAGCAGCTTCCATGGTCCGGCTCATGACATGGTCAAGTTTTATTCGATGCTGCTGAAAGATGGTGTTTCTTCTGATGGAGAACAGGTAATTTCAGAATCGACACTGGCTATTCTGACGACTCGGCAGCACGAAGGGTTATTGGACGAAACGTTTGGCGTTGTGATGGATCGAGGATTGGGATTTTTTATAGATAGCCAACGTCACAGTCCGGTTGTTCCGTACGGTTACGGCACTGTTGCATCTTCGAGCACCTTTGGGCATGGTGGTAAGGAGTCGTCGACTGGGTTTGCCGATCCAGAGCGAGGGATTGCGGTATCGCTTGTGTTCAACGGCATGCCGGGGGAACCCAAGCATGATCGTCGGCTCAAACGAACGTTGGCTTTAGTTTACGAGGCTGTCGAAAGAAGCTAGAACCGTTTGATGCCATTCCGCATCTGACCTTCTGCCTATACGCAATAGATTGCGTTCAGGTTGAGACCGCCGTTCTTGGTGTCTATATTGGCGTTAGGAACAAATGATTGCCACGAAGTGCGTATTGCTCAGTGTGGTTATGTCGTTTGTGACTTTGGTCGAGTATGATTCACACCCCCTCTGCGGGAAGGACTTGATTCACGTAGTCAAGTTCGCGGCGCATGGTTTCGCCCTGTGGCATTTTGTTCATGTTCGAGTCAAAGACGTACACGTTGGTGATCAGTTAGGAAAATAATGAGCGATTACAGATTTGAGACCCTCCAGTTACACGCAGGTCAGGTTCCCGACCCGACAACAAACGCACGTGCAGTGCCGATATATCAGACGACGTCTTACGTTTTCAATAGCGCCGAGCACGGCGCAAACCTGTTCGGTCTAAAAGAATTTGGGAACATTTACACCCGAATCATGAACCCAACGACCGATGTATTTGAAAAACGCATGGCGGCTTTGGAAGGCGGAATGGCAGCGCTGGCGACATCGTCAGGTCAATCAGCTCAGTTTCTAGCGATCTCGAATATGATGCAGATGGGTGACAATCTCGTATCGTCACCGTACTTGTACGGCGGAACTTACAACCAATTCAAGGTTCAATTCCCGCGTTTGGGAATAAACACAAAATTCGCCGCTGATGACAGAGCTGAGTCGTTCGAGAAGCTCATCGATAAGGACACCAAGGCGATATACGTCGAATCAATGGGTAACCCGCGGTTTAACATTCCCGATTTCGAGAAGATTGCTGCGGTTGCGAAGGCACATAACATTCCTTTTGTAGTCGACAACACACTTGGCGCAGCTGGCGCACTTATTCGTCCGATCGAACACGGTGCGGATGTAGTGGTTGAGAGTGCAACAAAGTGGATTGGTGGGCATGGAACTACTATCGGTGGTGTGATCATTGATGCAGGAACGTTCGACTGGGGTAACGGCAAATTCCCGCTGTTCTCAGAGCCAAGCGATGCGTATCACGGTTTGGTGCACTGGGGTGCTTTTGGATTTGGTAGTGATATCTGCAACATGCTTGGAGTTCCTGAAGGACGAAACGTAGCCTTTGCTATGCGTGCAAGGCTCGAAGGTCTGAGGGATTACGGTGCTTCTCAATCACCATTCAATTCGTTCTTGCTGCTGCAGGGTTTGGAAACATTGAGCCTGCGTATAGAACGACACACTGCGAATGCGCTAGAACTTGCCACATGGCTTGAGGCGCACCCTGCGGTTAAGGCCGTTAGCTACCCTGGGTTAAAGTCGAGTCCTTACCACGAACTTGCAAAGCGCTACACCCGGCGCGGAACTGGCGCGATGCTGAACTTCGAGCTAAAGGGCGGACACGAGGATGCTGTGACGTTCATTGATAGTCTCAAGCTTGCTAGCCATCTGGCGAATGTTGGAGATGCGAAGACTCTGGTTATACATCCTTCGTCTACAACTCACCAGCAGCTTTCAGAAGAAGATCAATTGGCTTCAGGTGTAACGCCGACCATGGTCAGAGTGTCAGTCGGTCTGGAGCACATTGAAGACATCAAAGAAGATTTCCAGTCTGCTTTCGACGCAATAGGCTAGTTTGAACTTAAGTATTAGTACCGATCACGGGCGACTTTTACTCGCTCGTGATCGGTAGATTTTTCTCATGACTCTTGTTCTGCCAACTGATTACCACGCCCTCCCTCAGATCGAAAAAAACCGTGTGAAGTGGGTTCCGATTCCTCAAGCCGAAAAACAAGACATTCGGCCACTACGGATTGGGATCATGAATATCATGCCGCTCGGAGAGCAGTATGAATTCAATTTGCTGCTTCCGCTTGGCCTGTCGATACTGCAGATCGAACCTGTTTGGATCCGCCTGGAATCTCATCGCTACAAAACGTGGGAGCCGGGACATCTTGACGATCACTATGTGAGCTATGCGGAAGCAATTAAAGATTCACCGCTTGACGGTTTAATTATTACCGGCGCACCTGTTGAGCATCTTAAGTTCGAAGAGGTCGACTACTGGAATGAGTTTACTGAAATAGCGAAGCATGCTCGCGAGCACACACCGAGTACCCTTGGAATTTGTTGGGGAGCGTTCGCACTTGCGTACCTTGAAGGTATCAGCAAAGTAGATTTCAAGCAGAAATTGTTCGGTGTATTCGAATTGAACAACCTCGTGCAGGATCACGACATTATGGGTGCTATGGACGACATGTTCCTATCGCCTCAAAGTCGGATGGCTGGCATGTCGGATTCAGACCTGTTGCGGGCGAGAGATATCGGAAAGATTAACCTGTTGGCGCATGGAGTGGAATCGGGCTATTCAATATTTGAGACGACCGATCGAAAAGTACTAATGCATCAGGGGCACCCGGAATATAGCGCTAGTCGGTTGGCGTACGAAGTGATTCGTGATGCTAATGATGATTCGGTTCTTCCTGTCCGGAACTTCGACCCTGCTAACCCAGTCAACAGGTGGCGAATGCATCGCAATACGTTCTTCCACCAGTGGCTACGCTACTGCTATACGCAGATCAGCCAAGGTGAGCTGCCGAGCGGCGACTGAGACATGCCGTCTAGGACGGTGGAAGCAAGACCGTTAGCTTTTGAACAACGTTTCAGGAACGTCACGCTCGATGAGAAGTCGGCGGACTCGCTTGAGAATAGCGTCTGCGATTCGATGACCCGCTTGGTCGGCCTTGATAACGCACCAGCGAGGATCGGTCTTCGACATCTCAAGGTAGCCCTTGCGAATGTTCTGGTGGAATTTCAGGGGCTGTTGTTCAAATCGTCGCTGGCCCTCATCATCGACTCGGATTGCACCTGAAACATTTGCCGTACTAAACAAGTCTGGTTCATTTGAAACTCGTGCCAAACTTACTTTAGGATCGAGATCAAGTAGTACTGTCAAATGAGGTACAAGTCCTGCGGTGGCGATATCGTTCAACTGTTTGATAGTCTTTAGGTCGCCTCCGCGTGCATACCCTTGGTAAGCGAGAGTGGAATCCGTAAATCGATCAAGAACAACTACTTTGCCTCGATCAAGTGCAGGACGAACCGTTTCGAACATTAACTGAGCACGAGCCGCCTCGAACAGGAGCGTTTCGGCAAGCGGTGAAGATGAGTTGGATCGCTTGATCCAACGACGTATGTTGTTTCCAAGATCAGAACTTCCCGGCTCTTGAGCATGTATTGTGTCTATTCCAAAGCCTTGAAGTTTTTGGAATAGGCGGCCGGACTGAGTCGATTTACCGACTCCTTCGCCGCCTTCGAAAGTAATCAAAAGACCACCTTCAACCGTGCGCTTTTTCATGCGCTCGGTATCGGCCCCGAAGTCCATTTCTTCCTGCTGTTTGCCAGCCAACTTTCAATCCTCAAGCTCTCAGTAGATGAGACGCAATCCCGTCTCAAAAATATGCTCTGAACCCTACCCCTTGCGACGCCTGATTACAACGCGTCGAGAGGGCTCTCTGCCCATACTCGCTGAGCCAAGATTGCTACGGGCTGCCAAGCCGTGTTGGAGTCGACGGATGTACGGCGGTTGAGACATTAGTTCGACTCGCTGCTCACCTGAAATAACTCGACTAATCGCTATCTCGGCTTCCTTTAGTGCTTCCCTAGATCGCCCACTTTGATTGTGTTCTTCAAAATCGCTGTTTTCGAGACTTGCAGCGTGAACATTGTCATGGCTGAACCGCTTCAAGAACTGTCGAATTTGTTCCTTCGTTCCGCGCCGCAGCACATGAACCATAATGCCATCACGTTCAGCTTTGCGAACAGCAGTTGGGCGTCGACCATAGTGCGATTTTGTCGTTACGAATATTTCACCAGCATCTGCGAAGTCGACCACCTGCACAGGGGCATTGGTTTCATTCACGATCTCGGTAATCGCAGTTTTTGGAATACCAAAAGGGTAAACCTTAGTCATTACTCGATCCGGAACTTCAGCAGGTTCGTTGAAATCGTCCGAAACGTGCTCTTCGCTACCGCTGCCAGTACTTTTACTGTTTCCGGCTCTACTGTCGCTATGAGTATGGCGTTCTACGCGATCTACACGAC
>JABMNN010000028.1 GCA_013204545.1 Chloroflexota bacterium | reverse complement strand
GGCCTATCTGGCTCCGGCAAGTCCACCCTCATCCGCTGCATCAACCGCCTCTTTGAGCCCACATCGGGCACGATCAAGATTGATGATGTCGACATAACCGCAGCCAATTCCGAAGAGTTGCGGACTATTCGTCGCACCAAAGTATCGATGGTCTTCCAGCACTTCGCACTCTTCCCGCACAAAACTGTGCAGGAAAACGTTGAGTACGGCTTGAAAGTACAGAACGTCGAGGAGTCAGAGCGTGGGCCACGGGCCGAAGAAGCTCTGAACATGGTAGGGCTTGAGGGATGGAGCAACTACAAACCTGACAACCTCAGCGGAGGCATGCGTCAGCGCGTTGGACTTGCACGAGCCCTTTCCTCAGGCTCTGAAGTCCTGCTGATGGATGAGGCTTTCAGTGCGCTCGACCCTCTCATCAAGCGTGAAATGCAGGACGAGCTGCTGAACATTCAAGACAAGCTCGGCAGAACCATCGTTTTCATCACGCATGACCTGAACGAGGCGCTGAAGCTTGGTGATCGTACAGCCATCATGCGTGACGGCAGAATCGAGCAGATCGGCACCGCTCAGGACATCATCACTAGGCCAGGGTCTGAGTACATCTATGAATTCACCCGCGATGTTGATCGCGGACGCGTTCTTACTCTCCGATCGGTCATGAAACCAATCGTCACGCTGAACCATTCAGGCTACACGGTGGACTCAGCAATGAACAAACTTTCCGATACTCCTGAATCGGAATGCTGCATCGTGATGAAGGACGGCGAACCAGAACGTTGCGTAAGTATGGAATCGCTGCAGATGGCCGCTGACTCCGGAGTGACTGACTGTATGGAAGTTGGTCTCCCGGTAGAGGTAGCTCCAGCCAGCACCGTGCTAATGCAAGCATTCAATGCTGCCGCTGAAGGCCGTTGCCTCACTGCCATGAACCGACGTGGTGAATACGTTGGTCACGCAGATCCATCAGACATCATCGGTGCACTAACCGTTGATGACTACCAACCGGTTGGGGCAGCGAACTGAACTATCTGAGCGTCTCGGGCTATCCGTTTCGCCCATTGGCAATCCAATGAATCACTTTTTTACGAAGACCGTAATCCCTATAGATAAATGGGCTAATGAGTTTGTTCCATGGCTCACCGCGCAGACCCGCGAGTTCTTTCAGACCATTCAGTCGCCCGTAGACTGGGCTTTCGACACATTGAACGATGCGCTTGTTGGTCTTCCCGACATGATTGGCTGGATCGCACTCGTGCTGATCGCTTGGAAGCTAGCCGGCTGGCGGATAGCACTGTTCACCGCAGTTGCGATGGGGCTGCTGGGAGGTTGGAACCCAATCCTTCCGCACATAGATGTGTGGGATCAGACGATGACCACGCTGGCATTAGTTGTGATCGCCGTAATTATCAGCGTGTTGATCGGTGTCCCTGTTGGAATAGTCGCGTCAAAGAGCGACAGGTTCGAATCGCTGTTGCGCCCCGCGCTCGATGCGATGCAGACGACACCGAGTTTCGTATACCTCATCCCTATCGTAATGCTCATCGGCCTTGGGGCTGTAGCTGGGGTGTTCGCCACTTTCGTTTTCGCTGTCCCACCGATGATCAGGCTCACCAACCTGGGCATACGTGAAGTGGATCGAGAGGTCGTTGAAGCTGCCCAGTCATTCGGAGCCACTGGCAGGCAGGTTATGTTTGATATCCAGTTGCCGCTTGCCTTGCGAACGATCATGGCAGGCGTTAACCAGACGCTTATGTTGTCGCTTTCGATGGTAGTTATCGCATCCATCATCGGAGCACCAGGACTTGGTTTACTAGTCAGGCAGGGAATCAACCAGCTCAACTTCGGAGCAGGAGCAGTTGGAGGCACGGGCATTGTCCTGCTTGCAATTGTGCTGGACCGAATGACTCAGTCACTAGGCAAACCAAATGAAAACGCATCACCAACCATCTCCATGAAAGCCGTCTTTGGGCGAGTCTGGAACCGGATGATGAGTGGCAGAAACAACACAGGAAGCCCTGTGTAGAGACAACCCTTGTAGGAGGATTTATGAATATTCGAGGATACAGAAAACTACTTAGCCTAATCGGCGTACTGAGCATCGCTCTGTTCGCCATAGCTGCATGTTCAAGCGACGACAGCGGATCAGACTTGCCCGGAGACGGCGTGACTGTTCAGTCAGCAAGAGCAACTTGGAATACCGGTTACTTCAACGAAGCAATTTACTCGCGTGGTCTTGAAGAACTCGGTTACACCGTCAAAGAATACCTTGAACTCGACAACCCACTCTTTTACCAGTCAGTCGGACTCGGTGAGGTCGACTTCTGGGCTAACGGATGGTTCCCTGCTCACAACCAGTACGCAGAGCAATTCCGCCCCGGTGCTGACATCTACGGCACTGTTGTCAAAGGTGGAGCACTCCAGGGTTACCTTATCGACAAGGCCGGTGCTGATGAGTTCGGCATCACTTCGCTTGCAGACTTTGAGCGACCTGAAGTGGCCGCTGCTTATGACACGGATGGCGACGGAAAAGCCAACCTGACCGCCTGCCCTCCAGGCTGGGGCTGCAACACGATCATTAGCTATCATCTAGACGAGCTTAATCTCCGTGACTTCATCAATGAAGGTACGGCGGGTTACTCACCGGCGATGGCCGACACGCTGGCGCGCTACGCCAATGGCGAGCACATCCTCTTTTACACGTGGACGCCAAACTGGACCGTTAGCCAGCTAGTACCGGGCGAAGACGTCGTCTGGATCAACATTCCTGGTGCGGTCCACCCTGAGGGCCTCACTGAAGCTGAACTGACGCACTCCGGCATCTTGGGCGCTGTAACAGACCCCATCCTGATGGGATTTGCTGCCAGTGACATCCAGGTCGTTGCAAACAATGAGTTCATTGATGACAACCCGGCAGCGAAGAAGTTGTTCTCAGAGATGCAGCTCACGCTCGGAGCCGTCGCAAACCAGAACAACAAGATGAACGAGGGCGAAGACTCCGATGCCGACATCCAGAGTCACGTCGATCAGTGGATTGCAGCCAACCAGGTAACTTGGGACGGCTGGATCACAGCCGCTAAGGATGCCGGTTAAGCACCAGCACTGACCTTGAGAAACCAGAGGGCCGGACGCTATCACAGGCGTCCGGCCCTCTCTGTTTCTAACAGAACCCCATCACGATCACTTCACTCCCGATTTCGCCGTTAAACAATTAAGTGACATCCGCGCTTGACCAAATTCGCCTTTTCAGACGACACTGACCTTTAGTGACCAATGCGTCACTAGCCCGCGAAAGCTCCATGACCTCGCGCAGGGTCAGACGGCATAGCGAGCGATCGCTGAATCAAGGCTGAGCTTCCAATGCTCAGTTTCGGCTTACATCTCAGGTGTGTTGTCCTCTATCTCCCAAGTGCGTAGGCACGACCGGAGTAAAGGCAGATTAGAGCGAATTCCTAAGTCATCTAATGACGACCGGTTCAATAAAGCTTTAGTCGCACATCCAAACAAAACCTCTCAGGCTGAGACTAATCTCCCGGCCCAAAATTACCCCGAGCTAATCGGGGCTCCCAGGTGTTGAATTCCAGATCGAAAGTCGGTCGAAAGCAGGAATCTCATTCACCGAATCACGCACTGATTCCGACAGGTGCATTATCAGGTTGGCGATGTTAACAGCTTCGTTATCCCAATAAATGACGGGTGGAATAGCAGCCCACGCGTTTACCAGGTTCGTTAGTTTCTGAAGCCTTCGATAAGGCTTGAACATGTTGCCGAGCTAGTCGAAGCATGATGTTCAAGATGACGAGGTCGAGTCAGCGTTATCACAGTCCTCCCTTTCCTCGTTGGAAAGGCGCTAGAGGCTGAGTCAAATGCATGTGTGCCTTATATGCCCGGCACATTACGCGATGGCGACGTGTGACCGCGACTTTCGAGGACACCCAGAACTATTCGGACCCACTAAAACATAAGCCGAATCAGCGACCGCTCGCCCGTAGATGTGCGATTCACAAACGCACTTCCAATCCGTCTGACCCTGCGCCAGCTCATGCAGCCCCGCGTTTCCTATTCAACGCGTCCACATTCAACCTCAGCCATGCTCTCGCTTGATATCATCGAGCCGTTAATTCGTGCCTAGTTAAGCACCACCCTTCTCAACCCAACCAAAAACCACGACAACCGTCGATCTCACAACATATGCCAACAAGTATTCAGGGCGTCCTTCCGATCGTTCACACCCCGTTCACGGACGATGACAAGCTCGACGTGACAAGTCTCCACCGTGAGCTTGAGTGGGCATCACAGCGTGATATCAACGGCTATTGCACCGGCATGGTTTCGGAGCTTCTCAGGCTTTCCGAGGATGAACGAAATCAACTACACCGTGAGATCGGATCGGTTGATCGCGGCAACCGTGTATTTGTGGCTGGTGTCGGGGCAGAGTCAACAAGTCAGGCTTGCTCGTACGCTGAAAAGGCTACGTCGTACGGCTGTGACGCTTTGATGGTGATCCCGCCGGTTACAACTAAAACTTCTTTGGCGAATCTCAGAGACTATTTCTCAAGCATCGTCCGGTGTGTTGATGTTCCGGTAATCATCCAAGATGCGTCGTCATACGTCGGTCAGGAAATTCCGATGCAGCTGAATGTCGAGCTTCTCGATACGTTCGGCGATCAGAAAATCATGTTCAAGCCGGAAGCTGCTCCACTCGGCCCGAAGCTCAGTCAGCTTCGAGATGCGACAGGCGGTAAGGCAAGGATTTTCGAGGGCTCAGGCGGGATATCTATAATCGATAGTTTCCGACGTGGTATCAAGGGAACGATGCCCGGCATGGAGTTTCTCGATACCGTAATCGCCGTCTGGTCTGCCCTTGAAGCTGGTGATGACGACCGAGCCTACAACGCGTATTTTCCACTTTGCGCCCTTGTGTCGCTGCAACTCCAGGCAGGGTTAGACGGCTTCCTTGCCGTCGAAAAATACATACTCAAAAAACGAGGACTCTTCACAACCGATCATCGTCGCAAGCCGTACATGTTCGAACTAGACGAAGAAACCCGCCAAGAAATCGACCGACTAATCCAACAAGCATCCCTCTAACCCACTGCTACTACCAGTCCGCCTTCCTTCAGGAAGGGGTTAGAGGATAGGTAGATTGCCGCTGCGACCAAGTCGTCCGACGACGCCCGGAGCAAATCACGCCCAACACCCTCACACAAAACACCCGTCTCAGCGCCTCAACCCCATATGCCCGCCCGCGCAAAAGGCGCAATATTCTTCGGTCGAAAATATCCTAAAGGAACCCGATGGAAGCCTTCTTCGCATCATTCGCCATCATCGCAATAGCGGAAATGGGCGATAAATCTCAACTCGTAGCACTAGCCTTCGCCACCAAATACAAAGTCTGGCAAGTGCTCGCAGGTATCACTACGGCAACCCTCGTAATCCACGCTGGATCAGTTGGCGTTGGACGACTAGCTGGTGACAGCCTTTCCGAGACCACAATCGCTCTAGCAGCGGGTATCGCGTTCATCATCTTCGGACTGTGGACACTTCGAGGTGATTCACTTGACGATGACGAAAACGAATCTAATAAACGTGGATTTTTCGGACCGTTTCTTATCGTGTCAGTTGCGTTCTTCCTCGCTGAACTAGGCGACAAAACGATGTTCGCAACAATAACCGTGGCAACTCAGTACACCGGTTTCTTAGGCACATGGCTCGGATCGACCGCCGGAATGGTCGTGTCCGATGCTCTCGCCATCGTCCTCGGTCTTGTCATAGGACGCCATCTCCCCGAACGACCCATCAAACTAATTTCAGCAACGATATTCCTCATATTCGGAATCTGGCTCATCGTCGATGGCCTGATTTAATACCCAACATTCCTCGTATCCTCACACATTCAATCAGTCGTACAAATTGACACCACGTCCGACCCGAAATAGAGTTCCGCATGATTCACTCCTAGCAACTCAGAGGTAGATATACGATGGCAATGCGCAAGATCATCAACGACCCGGAACTCGTCGAGGACCAGACGATTGCCGGAATACTCAAAGCCTTCCCCGACTATCTGAAACGCATCGATGGCAGCACTCGAGCGCTAATCAGAGCCGATGCACCTGTCGCTGGCAAAGTCGGCATCGCAACAGGCGGTGGCTCTGGACACCTCCCTCTTTTCCTCGGCTACGTAGGAAAAGGACTCGCCACCGGTGCCTGCGTCGGCAACGTTTTCTCATCGCCATCTTCCGATGACATGCTCGATGTCACCAAGGCCATCGATGGCGGTGCTGGTGTTCTGTATCTCTACGGAAACTACTCTGGCGACACGATGAACTTCGATATGGCTTCCGAGATGGCAGAGGTTGAAGGCATCACCGTGAAGACCACCCTCGGACGTGACGATGTGACCTCGGCTCCTATCGCCGAAATTAATCGACGTCGTGGTGTGGCAGGTATCGTTTTCGGATTCAAGATTGCCGGGGCGGCAGCCGAAGAGGGACGTGATCTAGACGCTGTCCACTCCGTCGCTGAGAAAGCCATATTCAACACCCGCAGCATGGGTGTCGCTCTTTCCGGCACGACCATCCCCGCAGCCGGCATCCCTGGTTTCTCGGTGGCTGAGGGACAGATGGAACTCGGAATGGGTATCCACGGTGAACCCGGTGTAGAGGTAAGTCCGTTGCTTACCGCCGATGAGATCGCTGGCAAGATGCTCGATCGTATCCTGCCGGATCTTCCATTCTCGTCAGGCGACACCGCAGCCGTTCTGGTAAACAGTCTGGGTGCAACAGCGCCCGAAGAGCTCTACATTCTCTTCAACAAGGCTGAAGAGATCCTGAGGGACAGAGGTATAAAAATTCACCGCACACTAGTGGGCGAATATGCAACGTCGATGGAAATGGCCGGGGCGTCGATCAGCATTTGCAAGCTCGTCGACGATGACATGGTGAAGCTACTCGATGCTCCTGCATACTCTCCGCTCCTGACGCAGCATTTCGGGCGTTAACCAGATCTGATTTCGTATCGTCGAGTCGAATCGTGCTGGATCAAACAACCCATCAAAGCACACCGTGGCACACGGCTCGGCTCGGCGGTATTTACGTCTCAATCACGCCGTAATGCGTCTCTCCCCCGGACGAGTGAATCGTCACGATCATCCTCCTTCCGTGACCGGACGGGAATAATGGGCAGGAGATACGTTATGCGCTACGAACGCAGTTCCGGTCGGTCTAAGAAAGCCCAGAAAACTCAGAAAGAAATTCATGACAGACGAAGTCCTCGGCATATTCAAAGCGATCTCAGACGAAGTCGTTCCGCAAGCCGAAATATTGCGAGATCTAGACGCTAAGATCGGTGATGGGGATCTCGGCATCACGATAACCCGCGGTATGGAAGCGGTGATGTCCGTTTCGCGCGATCTCCAAGGAACGCCAGCTAGTAATCAACTTGCACGATCCGGGATGGCGTTCAACCGTGCAGCAGCTTCGACGTTCGGCGTCTTGTTTGCGACGGCGATGATGCGCGGCGGTGCTGTGGTCAAGGATAGAGAAGATGTCGGTGCAGCAGACATCGCAGCTATCGGACGCGCCGCCCTTCAAGGTCTCATGGATCGCGGCAAGGCGAAGATCGGTGACAAGACCTTGCTCGACGCGCTCTCCCCTGCAATAGAAGCCTTCGACGAGGCGCACACCTCAGGAAAGTCACTGAAAGAAGCGACTGATGCCGCAGTAGACGCGTGCCAAGCAGGAACCACCGCAACTATCGAAATGCAATCAAGAGTTTCCCGCGCAGGTTGGCTCGGCGAACGCTCCATCGGTGTTCAAGATCCCGGCGCCACCGCAGTCCTTTTCATGCTCCAAGCCGCCCAAAGCTGGGTCAACGCCAACACCTAATCCCACACACCCACGCCTCAAATCCCCCTCTAATCCTTACAAGAGTCTTACGATTTCGAATTCCAGAGCCTCAACTCAAAACTGTCGACGGGTTAGCGGTGTACGTTAAGTGAGTGACCCCTAATGGATCACTGAGCGGTCATGAACTTACTTCAGCCGCCGATTCGTCGAGCAATGTGTTCGAGAGGCACGATATGAAGATCCACGGAATTCGTATGGGTTTAGTCGTTGGAGCGCTGCTCACTGCGCCACTGCTTGGCGTGCTGTACCTCGCGTCTGAACTGGCAGAATTACCATTCGCCCCCTACGACGTATTTGATCGGTTGACTCGCGAACTGCCAGGGTATCTCGTTACCTATGGGATCGACGTGATGATCGACACGTTACGGTTCTTTGGTATGGGAGTAGCGGATTCAGCCAAGACAGCCGAACGAGCCATAGCTGTCCTCCAGTTCTTGTTTGCCGGCATCGCAGTAGCTGCAATCTACTTCCGTGTGGCCAGAAACATGGATCGCCAACAAGCTCGCTTAATAGGCACGGGCATTGGTGCTTTATTTGGAGTAATCACAGCAACCGTGAGCGTCGGAATCGGTGGTTCTTCGGTACCTTCAGCGGTTGTTTTCATTTGGTTGCTCGGAGCGTTCGTTGTGTGGGGATGGGCTCTCAGTGAACTGTATGCCCGCCTGAGTTCCAGCACGAGCGAACCGGTGATATCGCAGATTGACCCTCCTTCGGGTTCAACAATGTCACGACGCCAGTTCGTCATTACTGTAGGTTCAGCTGCGGCAGTAATCACCGTCGCCAGCACTGGCCTCGGCTCTCTGCTATCGGGGGCTGCACGCCGCGAACTCGATGCCGCACTTTCAATATCTGACACGGATCAATCGCTAGACCCCAATCGAATAATATTGCCGAACGATAATGATCCTGTGCGAGCAGCCATTGGCACCCGCCCCGAGTACACCCCTCTTGAAGATCATTACAGCGTTTCGATCGGCACTCGCCACATCGAGATCGACGGTTCGACTTGGACGTTGCCCATCTCTGGACTCATCGCAAATCCCGCGTCACTAACGCTTAGTGACTTACGTGACAATTTCGAGCCTATGAGCCATTTCGTCACGTTGTCGTGCATATCTGGGCGAGTCGGCTCTTCTCTGATCGGCACCACCGAATGGACAGGAGTGAGCATCCGAGATGTTCTCGCTCAAGTTCAGCCAAACGCTGAGGCACGGTATCTCGATATCTCCAGCGCCGACGGTTTTCATGAATTGGTAGACCTCAACGAGGTTCAATCCGACGAACGAATGATGCTGTGCTACGCCTGGGACGGTAAACCGCTTCCGCTAGACCATGGCTTCCCGCTACGTATTTGGCGTCCCGACCGGTACGGCATGAAACAGCCTCGATGGATTACCTCGATCAAAGTCACCGACGAACCCCGTGAGGGCTATTGGGTCCAAAGAGGATGGGATGCGGTAGCGCAGGTCCAAGCAACATCTGTGATCGACACTGTCGCAGCTAAATCGATGTACGAGAAAGACGGTCAAACACTCGTGCCAGTTGGCGGTATAGCCTTCGCTGGTGCCCGTGGAATATCCAAAGTCGAAATTCGCGTCGACAACGGCCCGTGGGAAGAAGCTTCGTTGAGGAGTCCATTGTCTGGGACAACATGGGTTGTTTGGCGATACGACTGGCCATTCTCATCGGGCGGCCATTTCTTCGAGGTTCGCTGTGCTGAAGGTGATGGAACACCCCAGATCGAAGAAGAGCGAGGCAACCGCCCATCCGGCGCCCGCGGCCTCCACTCAAAGCGAGCCTAGGTCTAACGTCCAGGGCCTCTAACCCAAATACTCCCGCGGCACTCTCAGTGCCATGCTGCCAGCGACCGTGACTACGTCGTACTGGCCGACCATGCCGACCAACGTGTGCGCTGCCCAGTCTTCCATTCCATAATCGGCAGCGAGCCATGTGACCATATCGCTGGTCGCCATCTGAAGTCCACGATTCAGTGAGCTAGAAAACTCTGGCTGACTGCCAACGCTAATAATGTAGTCGTCAGTCTCAACCCGAGGCCCCGTCAACTCCCGCCCCTTATGCAACGTAACCGAAAACTCGACGTCCATCGAGGTCTCAATCCCGTTACCCAATGGTTCGCCATCGCCCTGCAATGCATGTCCGTCGCCGACATACAAAAACGCGCCGGCCTGCGACACGGGCAAATGCACAGTCGATCCTTCGCGAATCATGTTGTAGTCGATGTTGCCTCCCCACGATCCCGACGGACCCGATGTGGGAGTGAAGTCGCCTTCAGGTACAACCCCAATACAACCAAGCATCGGTTGTGCTGCGAATTCCAAAACCTGCGACGGACTTTCGGGGTAGCGCGGACTCACAACGTTGCGGTCGAGATCGATGTCCCACGGCAGCAAGTCGGAACGATCCTTACGTACCAGATCCATCTTATAGGCGCTGGAAAATACGTTCTCCACATGGTCGGGATTAAGCGCCACCAACCCCAGACGAATAGACGTGTAGCCCCAGTCACGATTGAGCGTGAGTTTAGACAGGTGAACCGAAATCGAGTCACCCGGCTCCGCACCTTCGATAAAGAAAGGACCCGTCAAAGGATTCCCACGCGTGGCAAGCTGGGCACCATGAAAATCTTGACCACCCGAATCCAATGTTTTCGTAACCACGGTATCGCCCGGCTGAATGGTCGCCAAAATCGGATGAAACTTGGCAAACGTGTGGTGATAGGTCGAAGCAACGATTTCGTGGGTCTGGCTCATACCGCGGTAGCTCCTAGTCGATCTCATAATCAAAGCGACCGACAGCCTAGCACGTCAATACAATCACGCAATAACATTCAAGAAATTTAACCCATAGACACTTTACCAATCGGTTATATAACTATATGGTTAAGTACATGTCAGCCGACGTGCTTTCGAAAACCTTTGCTGCTTTAGCCGATCCGACACGTCGGGCGATATTATCTCGCCTAACGTCCGGTGAAGCTTCAGTGTCTGAAATCGCGAAACCGTTCAGTATGACGATGCCAGCGATCTCAAAACATCTGAAAGTCCTCGAAAGCGCAGGACTGGTGGCACGCAGTAAGTCGGCCCAATGGCGACCCCGTAAACTCAATGCAGCACCAATGAAAGAAATTTCTGAGTGGCTGGACCAGTATCGCCAACACTGGGAAGAACGACTCGATCGTCTCGACCTGTATCTAGCTAAACTTCAACAAAACGACTAGCCCCTCTTATTCCGCCTTCTGGCTGGAGGGATAAGAGGGGCTAGATTGCCTTCGCTACCAAGTCATCCGAAAGTGCCCTGAGAAATACCACCATGGCAACCATCGAACATCCAGAACGTACACTCGTTATCGAACGAGTATTCGATGCTCCACGCACGCTCGTTTACGACGCGTGGACCGACTCTGAGCACATCGACAAATGGTGGGGACCGACCATGGTCACGACCAGAACTATTGAGCGCGACTTTTCGGTCGGTGGTTCGTGGAAATACGTCATGGAAATGCCAGGTAGCGTCAGCGAACATTCGGTCGAAAACAAGTACACCGAAATCGTCCCCGGTGAAAAGATTGCCTGGACTGAATTCGCCGGTGGCGATACGAGCAATCAAGTCACTGTAACGCTTTTGTTTGAAGATCAAGGCGACGAGACAAAGCTCACGATGTTGATCGTCCATGACTCAACTGAGCAAATGAACATGAATGAACAGGGTGGAATGCTTATGGGTTGGACCATGACGCTCGATAGTTTCGTAGAATTCCTCGCCAAACAATCTGCGAATTAAGGGCTATCGAAGCTACACAATGCCGGTGCAGAATGATTCTGCGCCGACACTTTGGCGTTAATCACGCACTTTCCTAAAAATTTGATCTCGCGAAAAACCAAATGGGCGAGTTAGCAGCCCTCGCAAATGCCGTCGTCTGGGCCCTCACAGGGGTTATCACCAAAGGCGTAGGCAAAAACGTCAAGCCGACACACATCGTCACTGTCCAAGTATGGATCGGGCTGTTATTTCTGCTGACAGTCGGACTCGTCATCGGACAGTTAGGCGAACTCGTTCACATCCAACTCCGATCTGCCCTCTATTTGGTAGGCGGTTCGCTTATGAACACATCCGGGGCACTCGTGTTCTGGCTGGCCCTCTCTCGTAGCACCGTCAGCAAAGTCTACCCAACCACCCAAAGTATCTTCATCAGCATCTCGGTTCTTGCCGGTTGGCTATTTCTTGGCGACACACCACAGGCGGGAGTGATCGGCGGAGCGGTTCTAATCATCGGCGGAGTGATCCTTCTCAACTGGCAACCTGCCGATAAATCCATCACGACGACCGACATCGGCGCCAAACGAAAACGTAAACCTCGCGGCGATTACATCGGTATCGGTCTTGGGATCACTACTTCATTCCTCTGGGCGGGTGGTTTCCTATCCACCGTAATCGGACTCGAAGAAACTCCCCCTGTTGCAGCCGCTACCATCCGAAACCTCGTTCCGGCAATTCTGTTTATAGGAATTAATATTGCGTTCCCATCCGCCAGAATCACACGAGTATTCAAGGGAAACGGAACTCGTTTGACCCTCGGAGGTATTTTGTTCGCTGTGAGTGCGCTCTCGTTTGTGGTGGCGCTCGACAATGCCCCACCTGGTGTCGTTGTTGTGCTCATTAACACATCGCCGATGTGGGCGGTCGTTTTTGCCACGGTACTACTTCGCGAGCGTCTCAACCGATTTGCGCTCGGTGGTGCAGCGCTCAGTGTTGCAGGAATCTTCGTAACACTGGCATTCCGCTAACGAGTTGGCACAATGTACGAGCCGGGCTGTGTCCAGGGGAGAAATCAGTGGGCATAGCGAAAGCCGTGTTTCTTTTACCGAGGCACGCCTAAACCGTTAGTTGAAAATCTCCAAGAATTTCTGCTATCTCCGACATATCGTTCTCGGCAAGCGACCACTCTCCGGCAGCAGCGTTGTATACCGCCTGTTCAGGTGTCTTAGCTCCGACGATACAGCTTGTAACCGCAGGATGAGCGAGAGTCCACGCTATCGCGAGTTGAGCCCCTTCGTGTCCGTGATCACCAGCCCATTCGAGCAACTTCTCTACGACCATCATCGCGGGGATGAACACATCGTCCTCGAACTCGGGTTTGTTTACTCGTTCGTCATCGTTTGGGAATACATGACCCGGACGATACTTGCCGGTGAGCATCGCCTTTGCGAGAGGTGAGTGAGGTATAACTCCGATTCCTATTTCCAAACAAGCTGGAAGGATTTCTTCTTCCGGCTGCCTGTACAGCATGTTGTACCGAGGTTGCGAGCTATTGATGACACCGTATTGAGCCGCTTCACGATGTTGTTCGCCAGAGAAGTTCGACACACCTATATAACGAATCTTACCGGCATCACGAAGCTTCTCTAGGTTCGCCATCGTTGCTTCGATCGGCGTGGAAGGTCTAGGACTGTGCAATTGATACAGATCGATGTAGTCGGTACCCAATGAACTCAGGCTGATCTCAACAGCCAACGTCATGTGCTCCAATGAATGATCACCTGACAGCTTTGTCGCCAAAATCACATCATCACGTCGACCTCGAAGTGCCTTTCCCAGCACTCCCTCACTTGTCCGATACCCCTCGGCAGTGTCGATGAAATTCGCGCCAGCATCGATCGAAGCGTGGATCGTGGCAATTGCCTGATCGTCTGGTATTACCCCCATACCACCACCGAGAGGCCAGGCACCAAGGCAAATCACAGATACATCAGGTCCATCTTTTCCAAGTCGTCGCGTTTGCATGTTTGTCCTTCACCTTCACCCAAAAATAGGAATCGTGCAGTCTATGCCTGTCCGGTGGGTATTCGTTCAAGTGCCTCGTCCAGCAATCGATTAAATTCGACCGGATCTTCATTCATGACGAAATGTCCGGTGGATGGCATGTGACGAATCTTGATACCCGCGTCGCTAGCCGCCGATTCGTCCATCTGCCGACCAGTCGCATTGATCGTAAGTTTTGGAATGTTCAAACTCACCGCCACATCGAACAACGGGGCATCGTCAGCCATCCCCTTCATCGCACCGATTGCAACCTCACGCGGTATGGAGACCATGCCATCGGTAATGCTTCGTCTCAGCACATCAGGGCTGCTATCGGTAAACATATTCGAAACTGTCGAAGCGATAGCTGACTCGTAGTCATCAACCAATTCCTGCCACTGTGCCGCTTGTTTACCGACTCTAGGATCCTCCCGCAGGTACTTGAACGTGTCAGCACCCACCAGCCCAACCACCCGTTCACCCAACATCCGCGCTGCATGGAGAATAACCATTCCGCCCATCGAATGACCGACCAGAACGGCACGTCTTATCTGTTCGATATCAAGTACAGCTTTAACATCTAGGGCAAACGACTCCATCGAATACTCGGTCCGCCCCAGTCCAGAATCACCATGGCCTGCCAGATCGATAGCGATCACTCGATAGCGATCAGAAAATGCAGCCACCTGCTCGAGCCAATGACTTCTATTACACGACCAACCGTGGACGAATACAAGTGCGAAGTCCCCTGCGGGAGAAATCTGTCTCGACCTCAATGGCTGAGCGTCATAAGTAATTCGAACACCGTCAAATGAATCGGTAGATTTTGAAATGTCCATTCACTCGATACTCTCATGGTGTTTCATATGGCAAATAGGTCTGTGTGCGAACGTTGACCGAATCTTGCTCGGTCACTCAATACGCGTAGTTCTCACACATGATTTTGAACAGGCAAGCGACTAACAATTAGAAGGTAATGAGCAGCGTAGAACAGCCACACCCGATCGTCCTTCAGCTACAAGCTATCGAAGGGCGGCTCGGCAAAATCGAAAAAGCCCTCGGCATTGATGACAAGCCGAAAACTTTCGTCAGAAAGCGTACGATCATACTGATCATCATGGCGCTCATCTTCGCGTCAGGTTTTATGTACGGCATCAACTACGTACTAAACACGCTTTTCGATGCACTCCCCGTTATCTGACAACAACATTCGCAGCAAGAACGAAATTTCCTCGACGATAGAGTCATAACCTGTTCGCTCAATTTTTCGAGACACTGCACGTGCTAACTCAGCGAACATTTCATTCAAAATACAATCTTTCAGACGCTCAAGACAGCAATTTACGACATGCCTGAAAATGCCAACTAGTCGTCACATCAATATCACTGTGTTTTTCTAGCGAGATATACGGTTCAGTTCGGTTTCAGTTTTTTACTGCGTACTTCTTCAAAGCAGCTTCATCGAGGTTAGTCCCCCACCCCGGCTTGGTTGGGATTGTGATCACACCATGGTTGATATCCGGCAGATCGGTGACTAGTTCATCACGCCACGGAACCTGAACCGGATCGCTCTCACTGATCTTCACATTTGTAACCGATGCACAAAGATTCATCGTCTGGAACGTTGAGAGATGTCCGTTAAAATTGTGTGGAGCGATGTTTATGTCGTACACCTCGGCCATGTTCGCAACCCTGCGTGACGGTATAAATCCCTGCCATTGAACGTCGACCTTGCAAACATCCATTGCACGTGCCTCAAACAGGTCACGATAATTCGTCGGCCCCAGCCTCTGTTCACCTGTACAAATCGGCGTAGTAGTCGAATCTTTCACCATTCGGACACTGACGGCATCCAGATTATCCAACTCCATCCATGTCAGATTGAACTGCTCTAACGCCTGAGCAAGCCGAATATGACCATCCGCCTTAAAGTGCTCGTTAACATCGAGACAAAGCCCCATGTCAGGGCCTACTTCGTCACGAATTACCTCGAATTGCTTCACCGCAGCACCGAGAATTTCTTTAGTTAGAGTCTGGTCGTGTGGGCCTGATCTCCCCTGCTGAAGTCCCACGAACGGATCACCGGGTAGCTGGATATTTGTCTTGAACGTGTCGTACCCCCACTCGTCAGCCTGAGCAACAACCTTTCGAACATCGTCGTATGAGCGAACTGGATCGGTGCCTAGACGCCCGTATGCCCCCACCTGATAACTCAGCATGTGCGACCAATAGACTTTCTGATGTGTTCTCGTGGCACCGCCCACGAGCTCATAAACAGGGACTCCTAGTGCTTTGCCCTTGATGTCCCACAAAGCAAGTTCGATGCCGGCGATAGCCTGCCATGTAGCTCCACCGTATGCCATTCGGCTCGCCCGAATCATCTGGATATAGTGAGCTTCAACTGCTCGCGGATCTTTTCCGATCACATAGATCGAAAGATCCTCGACAAGACCTCGCATACCATGAGCGAGCCGCCCCTCGCCGAATTCTGAATATCCCGTAATACCTTCATCAGTTCTGATCGCGCAAAACAGCAAAGGTGAGTTCAGTCCTTCGACTGCAAAGGTTTCTATCGCGGTAACTTTCAAGATGAGACCCTCCGGCGTACTTCTGCAGCATTCAACATGTATTGGGGTCACGCCCCAACAATGACAGTGTAGTTGGGTGCGGTATCAACCGCACTCTTCTATCACATGTATGCGAAAAACAGATCAGGACTGGATGAGTACGCTATGCTGTTGCCACATAAGTAAAGCGCGGAAAGTTGGGTGATACGGTGCCCGATTTGCAACTAAGCCAAATAGTCACAGTAAACCTTGCCATGTTCAACGTAGCTGAGGTCGAATTTGGTGGAAGCACGATCGCAACAGGAGTAATCGAAGACATCAGCCTAGAAACGAACGAGATTACTATCCGGCTGAATTTCATTTTTTAGCGGTCGCCAATATTTGATCGTCTCGCCTGCCTGAGTAATCTCACATTGAACGATTCTGTAGATATCCCTGCTCGCTCATTATCGCCAGTTGATTTCCATCTGGGTCTTCAAAATACCATCAGAAGTTCACAGTTCACCTTCAAGTTAATGAACTGCGGAGCATCGCGAATATATAGGACGCTAGACGTGAAGCTCATGCGGATGACATCGATTGCGTAATAGAACACTTAGCGATCTCCTTATGGATCACCCGCTATGGTGTTCAAGAACGGGCTATGAGCCACGTATCTCACCTAGAGCCGAGCGATAGCCGTCCAACAGTACATTGACCTCAGTCGAATAGTTCACCAACAACACCCCAGCATCACGCCACTTTCGAGCTTGTTCCGCCGAGCCGACCAACATAGCGCACGTCTTACCATACTTATTTGCCGCTTCGACGATCTGAGTTCGTTTCTCATCGAGCACTCGATCCTGATCGGGTGTACCAAACACACCTAAATCCTGTGCAAGATCTTGGGGACCCAGGGTCAATGCATCGATACCGTCCATCGAGGCAATCTCATCAAGATGTTCGAAAGCTTGTGCCGACTCGAACATCACAGTGATAAACACTTGATCGTTCGTAAACTTAAGGCGATCCATGACGGGCATGGAAATATCGAAGTCATTACCCGGTGTGGCACTGCCCATTCCGCGTGAACCACGTGGTGTGTAGCGAGAAGCAGCAACAATTTCGGCGGCATGTTCAGGTGTATCGACCTGTGGACAATGAATATTGTAAATTCCAATATCCAATAGTCGAGTTATCCACTCGCGATTCGCCACAGGTGGCCGAACCATCACTGGCAAATCCAACGCCCGCCCCATCACAGCGAAGTCTGCGACAGTTTCGATTGACGGGGAAGAGTGCTCCATATCGAGCCTAACGAAATCCAACCCTGCCTGTTTGAACAACGTCAGCGCCGCAGGATTGCGAAGCATGTTCACCCATGTGCCAATTTGCAATTCGCCCCGTTCAACACCCACCTTCAATGCATTAGCTTTCAAGTTCAAAGACCTTTCATGAACATAGTGGAGTTCGTTCAGCCGCGAGTGTAGTTCATAGTGCACCTTCAAATACTTGACGCTCCTGAATTGGACCTTCAAATAAGTGAACTAAGTCGTCGAAAAAACAGTATCCCTACAATTGGGAGACTCCGATATCGTCAAACACCGCTACGGCGTCGGGGTCACTTTGAGTCAACAGCGTCATCTTCATGGTCTCGGTCGTCGATAATCATAGAAGATCGCCTCTCGGATTCGAACGACCTAGCGATTCGACCCGCCCATCCAAGCGACACTGATTCATAGTCGATTACTATCACAGTGAGTTATTTCACAAGATCAACCAAACTGAGTCAGATAGATGAATATGATTTGGGCTTACCCGTTTGACATGCGAATGGCTTCGGCGACGTAATAAACTTTCGATCTATGCAGCACTCAGACAACGCAGCGTCAACATACCCCGATCAGTCATCGACTGGGCACTTATCTGTATGGGCGCTGGTTGCCATGCTTATGGTCGTATTGATTGTCCCTGCGGTCTTCGGACGCGTCCGCATACCTGAACAGTTTGATCAATCCGTAGTCGATCAATTCGACCTAACGAAAGCGTCAACCGTCTTCCTCGGCAACTCTCTATTGGACACCCGAATAGATGCTGATTACCTCAGCGAACTGACCGGTGACTCTGCGGTGTCCCTTGCAATCGACGGAACAGCTCCCGGAATCTGGTACGTCCAGATGAAAAACATCGTTGCTGTTTCGGAAAACCCGCCAAGCCGGGTCTTTATCTTCTTCCATGACGATCTAATCACCCGCCCGATCTACTTCACAGGCCCAGAAGACTTGGGATTAATCGAACGCTTATCTCAATCCAGTATTAGCGGCTACGGAGCACTTCCAAGCACGCCTCAATCAATACGTGACCGAATCCTCAATGCATTTGTATCCATCTATCCGATCGCCAGATCGAGTTCGTATGCTGCATCGAATTCGGTCAGTTCGATAGGTGCCGAAATTGCCGGCATCGAAAAGCAAGAACTGAACGACTCCTCTGATCAGTTCTTCTCGTTCGCCAACAAACGTGAGCAGGATGCTGTAATCCAGGGTCCAAAGTTCCATGGCAACTTCAACTCGGCAATCGGCAAATCGTTCCTGCCACAAATAATCGAATTAACCAAAGCCATCGATGTCGATTTAACCGTTGTCCGAGTAGCAGCGAAACCCAACCCCGACGGCAGTTCGAGCGATCCAGAATCGCTGGATAACTACACCGTCGATCTCGCGTCATATCTGACGACGAACAATGTTAATTACATCGATATGTCCGGACATATTGAGAATGGAACACTCGATGCGGCAATGTACTACGACGGGTATCACCTGAAACATCGTTTTCTCGCTACCTACACGGAGTTCTTCGCAGAGTGGATGCTTACTGCCCAAGACGGCAAAGGCACAACTCAGTGAGCATTCAATCACTGGAATACGCAATCCTACTGTTACTGGTCTTCGCCGCCTATTGGTTCATGGCGTCCCGGTTTCAAAATCTACTGTTGCTCGCCGCCAGTTACATCTTTTACTCATATATCGACCCTCGAATGGCGCTTCTCCTGGGCGGCTACACGGCAGTGAGTTATTTAGCAGCGAGGGGTATTGAAGAGAACACACCGAACGCCCGACGGTATCTGGTTCTCGCCATAGCGGGTTTGTTTGGTACGTTGGCATTTTTCAAGTACGCCGGTTTCTTCGTCGATAGCGCCACTGACGCCTTGAGCGCCGTGGGACTCGCCGAGTTCGACACGACATTGAAGATCATCTTGCCGGTCGGTATTTCGTTCTACACGTTCCAATCTCTTGGGTACGTAATTGACGTTTATATGAAGCGAACTCACGCCAGGCAAAGTTTCGTCGACACCGCCCTGTTTATAAGTTTTTTCCCTCAGCTAATCGCCGGGCCGATAGAGCGCGCCGTTACTCTTTTTCCTCAATTTGAACGACGTCGGAATTTCGACGCCAATCGGACTGTCAGCGGAATTTCGTTACTTACGTGGGGGCTATTTAAAAAGTTGGTTATCGCCGACAACGTCGGAAAGATCGTCGATAACATATTTTCAACCGCCCAGCCCGGCGCAGCGATGCTCTGGGTCGGAGTAATGGCGTTCGGCATCCAGATCCTCGCCGACTTTTCTGGATACACCGATATCGCACGCGGATCGGCACGACTCCTCGGTATCGAGCTATCTCTCAATTTCAAACATCCGTGGCTAGCTTACTCTCCGGCGGATTTCTGGCGACGCTGGCACATCACTCTTTCAACGTGGCTTCGTGACTATGTCTACATCCCGTTAGGAGGAAATCGGAAGGGTCGTTACGGCACCGTTTTCAACATCACAATTACGTTCGTACTGGGCGGACTTTGGCACGGCGCAGCATGGAATTTTGCACTTTGGGGACTGCTGCACGCTTGCCTAATTCTCATGTGGCGTGCCTTCAACAAACTAAATTTCAACTTGCCGAAACTTGTTACGACCATCATTTCGTTCGTGGTCATCAGCGCCAGCTGGTTACTCTTCCGCGAAGGTGATTTTTCCTACATCAGCGAAAACGTATTCAGCTCAAGCCGCGAAACAAAACTTGCGATTGCACTCGGAGTTACCGTCTCGCTGTACTCACTCCCGCTGTGGCTGCACGCCGTATTCGATCGTCCGAAGATCGCTGACATCTGGACGCGAAACGACGTGAGCAGAACAGTCGCATTGACCGTCCTCACACTCACGTCGTTTATTGCTATCTTGTTACTTCGAGCCAATACTTCGGCGGAATTTATTTACTTCCGTTTTTAGTCGAATTATCGTAAATCAACCGTTATCCGGCTCGGAAGTCTAGGATGCCGTCAACCATTCTTCGATTTTTTCGCAGTTGGTTGAAGGTTCAGTCAGATTGCGGCCGTCGCCTTCGCACATGACCACGATGTTTCCTATCACTGTGTAATCGTTATATGTCGGGAATCGGTTCGAGCACGCTCCGCCAACCGGCAGAATGCTTTCGGACTCGCCAATTTCAGGGTCGAGATACGAAGATGAGAATGCCTTAGAGCCATTGTCCGTTTCGGCCTTCACAGCTGATGCCCCAGCCTTGTCACGGCACGATATCCGGTCGATAAGGTTCCCGTCAGGTGCCTGACCGTCACCCTCTCGTCTGAACGTCTGAGCTTCTGCTGCTGTGACCCCGAGAGTTTTAGCATCTTCCGCACTCGCGTAAATCAAAAGACCAATCTCTTTCTGATTCATGAAGCCCCACTTTGCGACCGAGGTTCCCGGGTACTCGATAATGAAATCTCGTTGACCTTTAAACCCGATTGCTTTCACGTCTGCCTCACTAAATATCACAGTTGACTCGACCACGCGAATCCTCTTCGGGAACTCTTCAGAGCCGCCAATAGCGACGCCGTCACCACCACCGTCAGATCCACAGGCGACAGCCACAGCGGCAAGCAAGAAGGCCGATACTAGCAACAGCTGAATCTTGGGCAATTTCAAGAATCGATTCATTAAATGAGACCTCTAGGCTCGCCAGTGGCGAGTGCCTATCAAAAATAGCGTGAATTGGACGCCGAAAGATTATCGTATTTCAACCTGCTTTGGGGTGTCGCTATCGAGGAGCAGTCCTCCCAACCGTTTCAGGAATTTCGACAGGAATGGGATCATCGGTATCGATCATCCAACCGGCTAACAACGATCGCATTTCTGAAATGACTTCAGCGCTTGCAGGCAAATGGGCGACATTCTGGAGTTCCCAAGGATCTTGGGTTAAATCGTAGAGTTCGTCTACGTCTCCCGGTCCGCCGTCCGACCCAGAAGTCAACGTTGCTCCCCGCGCAATCGGATCGGTGATGTACTTCCAGTGCTTGGTACGAACCATCTTTCGTCGGCCTTCCGTCTCCCGAGCCCATAGTGTTTCGATAACGGTGTGATAGCCGAATGGCTTGTCTAGCCCATCGAGCAACTCCATTGTTACTGGCGGGCCTCCCGCTCCATATTCTGAGAACGATGCAACGCGTGGAACGGCGGCAGTGACGGTCGGCAGAGGTCGCCCCTGCATCCTACGCGTCTGAGTTTCATCCAGCACTGAAGATTCCCGAATGCCGTCACGTACCCATCCAGCGCCAATATCGTCAAACGATGCCAAACCCTGCAATTCAAGCAGGGTTGGAACGATGTCCAACGTACTTGTCATTGAATCGTCACTGACACCTTGAGGAACGCCACCACTCGGCCAAGAAACAATCATTGGCACGCGCACAAGTGCATCGTAGAAAACACCACCATTCACAGCCATTCCATGCTCACCAATGAAATCACCATGATCGGCTGTGAATACAACAATCGTGTTTTCGCGAAGATCAAGCTCGTCCAGTTTGTCGAGAATCCTACCTATCCCATCGTCAACGAATCTAGTCATCGCCTGATAGACACTGACTACTCCGCGCCGATGCTCCTCTGCATCATCAGCCTGCCGCATCATCCTCGCGAGCACTCTGTTCCGTTCTGGCGATGTCCCATCGGTGTACTCGTTCGTCCTTTGGGGAGGCATAACAACCTCATCAGGAGGGAACATATCGGCGTACCGCCGTGGAGCCTCAAAAGGCTCATGAGGATCAAGGAATGAAACCCACAGGGCGAAAGGATCAGGTCCTTTTGTCGAATCTGAGGAAAATTCACCTGAAACATACTTCTCTAGAAACGCTTCTGTTTGAGAGGCGATCACAGCAGTCCCGAAATATTCTTCAGGTGTATCCGAAACTTTGTAGGCAATTCTCGGACTTTGTGCATTGTCACAAAGATTTACCCGAGCTTGGTGAGCTGCATAAATAGCCCTCTCGGGAACAATCCATTCCATGCCCGTGTTACCGGCATTTTCGCCTTTGTAGACTCCTGAGAGTGGCAATCCAGTATGAGAAATCTCACAACGTACGTCGAACAATTTCAAATCGCTGGACTCGATAAAACAGTGATTCTTTCCGATCAAACCAGTTGTAAAACCATTTTCCTTCCAGATCCTAAATGCATGCTGCTCGTTCTCAGGCATCAGCGTTTCGTTTCGCCGACAGCCGGTTGAATGCGGGTATCGCCCCGTCATGACCGAAGTGCGAGCTGGAACGCACAAAGGGTGCGGGGTTATCGCATGTTCAAATCGAACGCCTTCGCCAGCTAATCGCTCCAATGACGGAGTTTCGATTCCAATCTCCGACGAGTACAACTGAAGAATTGAGGCCTTCATTTGGTCGGCCATAATGAACAAAACGTTCGGAGTTGAATTATTTGTCATTCGATTTCTAGATTAGACCTTGGCAGCGGTGAGAAACAAGGAGGCTCCAAACCGGTAATAAGTAGGTGCTAGTTTCGGGTGATCCAGTGACGTGAATCCGGAATATTTCCACCCCGTTCACTCAGCAGATCGTTGTGCCACATCCAAGTTTCACCCAGGCTCGTGTAACCATCAATATCGCCGCGACCGGTGGCCCATAGCAACGTTGTCCAGCCCGGTCGATCGAGCGGAGCCCACGGGAACAAGCGACCCAACACGCGCTTACAAAGATCGGAATCGGGTTCGAACTCGGCATCAGTTCCAACCACTAAATCGTAGCCATGCAGAAGAATCTCGACACATCCCATCGCCAGAAAGCCTTCGACGTCTGGTATGCCAGTTCGATGGAAAGCTCGCGTCTCAGCAGGAATAGATTCAGCGATAAGGGCCAATACACCGGCGCCGTTCTCAACCTGCCACGTGGCGGCATCGATACTTCCTTCACCGAATAAAAGACCTCGTGTACCTGGATTATCCTGCGCCCTTGTGCCGAGATTGTTGGAATAGTGCACCAACGCATTACTGATATGAGCCATCGTCTGTGAACGTGTCCACTCAAGCCCATACGCAAGCCCGCTCCAAAGATCAGGTCCAACTCCAACACCGAACTAGTACACAGCGCTGCCGCCGTTCTCAGATCGTCACTGGTTACTGGCTGTCGATTATTCATCTGCCACCACACAAATCGTAGGCAATCGCCAACATGCTTCTCGTACCACTGATTAACGAAGCTATACCGACCGATTCATCTGTCCCGTGAGCACGAGAAAGCATTGGATCATCGTCGGGGTGAGCTCCAGCAAAACCGTAAGTGATGATTCCAAGATTTCGAGTGAACCGGGAATCGGTAAACCCATTACTGATAGCCGGAATCCATTGGATATCGTCCCTGCCAACAGCTACCGCCTGAGCTTTACGAATGGAAGCAGTCAATTCCGTTTCAAATTCAGATGAGTTCGGTACCGACATGTAGTCGATTTCGTACTCGAGGCCATCGATCCCTTCAAACGCCTGATCAAGCTGCCGACGGACATATGCCTCATCCTGAAACGGCAGGGTTCGAATATCGCATGTGAGTTTGATTTCTTCCGGCACACTGTTCGACTTGATCCCGCCTGACACCATGGTCGGTGTCAGCACCATACGAGATAGCGCTTTCAGCAATGATCCCAATCGAGGAGAAGTCACGTTAAGCTCCGCCACAATTCGGTCTATATTCATCGGTGAGGGCTTCTCTTCGATACCAAAGGCACCTACGTGCTCGAAAATCTCAAGAGATGTGTCGAGTTCAGGCCGATAACCCTCAATAGCCCCGAGAGCCCGAGAAAGTTTGTAGGTGGCATTGACACCTGTCCACGGAACTGAAGCGTGCGCACTTTCACCACGAAGCGTGATGTGAAGTTCCATTCGCCCCTTTTCGCCTGTGCCTAGTAGGTAAGTCAGAGAGTTCCCGATCTCCACAGGCGTACCACCACCCTCGTTCACAGCGAACTGCGACTTCAACGACTCAGGATGGTTATCTGCAAGCCAACCGAATCCCCACCGTCCGCCATGCTCTTCATCTGCGCCGCTTACGAGTCGAAGGCCATGATCGAGCCGCACCCCCGATCGCTTCATGATCGCCATTGCCATCAACTGAGACGTTAATAATGCTTTACAGTCCGACGCGCCCCGTCCGTAAACACGTCCTTCGGAAATCTCGGCTGCGAACGGATCCCAATTCCACTTGGTTTCATTTTCGACTGGAACTACATCTGTGTGTGACATCAACATCAGTCGGGTGTCATTGTCATCACCTGGGTACACAGAGATGATGTTTCCTCGATCAGCATCACGAGCAAGGATCTCTGATGACAGACCGTCCTGTGCCAGCCAATCTCTGATGAATTCTGCGACCGCCGTCTCTCCTCCAGTCGGCATGAAACCGGTGTTTACTGACGGGATACGGACTAAAGATTGTTCGAGTTCGACAATCTCGTTCGTTGCCGATTCAACCTGATCCAACAAGCTCTGGAGTGATGGCATTCAATAATCCTTGTAAATGGCGCATTCATTAATACGTTTCACAGCGGAAACTAGCATTCTGACTATCAGCGGTCAACGCGTTGGGATTCGAGAATCAGTACAAAATAAAAAGGATGGCATCGATTTCCGATGCCATCCTTTTTTGCGATCACTATCTACCTACCGTACGGGAGGCTTACTCGTCGTCGGTGTTGTTAAGGCCTAGACGTCCACGCCAATTCCTACGTCGAGTCGGGCTTCCAACTGGATCAGCATCACTCGAGATCTTACTCGCAACCGGAGCCGGAGTTGGAGTTGGGATCGGAGTCGATTCAACAGATGTTCTCAATACTGGAGGCCTGGGAGCCGAGCGAGAAACGCTGCTACTGTCATTTGAAGATGATCCGTTCGTACCGCCCACACGGCGACGAGTCGGAGTTCGACGCATACTTGAGTCAGTTGTGGTCGGTGTAGCCGTAGACTCGCGGTTATCTGATGCCGATGGCTCAGGGGTGTCGGATTTGCGTGTACGTGACGCCGCAGGACGTCGAGTTCGCGTGCTGGTATCGGACGAGCTTGACCGAGAAGCCGAGAGCGGTTTTCGCACACTTGAACGCCGAGCTGTTGCTGCTTTAGTGGCAGCTTTATCCTCACCGTTAGGTGAAGCAGCTTCATCTGAAACTTCGGCTCGTGAACTCGGGCGCGATTGAGCCTGTGCTCTGGTCACCCACAATCCGGTGAAGTAGGTTTTATTGAATTTGCACACCAAGTCGGCAACACGCGCAGATTCCGACGATAGGTTCATGTCAAACGCAGCTACCTCTATGTGCTTGCCAACATCCTTCACCGCTTGAAGAGCAGGATAGAAATCAGCGTCTCCGCTAACAACGATAGCCGTGTCATAGTGATCGTTGTACGCGTTCGTTACGAGGTCGGTTGCCAACATTACGTCGACACCCTTCTCTACCATAATGTCGCCACGTTGTTTCCAGATCCCCAGGCGAACTTCCACGTACGGGGTGTCATATAGCGATTCAAGGAACTTCGCCTGTTCAGCACCAACACTTGGGTTCGAGTCAGATTCTTGACGAATGTTGTAGTAGTAAATGCGTTGAAGCTTGCGCCCATCAGCAAGCTTCAGAGCGAACTTGTCGAACTGCAAATCATGCCTGCCACAGCTCTGTGAGAGAACGTGATACAGGTTGCTTCCGTCGATAAAAACCATAACGCGATCGTTGTCGCGTACATCCGACGTTCTAGAAGACTTTGAGGGCATCTCTGCCACCACCTAATAAGTCAACGCCAAATCGCGGCACTCAAGCCAGCGCCTTTAGCGGCTATTTTCACAGGTGAGTCGCAGTGGACGGAGGCGGGAGAATTTCTACAAATCAAATAGGTGCGTACGTCCGGCACGACATCACACTTCTATTCTACATCTAATAATCGGGACTATCTCACGTGTAATTCATCCAATTACTAGTGGTTGAAACGCCAGCATTGGTTCGGTGCATTGTCTTGAATATCTCACTTGACTCTTGACCAGTTCGGAAACATTATTGCGGTGCAGTACAAAAACCTTTAGGAAATTGTCCGATACACGCCCCCGTTAACTGCTGAAGGATCCCGACGAACCACCATGAAAACTGTTAAACAAATAGATACGCCTTGCGAGATGCCGAACGGTCTTCAGTGGACTGATGAGGGCTTATTCGTTATGGATCAAAAGACAGACAACGTCTATGTAGTGGACGAAACTGGCAAGCTACTACGAACAATTTCCACTCCCACGGCCAACGGGTCAGGCATCACGGTTGGTGGTGGTTTTATCTGGACAGCCTCAAATGGAAATTCTGTTTCGCGCCCTGCCAGATCCACCGACACTGGTCTCGGATACATCTACAAACTCGACTTGAAAACTGGTCAACCTGTTGACCGATTTCGTACCCCAGATGGTGGGGGAATTCATGGGATCGAATGGGATGACGGCAAAATTTGGGTGACAGCATTCCAGCCAACAGCGATCTATTTGGTGGATCCTTCCGACGGCTACAAAAATGTACACAGCTTCGAGGTGGATATACCTCGACTTCACGGTTTGGCGCGCGTGAGCGATGGTCTGTGGTGTGCCCACACCACAGATAATGTCATTGTGAAATACGATGTCGACACGGGTGCCGAATTGGATCGAATCACTCTCGACCCCGGCGATGCGTACGTGCATGGGATGTCGATAAAAGATGGTGAACTTTGGTACGGCGATGCGAACTTCGCAGGTGTACACAACACAGCAACCGTCGGGAAGCCTGAAATCGGTAAAATCGTAGCCTAAATAACGTTCGTAACAGCACTCTTTTTTTTAGTGCTTACGTGACTAACGACAGTTAACGAATCCCGAAAGGGTACTCAGGTTGATCAAAGTTCCCATTGTAGACAGCCATCAGCATTTCTGGGAGATCGATCGATTCGACTACTCGTGGATGCCCGATGGTAGCCCGCTAGCCACCGACTACGGCCCCACCGATCTTTCACCGCTCATAAAAGCCGCTGGAGTCGACTACACCGTTGTAGTCCAAGCGGTCTCGTCTCCCGACGAAGCGCGATGGCTGCTTGAACTCGCCGATCAGTACGACTTCATCGCCGGGGTTGTCGGGTGGGTCGACCTAACTGATCCGTAAGTCGGGTATACCCTCGACGAGCTTCAGCGCAGTAAATACTTCAAAGGGGTGCGCCACATATGGGAGGGCGAAGACGATCCCGGGTGGTTAGTAAATTCCGCAGCAATAAACGGACTGAAGGAACTTGTTCGGCGCAAACTCACATTCGATTTTCTGGCAAAACCGGCTAACTTACCGTTCATTCCGCAGGTTATGGATCAAGTCCCCGATCTCCGTGCAGTAGTCGATCACATAGCGAAGCCGCGAATAGCCGAACATCTAGTCGAGCCGTGGCTCACTGACATGCGAAAGGTTGCGAGCATCAACGGAATCCACTGCAAAATCTCTGGAATGATCACGGAAGCAGACCACCAAAACTGGACGACCGATGACCTTCGTCCATATGTGCACCATATATTGGGAATGTATGGCACTGACAGGCTTATGTTTGGTAGTGACTGGCCCGTTTGCACTCTTGCAGGTGACTACCAAACCGTCGCCGATTCAGCGCGAAATATCCTCAATTCACTTTCAGCTACGGCTAAAGCCAGTGTATTTGGTAAAACAGCTACCAAATTTTACGGGCTATCTGTACTCTGACTAATTCTTATGTCCTGAGGGTATGGAAGAGGGGCTGTGGTGAAGTATGACATGTGGCGTAAACACTTAGTTCCTGCGATGACGTTTACTATTCCGTTTCTGCAACAGGTGATCATTCCCAATGCATGATTTATTCATTTCAGGTAATCAATTAACAGCCATCGAAAATTCGAAAGATTTCCTACTTGTAGGAGGCAACGCACCACAAATCCAGGTGGTTTCGCCCGATGAAATCGAATTTACAGGAGCATGTGCAGCCTTGTCCGCTCGTGGAGCCATCATCGTCGGATCTGAGCTAGCCACCTGTTCACAACCTCCTAAGCGATTTCATTCCGAAGCCGACATCATAATATTGTCGTGTCCATCCACAACCATTCCGATTAATCCAACGTGGCTCAGTACCGCTGTAGAAACGGCGACAAAAGCCAAAATCATCGCTATTACCCCGCGGTTAGTTGTGCCATTTTTCAAATCACTCCTTGACCAAATACCAGTCATGAGCGTGGTGGTCTCACGTGATGGTCGTTTGGTTACCGAGGTGCTAGTACGAACAACCAAACGAGTACTAATGGGTGAATATGATCCGAATAGCTGGGATAACGCCAACTCGCCTGCATTGGAAATTCGGACTGCCATATTTCGAATCGACACGCTCACTCTTCGAGAAATTCAAATCCTTGAACTTATTTCAGACGGTTTATCCAGCGAGCATATTTCTAGCACGCTAGGCATAAAAATAAGGACCGTGAACAATTTCATCGGGACCACTTTTACAAAGCTCGGCCTCAGTGGAAATTCCACGGTTAACTCGAGAGTTACGGCAGCACTGGCATTCGTTGCGCGGAAAAATTCTACTAATGGGATACCAGCGACCTAGATAAAAATGTCCGCCGGGCATTCGGTGGTACTGTCACCGTTTGTAGACTCAAGATTCTCCGTTTAGAGAACAACATTCTATTAAATTGCGGATTTCACCCAGCCTAATCTTGATGGCGCTTAACGCAGCAATCGAGGCAGGCCGATCCGGTGAACAGCTGTGTGAACCCATGGATGGGATCGCTGGTTTGACTGAAGAAAGCTCGGTCGCTGCGGAAGAGGCTTCGGCAAGCACTGAAGAACTCAGTGCCCAAGTTGAAGAAGTAGTCGCATCCGCATCGACACTTTCTGATCTTGCCAATGCTCTGAAGACTTCAGCTAGTGTGTTCTAGGTCGACGATTCTAGTACAAATTCTAAAGTCGTCTCGAAAACGAGTACCGGCGAACAACAACTAGCCGCCTAGTACGCTCGTATCGTTTAATCCAGCAAAATATTGATTACAACCCAACCTTCACCGACAACCAATAGGTAGTTCCCGCAGCACCATTGTCCATTCCTCCGATGTTCGATCTTCCCAGATACACGATTATAGAAAGGATTAACAGAATCGAGCGGTCGCAAGTGCGGTCGCTTTTACTACTGGATATGAAGACAAGGAGTACTTGAAATCATGTCTGAAAATACTGGAATGTCAGGAGAGCGCCAGCTCGTCGTATTCGACCTCAACGAAGAGGCATACGGCGTAGATATCAGCGCTGTCCGAGAAATCATACGCATGCAGGAAATAACCCGCGTGCCAAGAGCCCCTGAATTTATCGAGGGTGTGATTAACCTACGTGGCAAAGTAATTCCTGTGGTCGATCTTCGAACCAGGTTCTCAATGCCAAGTTCAGAACGAACTGACGAACACAGAATCGTCGTCGTTGATGTTGGGGGACAAGACATCGGAATGGTTGTGGATGCGGTGACTGAAGTCAGCCGCGTCGCATCTAGTTCGATAGAGCCACCTTCAACTGTGATCACAACAAACGACTCTGAGTACCTCACAGGTATCGTCAAGAGTGATAAGAAGCTGATCATCCTGCTAGACATAGCAAAGGTCATTAGCGACGGGGAACAAACACAGTTGGAAGAAGTCCAACAATCGTCTGATTCATTAGCCGCCTAGTTCACTGGGTAACTGCGAATTATAAAAAACGTCGGATCGAACGATCCGGCGTTTTTTGTTTTATCTCCTACCCGAGTCCAAGCATTTCTAAAGGCATCTCCGAATAGCTACGAATTTCGTTTATCACATGTGGCTTATAGTACATTTTTATCTTTTATACGTTTTTATGTAGATATATCGAAACTAGGCGACTGTACCTACGGCGGTTCCCCAACGCCATAGAACAAATTAACAGGAACACTACCTCGTTAATTCCGTATGCCAGAAGGCAATACGCACCTCACATTAACAACAGGGCTTTCTGAATGTCAGCCGCAGAAATTGCTGCGAGCTGAAATCCAGAAGTACGACACATCATCGCACTTGGGGGGTATCCATGAACTTGCGATTTATTACTGGCTCGATACAAGCAAAACTAATTGCGGTTTTACTCATTATGTTCGGCATTCTCGCCGCAACAATCGGGCTAAACTTTCAAACCTTCGGATCGCTGGATGGCAGCACGCCGATGGTCAACCAAGCGGGCGCGCAACGCATGCGGGCTTATAAAGCCGCGACACTCGCGAACGAGTATTTTCAGGCTGATGCCGAAGGCCGAAAAGAAATCGGTCCAGCGTTAACCGGCGTAATCACCCAGTTTGAAGAAGTTCAGATAGGTCTTGCTTCGGGCGATGCGAAATACGATCTTAACGGCACAAACAGTGCTGACGTGCTGGCACAGCTCGAGGTAGTTGACGCTGAGTGGGATATCTACAAGTCAGAACTACAGACCATCCTCGACTCTGACACCGTTGCCGTCACAGCAATCGGGAATATCAACTCCACAGTACCTGCGCTCTTCTCAAAGGCGGCTGATGTCGTCGGCTTGATGAGTACATCTCAGATCAGTGTGACCAATCTAGATCAAGCTGGCGCGCAGCGTATGCGAGTTTTTAAACTCGGTTTCCTCGCTAACGCGTGGGTCACCGAGGTTAGCGAACGAGAACACCTTGCCTTAGACATTGAAAACACACTAAGCGACTTCTCAGCTGTTCAAGCCGGATTACGCGGTGGCGATGCCGACCGAAATCTTTCAGGAACGACTAGCGCTGAGGTTCTTGATCTTCTTACGTCGGTTGATTCAGCATTCGCTGATCTAGCCGGAAATATTACTCACATCGTCAACGGGCTTGACGTAGAAGGGTCTTCACTGAAAAATGTCGACCGTCTTACACCAAGTGTATTCAGTGCATCAGCAGCAGTTGTTAATTCCCTGAACACAAACCAAGTATCGGTAACCGACATGGATGCAGCTGGTGGACAGCGTATGCGTGCCTACCGAACCGCGTACCTCGCCAACAATTATCTAGCTGCCACGACCGAAGCGGAACGCAAGGCGATCTGGGCTGAAATTGAAACTCAGGCAGATTCGTTTGAAGCCATTCAGGCTGGCCTTCACGCTGGTGACTCAGTTCTTGACTTAAAGGGAACTACTAGCCCTGCAGTTTTGGCTGCGCTCGATGCAACCGACGCCGCATGGGATGAATATCGATCACAGGTAAACCTGGTCAGCACGTTCGACACTGGTGCAAAAGACGCTATTGTCGATATCGGCGTAAACGTGGGTCCGCTGTTTGACGCAACCAACGTCACCACGGGACTCGTCGCAGATGAATCACAGGCAGTTGTCGGATCGCTAAAAACTCTTGAACTAATCCTTCTTGCCGTTGGCGCACTCGTTCTTGGTCTAATCGTTGTTTTCATTCGAAAGACAATTGTCGCCAAGTTGCGGGAAGTAACCGCTATCGCCAACATCGTCAGCACTGAAGCGTTGCCGACAATGACCGACCGACTCAAGTCGGTTGCCGCAGGTGACCTCACGAACCAATACACCGTCTCGATAGAACCGGTAACTGTTTCGAGTTCCGACGAAGTTGGTCAAATCGGAGCAGCGTTTAACGACATTATCAGTCGACTAAACGAATCAGCTGATTCCTACAACTCGATGGTCGAGAACATGTCCGTACTCATCGATGGTGTAAGAGAAACCGCCGACTCCGTAAATGAAGCCGCAACCGAAATGGCAGAAGCAGCTGAACAAGCTGGTGAAGCCACTCAGGGTATTGCATCTACTTCACAGCAGGTTGCAAGCGGTGCTCAGGAACAGGCGGCAGGTATTCAATCCTCAGTCGAACTCATAAACGATCTCACCGCTGGTCTCGACAAGATCAATGCTGGTTCGGTTGAGCAGACAGAGTCCGTTGAAAAGGCAAAAATCATTGTTGGCGATGTAGCTTCGGCTACCGACACTGTAGCCAGTAATGCAGCCGAAGCCACGGCTGGTTCAAAGGCAGCAAATGAAGCTGCAGACAACGGTCTAGCGATCGTGAAGCAAACTGTTGAAGGCATGGAGCGAATCTCCGGCGCAGTCAATTCGGTCAGCGAACAGGTCACCGGTCTTGGTGAACAGTCCGCTGAAATCGGTAAGATTGTTGCCGTGATCGACGACATCGCCGCACAGACGAACCTGTTAGCGCTAAACGCCGCCATAGAGGCGGCACGAGCGGGTGAACAGGGACGTGGGTTTGCAGTTGTTGCCGACGAAGTTAGACAGCTCGCTGAACGGGTTACAGGTGCAACCTCAGAAATCGCAGGTCTAATCGAAGGCGTCCAGAAGGGCGTTCAACAGTCGATCAAGGCTACCGAAGCTGGTTCACAAGAAGTTGAACAGGGATCTGATCTTGCCAAACAGGCAGGGGAAGCTCTCGAAACCATCATCGACTCGGTTGCGGCTGTTTCAGACCAGATCGATGCGATGGCAAAATCGGCGCAGGACGTAAAAAGTTTGAGCGACCAGATGGTCTCGAACGTCGAGTCGGTTGAATCCGTTGCTAACCGTAACGCCACCAGTGCAGCCGAAATGGGTGAGAACGCAAACAAAGTTCGAGCAGCGATGGACAGCGTGGCTGCTACAACCGAAGAAAGTTCGGCATCGGCTGAAGAGGCATCGGCTAGCACGGAAGAACTTAGTGCGCAGGTTGAAGAAGTTGTTGCATCATCATCAACTCTTAAAGACCTTGCAAGCGCACTGAAGGACTCAGTGTCAGTCTTCATGACTTCCAGTATCCGAACTGAGAAAGTTCAGGATTCTGACGTAGAAGATGAGAACGAACCTCAAAACGAAATCGCTGCGTAATAACAGCGCCTTCTGAAGAAATAAAGAGAAGCGCCGGGTCTAACGACCCGGCGCTTCTTAGTTAACGCTACTTCAGCACAGGCAGCGAAGACCTACCAGGTCGGCTTGCCAGAGCTCCATGCCCAATTGTCGGGCGGCCACACGTTTCGACCGACTCTAGCTCCACCGTCTCTGCTGGTGTCGTACATGTCCTTCACATCTGCAACCCACTGTTTAATGTGAGGAGTGTTCTTGTGGTACTCGAACGCATCAGGGTTAACGTAGACCTCATACAAATAGAGCTCGGTCGGGTCGTTCACATTCTGGTAAACATCGAACCGTAAGCAGCCCTGTTCTTCATGGGTCGAACCTACACCATCCTTCGAAACCGACTCGATGAAAGCATCCACATGCTCTTCTTTCACGAACTTCGGAGCGTGGATCACATGCAAGCTCGACGCGAAATATTCGTCATCAACGATGTGAGACCGGTACGAATCCCACTTGGCATCACCACGTGGGAATACGGGCTTACAGAATGACACTCCAACTTCACCGTCGAACATGTCACCAACAGCTGCTTGCCATACTTTGAAGTGAGGCATTTCTCCGTGAGCCTTAAAGGCGGCTTCATCGTTGTAAACCTCACAGAACGCAAACGACGTTGGGTCATTAGCGGCCTGAACGATGTCGAATCGCCGACACCCTGGCTCGTTCATTACCGAACCCTTTGCATCACCAATCGATGCAGCAATGAAATCTTCGATACGGTCTTCTTTGACCTTCAGTCGCACCATCAGGATGTACATCACAACTCCAAATTTACGGTCGGGCGAGGATTCGCTTCCTCTATTACACGACCTACTTCATATACTGGCTGGCGGAGTATACGCTTGGAGGACTCAATCGTGAACAGTTTCTCCCCTCGAACAACCTAAGGCAACAACAGTTTCGATGCTCTCAGAATCACGAATACAGAGCGATATTGAAACGTTGAGCGCCTCCCCGCGCAACTCAAATAGTAATCCCGGCCAGCATGCCAACGCGGCGGAATGGATAGCGACTCAGTTCGCAAGTATCGGGCTTGTTGTACGCCGACAACAATTCGAAATACCAAAACAGTCGCCGGAACGAACTGGCGTAAATATCAACGGCACTCTGAATGAAAGTTCCATCGAACCATCGATTTTAATTGGTGCCCACTATGACACCGTTCTAGGCTCGCCAGGAGCCGATGACAACGCCAGTGGTGTTGCTGCGATGCTCGAATGCGGACGTGTGCTTGCGAAATCAGGCAGCCTACGCAAGATCACGTTTGCCGTTTTCGATGCTGAAGAAATGCAACCACCGGCAGAAGGTCTCCACGGATCGTCAGCCTACGTCGCAAATATTACGTCAGATAACCGACCTTCTGCTGCCATAATTCTGGAAACTATCGGGTTCAGTTCATCGACGCTAAAACAACGGCTGCCGGTGTCATTTCGGCTACTATTTCCACGGGCGTATAAAGCACTTGTGAAGCAACGGTTCGAAGCAAAATCACTATTGATATTGTCGAAGAGCCAGGGACGCAACATCTCAAGGCATCTTGAGACCAGCGCCGACAATTCGAACATTGGTCTGCCCATCCTGCCACTCGAAATTCCCTGGTGGATGCCTATCGTTAGAAATCTACGACGCAGCGATCACGCACCGTTTTGGAAAGCGGGCATTCCGGCGGTGATGATCAGTGATACAGCGAATTTCAGAAACCCGAACTATCACCGACCTACCGATACAGCAGACACCGTCGATGCGTCTATGCTTGCCAAAGCTGTCGCCACGATTCTCGACGCAATTGCCCGTGGTGCAATCTAAGCCCTCGATTAGATACTGCCGTGATATTTAAGCAGTAGTGTTTCCGCTCGGTTTCACCTCAGGATCATCTTCATCATCGTTGTTTGAATCCTGCAGATCCTCTGCCTTGTCATCACCCCAGTCTTTTGGAATGGAGAATGCTTCAGATGAAGATACGGATGGACTTGAACCCTTGTACGCCGTAGCATTCCCCATCGGAGTGCCTTTCTTCGAGCCAGTCATCCCAAGTACGGTTCCAGCTAAAAAGACGATCAATCCACCAAGAATCCAAGGCATGGTTTGGTTGCGCCATCCCTGCTGCCATGAGTCCAATGCCTTCTCGAAACGCGTAGTCAACTCGGTGCTCTCAAGCTCAGCACTCAGTCTTGGATAATCCGCCCTGAATTCGGCACTAACATCGGCACCATAGTCTGGGATATAGTCCTTCGCCATATCGTTGACTGACCACGCTGCGGCGATTCCGCCATATACGATCAACGCAGATACCACCGCAACACCACCAGCCCACTTGAGTCGACCAGCCCAGCCGCGTCCACCGATCAGCGCTATCACTAGAAGTGGGATCAGTACCAAAACCCACAGAATCCAGCGCAGGCTAAGAGCAGTACCCGCGTAGCCACGCATATCGTTGAACTGCTGAAGTAGATTGGGATCGAGGTTGTCGGTTATGTTCTTCTCGGTTATCACGATCCCGTCGGCAATAATTCTCAGAGTCTCCTCGGCGTCAGCCCGTGCCTGTGCACTGCTATCCCCAGCCAAGCTGGAGACTAGGTCCTGTTCCGAGAAACTCACACCTTCGATGATTCGTGCTCGAACATCATCGATCGTGTCGAGTCCGCCTCCGACCTGCGCCACAAGCTGAGCCTGGGTGTACGACACTTGATTTGGGATATTTGAATCAACAAACGACGCAACTTGGGCGTCAAGTAGGCCACCAAATGAATTCAGCACTATTTCGACAGTAAATTGCGCTCCAGTAATACATCGAGGGATTTGCTGCGACGCTAAATCCTGTGCTGCACCGAGCGCATCGGCTGGAGAGTTGCAGTTGGGTATCGTTGCAGCTATTGACCTAAGTTTGTTTCTGGCGAGTACCTGTAATTCCTGAGCGGCAGCAACCTTACGTTCTGAAAGATCAACCTCGAAATTCAACGAGTCGGTCTTCCCGCTCAGGTAATCGATCAAAGTGTCTATAACACCGAGTCCCTGCTCCTGAACCCACGCCCGTGGCGCGATGACCTCAAATGCTTCGACTATCTCATCTTCGGTCAACGAAACACCGAATCCAACCGAGGCAGTCTGCCCAACGGCCTGCTGAATCAACGGATCGACAACCTGATTGAACACTAGGTTGTACAGCGTGTCGTCGCTACCTAATTTGTCCTTAAGTAGTTCACCGACGATAACTATCCGATCACCGAATCGAACCACAACATTGAACGAATCCGTATCGCCAGCGAAATACGGAGTGATTTCGTCGATTGCACCGAATAATTGCTCTTCGAGCCACTCGGGGGCAAAGATCAAGCGGGCATCTGCCTCTAGCTCGGCGGACGTAAATACAATCCCAAGTGCTTGTTCAGAAATTTGTTCGGTGAACTGATCAAGCTGTGGAACTAACAGATCATCAATGACTCTCTCAGTCAGGTTGAGATCCGAAACCACCTGTCGAACCGCAGTGGGTACTGACCTCACACGCTCTTGAACTTCAAGGTCGATGGTAAACTCGTCAGTCTCACCTCTTGCGTACGGGACTACTCCGTTCAAACTCGCTTCAAGCTTTTCTTTCACATACTCTCTGGGTATAAGTGTTTCGATCAAATCGGTGATCGCAAGCGCTGCTTTATCTGGATCATCGAACGTAAGAATCGTTAGTCCCGCTGAATCGGTGAGCCCGGAGTTAACGTCAATTCCCCTGCCAACCATATCGTGAACTAAATTCCCGACAATGTTGTCGTAGACGTAGTCGTACGCATCTGCGTCGTCCAACATCCCTGTAATCACATCAGGATCCGAAGCGGTATCTACAACCTGATTCACCGTTGTGGCAACAAAAAACAGAACTAGAAATAAGCCTGCGAGTAGGATAGCGAGTAGTTTTCGCATCAAAATTCTCCGAGCAGATATCTAAAGTAATCTGCAAATCTCAGGCGAGTCTAACAACCCCCACACTACGATTTCATTACTGAAGGTGTGAGTTAGGAACGGGTTCGCCAGCAATCAGACGGAATCAACCTCTGCCGAGATACGCCTGACCAAGCGGCAGAACGATAGCTTCGAGCATGTTTGTTTCCGGTGGAAGAGTCGCCATCAACAACGCCGTTCGACCCATATCTGCTGTCGAAATCAATGGCTCGGGTCCTTCATCACGCCCGGTTGCCGATTTTCCATCGCCACGTCGCTCAACCATAACGTTTCCAGGGTGCAGCGCACTTACAGCGATTCCATGATCGCGTCCTTCGAGTGCAAGCGACTGAGTCAGCCCCCAAACAGCATGTTTGCTCGTTGTGTAGGGGGAAGAACTGTGCCGAGGCTTCTGAGCAGCGATACTTCCGATGTTGATAATTCGACCACCACCCTGTTTTTTCATGATCTTGAACGCCTCGCGTGAACCTAGGAACGGACCAGTGACGTTCACTTGAAGGACTCGCTGCCACTGTTCCATAGTCAGATCTTCCACGGGGCCACCGTCGAATGCGCCGGAGTTGTTTACCAGCACGTCAAGCTTTCCAAACTGTGCCATCGTTTTGGCAAACAAACTGATCATCTGTTCTTCATTCGTGACATCAGTCGGGATAGCGACTACCGTTGCCCCCTCGCTCGAAAGCTCGGCCGCTGCTGTGTTGAGACGTTCTGCATTTCGTGCTGCGATAACAACTGAACAGCCCTCGTCTGCAAAGGCTTTGGCAATCCCCTTGCCGATTCCCGAACCACCACCAGTAACGATTGCGACTTTTCCATCGAGCTGCCCCATTTTGCTATCTCCTATTCGTCCAACTAATGGACTTTGCATGCTAGTCAGGTTTACCAACTGAAACAGATATTTCAACTACGTTCAAGACTGGCTTTCAGTTTTGTACACTCTGGTTCTCGTTGCCGCAAACAGAGCCAGTCCGGTAAATCCGGTAAGGACCCAGAACGTTAGTCGCCACCCAGACAAGAACGCATTTGTGATCACCGGATCGGTCGTGTTTGCCAACTCGTTCAACTGAACTTCAGCCCCGCGGCTGAGCATGATGCCAGCGATAATCGCTGTAGCCAATGCCTGACCGATGACGCTTCCTACATTTCGAACCAGATTCAGGAATGCACTCATCGATCCATAGTCGCCTCGACCGACCGTCGATAACGTGGCACTCATGTTCGGAGCCATCCACATCCCGGTCGCAGCACCGTTCACGAACAGCACCGGCATCACAATCCACAATGGCGTATCACTAACAAATAACGCTATCACCAGATTCATCGCCAAATTGATTCCAATACCAACAATTGTGAATATACGGAACCCGTGGTTGTCAGAAAATCTTCCTGACAACTGCGACGACAACCCCATACCCAATGCGCCCACAAACATGATCATCCCGGCAGAGCGTTGGTCGTAGCCCATGAAGCTCTGGACGAATATCGGCATCAAAAAGAACATCGCCGACCCACCCAGAAATGCCAAAAACCGGGTCGATGTAGACCACGCAAATGTCGAATTCTTGAAGAACCGCAAATTGAGCATCGGAGACTCGACACGCAGTTCCCACCAGATCAGCGCTACGAATAGCGAGGTGCTTAGGACGAATCCGCCGATGATCGGAACGGAAATCCAGTCAAAAGCGAACGGGTTGGATATCGTCAGAATAATCAATGTCAGGGCTGCAGCCGAGAAAATTGCTCCCAACCAGTCGTACTTGGCCCGGATCTGCCCGACCACCGAACCAATGCGAACGTCATCAAGAATGAAAGCGGCAGCGACGATTCCGAGCGATGTTGGAATTAGAGTTACCAGAAACACAGCACGCCATTCAAATGCCTGAATGATCGGCCCCGCTATTATCGGACCAGAAGCAGCTCCGATAGCGACCGCGGTTGTGATCATTCCCAAAGCTTTGCCACGCTCTTTGTCAGGGAATACGCCGACGATAATCGCAAACACAACTGCCTGCCCCATCGCAGCACCAATCGCCATCACGACTCGAGCGCCAATCAGCATTTCAAGACTCTGCGCCAAGAACGCCATAATCGCCCCAACAACAAAAAATCCCATTCCAGCGATATGAAATTTCTTACGGCCAGTGATATCGGATACTCGCCCCAGTGGCAACATTGTTGCGCTGGTGACCAGTGACGTGGAAATTACGACCCATGTGACTGCCCTGAGAGTTACTGCGAATTCATCGGCAATCGACGAAAGAGCGAGAAACACGATCGAAAAATCGAGAACCATTGCAAATAGCGCAATGGCGACTGTCCAGAAAACCTTCCAGTGGTAGTTGTCAGACACATTCTCGGGAGGAGTACTGGATTCGGTTGTCAAGTAGGCTAATCGATCTCGTTGTAGTGGCGGGAAGGTCTGAGCAGCGCAAATTATAGACCCGCTGCTCGTATATCGGCGAAGTGGGCTGCCCAACCATGATAATCTCTCGTCGCCTTGTGCTACGGACGACGTGAGAGCCAAGCTCAATCAATGATCATCGGAGTGAATTTTGTTCAGCGATTCATCGGGTCCACTGCGCGTAGTTATCCCTCCGGCACCGGAAGGCACACCCGTCGGAGAATGGTGGCCGGTGACCGTGGATGTCGAATGGATAGAAACTCCCTTCCACGACAATAAGCCCGACCCATCAGTTCTCGCCCACGCCGATGTCTACATCGGCACCGACTTCAACGCTGAAATGGGTAAAGCAGCGAAATCACTAAAAGCAATCCTCATCGCGGCGGCCGGATACGACCGAATCGAACCTGCGGCCGTTCCGCAGGGAGTCGTCGTTGCTAATGCTTACCACCACGAAGCACCCATAGCGGAATGGGTCATGGCTGTAGCAGTTGCACTCGACCACCACTTGATTGCTAGCGATAGACGGTTTCGTGGTGGAGACTGGTCGGATTGGCCTTCTCGATATGGTTCATACAGGGAACTCTATGGACGAACATTCGGAATCATCGGCTATGGAGCAATCGGGAAACGAGTCGCTCGGCTGGCAAACGCCTACGACATGAAAGTCGTAGCCGCGGGGCGACGTCCAGAAGCCGGTGACGAAGCAAAGGTTAATCGTGTCGAATACGGATCAGGTCAGCAAGCGATGGAAAGAGTGTTGAAAGAAGCCGATTTTGTACTGGTATCAACGCCGTTGATCGACGCGACCCGAGATCTTATCGACGAACGTGCAATTGGCCTGATGCGAAAAGACGCATACCTTATCAATCCCGCCCGTGGCCACATCGTCAACGAAAAGGCTCTTTACGACGCTCTGAAATCCAATTCGATCGCTGGTGCGGCTATCGACACATGGTATGAGTATCCGACTAGCGACACAGATACCCCACGCCCGTCAAAATATCCGTTCTGGGAACTCGACAACATCATCATGACGCCACACCACTCAGGTGCTACGTTTGGGACGAGAGATCGGCGCGCGAAAACCGTTGCAGCGAACATAGATCGCCTTTCTAAAGGTCAACCGCTAGAAAACGTCCTGACCGACATTTCGACGATCTAGGCTCGTCGCTGCCTGTACGCCTCGTACAACACAAGACCCGCACTCACGGAAGCGTTCAGAGACGATAGCTTGCCAGCCATTGGAATCGACACAATTTGGTCGCAGTTCTCACGTACGAGCCTCGAAATCCCTTTCCCCTCAGATCCGATCACGATCACCGTTGGGCCGGTGTAATCTGCCTCGGTGTACTCCACATCACCCTCAGCGTCCAATCCGATCACCATCGTTCCAATCTCTTTTAATCTCTCGATGGTCCTGTTCAGGTTACCCACTCGAGAAACCTTAACATGCTCAAGAGCACCAGCCGATGCCCGAACCGCACCGGCAGTAATTCCAACCGCCCTACGTTCAGGGATGATTAATCCGTGCGCCCCCGCTGCATCGGCGGTCCTCGCTATCGCACCAAGATTGTGAGGGTCTTGAATCCCATCCAGCATCACAAATAGCGCGGGTTTGCCATCTGAGTCGGCCAACATCATCAGGTCTTCCGGCTCGTGATAACGAGGATCGGGAACAATCGCTATTACGCCCTGATTTTTCTTCGTCTGCGACTGCGCATCGAGCTCTTTGCGTGAAACCGCCTGAATTTCAATACCCGCTTCAGCGGCCAGCATCACAATCTCCTGAAGCTGCGGACCCATTTCAGCATCATCGACCATCACCAACCGTTCAATATCACGACCAGCGCGGAGTGATTCCATCACAGCACGCCGACCTTCAACTGTATGACCGTGAACGTTCTTAGCTCGAGAAAATCGTGACATTGTTGACCTGAATATGTTGGTAACGACAACGATGCCTGTTGGCATCGCACAAAAAACACTAAAAGAAGTGTAAGTTTCATCCGCACTCCACGCCATCAACACTCACACTCGTTCAACAGAAACTCAGATCGAAGTCTACCCAACTAGGAGCAAACAATTGGCACGACAACGTGAATACAGCACCAACCAACTAAAGAAAACCATCGCTGAAGGCGGTGTAGGTGTTATTGCCAATGGTCCTAATAACTCCGAGATGTGCGATTTTCTCGGCCACGTCGGTTTCGACGCAGCATTTGTTGATTTCGAACACGGTGGTGTTTCATGGTCGGAACTGGCTGACATCACCCGAGCGTGTGAGTTGTGGGGCATGGCTAGTGTCGTACGAGTAAACAAACTTGATGAAGCTCAGATATTGCGAACTCTCGATCAGGGCGCAAGCGCAGTAATGATCCCCCATGTGATCACAGTTGCCGATGCCGAACTTGCAGCGAACGCCTGTAAATACCCGCCAAACGGTATCCGCGGTGTGGCTGGAGGCCGACGTGCTTACGGGGTCGATGACTACTTTCACAAGTCCGATGAGGAAGTCCAATGTATAGCCCTTATCGAAGACTTCGAAGCGATCAACAATCTTCCTGAGCTGACTAAAGTAGAGGGCATCGACATCTTCTACGTAGCGCCATCCGACATGGCAGCTTCGATGGGTTACACCGGCAACACAGGGCACCCTGATGTGCAAGCTGCACTCGAACGCGCCATTAAACTCGTTATCGACGGTGGCAGAATAGCTGGAACCCTCGCAAATGACACTAATATAGACAGATTCCTTGCGATGGGTGTCAAGTGTGTCGGTGTGCCATGGCAGCTCTGGTTGAAGCAGTCGGCCGAGGCATTCATCAATCGCACTCGAACGACCAACTGAGCCTAGTATCCAGTGAGCCATGTCCGTTCAGACGCACTGACGTATTGGGGATTGCACCTACGGAGTTACGCGGGAGTGCGGACGAGAACGGCTGAAACGTAAGCGATACTCGATATGTGGCGCAGATGAACCACACACGGAGCAACTTTGCATCGTGGTTAATTCATCGTGTTCCGTCATAACGAATCAAGTGGCGAATTACTTACGAAGTTCTACACATGTGAACGATGAACACATTGGGCTGACTGGCTCGATGCGTTCGATCATGAATACCGATGGTGCCGATCGTCTTCGGATGATCACATACGCACCTGCGATGGTGATTATCGTCTCGGTATTGGCAATCGAACTTGGTTTCGGTGGATTCCGCTCGACAGCTGGAACTTGGCTGCCTCTTGTTGAGGTCTTCGCGGTAATGGCGAGCGTACTTGCAGGAACACTCTGGTTTGGTTGGGGGCAATCCCGTGTTGCCACCAAAGCAATCAGCGTCCTCAATATGGCAGAAGACGAACGTCGCACAATCTCTGCAATTGGAGTCGGCGCAAACTGGGATCTTGATCTCAATCGTATTTTTGCCCGATTCAGCAACGATCTAACAACTCTCATCGACTACGACCGCCTCACGATAACCACAGCCCGTCGAGATGGCCGGATGCAACTTGAATTCGTCGCTGGGTTAAGCGCTCCAGAAGACGAAATCGGTGGAGTAGTTATCTCAGTTATCGGGAGCCCAGATGGGCTTGTAAATCCGCGAGATTACGGTCTTCATTCACAATTGACGGTTCCGATCTCCGTGATTGATGGCACAATCACAATTCGAAGCAGAGACCGAGATGCGTACAGCCCTCGTCAGGTCGATATTATGCGACAGGTCGTGGCTCAAATATCCCCTGGAATCAGCAATGCAATTCACTATCAGGAATCTCAGCACCGGGTTATGGAGCGAACTGCTTTAGCCGAGATCGGACGTGCAGCAACGCATGAAACTGACCTCGACTCAATCTTGCTGGTAGTAAGCGGGGCGTTGTCCAATCTGATGAAGTTCGATCATCTGGGGACGATACTCACTGAGTCGGAAAACGGAAATGCGAAAGTGGTGTGTTGGTCCACTCCAGGACTGCTCGGTATCAACGTAGGCGACGATATAAAGCTTCAAGGTGCGCAGATCGGATCAGGCGTGTTAACCGGACGAGGTCGTGACCCACTCGGTCTAGGCGCCGTCGGCACACCACAAGGAACTGAAGATCGTCTTTGGATGCAAGTTCCGCTAGGTGAACAAGTAAAACTACTGGGAATACTGGTTGTTAGCGCACCAGTGGATGCAGTATTTAGCGACGATGAAGCTGATCTATTACAGCGAGTAGCGAACCAGATCGCGCCGGCAATTCAAAATGCCCGCCTTACCGCCGATCTTACTCGCACCCTCGAAGAGCGACGCGTAATCGCAGTTATCAGCCGCGCCGCCAGCAGTGAGACCCAAACACGAAGCATTTTCTCCGTGGTAGCGAAAGAGCTCGAATCTATTGTTCCGTTTGATCGATTTGTTGCCACAGTTGTAGCTCCTGAAACAGATTATCTCGATGTGGTGTACGTGCAAGGAATTGCTTACGAGGACAGAGGAGAAGGTTCCAGAATCCTCAAACTTAACGAGGATGAATTCCGTGAACTGCGCGCCCGACGTGCCATCGTCCGAAATCTCGAATCGCCTGACGATACGAGTGACTCACCACTTGCTGACGTTCGGTTGAAATCATGGATCCAAATTGCACTTGGAGACATTACTGATCCAATTGGATATCTCAGCTTCCGGAGTAAACAACCTACTGCCTATTCGCAAATTCATGTTGATCTCCTCGAAGGTATAGCCGTACAAATTGCGCCTGCTCTTAAAAACGCTCAAATGTTTGAAATGGAACGGGCATTACGTGAACAGCTCGACGCTCAGAACAAGGAACTTCAAGAAGCCAACGCCGCTAAATCTCGGTTCTTATCAACCGTTTCTCATGAGTTGAAGACACCGTTGACCATCGTTTCAGGATTCATCGACCTACTAGCTGCCGATGCAGAACAGTTCACTAAAGAACAAGCCGAATCATTGAACATCATGCGTAAAAACTCGACGAGGCTCGGACTACTAATCAACGATGTTCTGGACATCTCTCGAATGGATGCTGGAAAGCTTCGGATCGAACCAACAACCTTCCTCGTCAACGAGCTAATCAGCGAGCTAGAAAAAAGCTTCGAGCCGATTCTGGAACCCAAATCCCAAAACCTACTACTCGCAACGTCTAAAGAGGAAATCTGGATCGAAGCCGATCGCAACAGAATTGCTCAGCTCATCACAAATCTCATCAGTAACGCCCACAAGTATTCCGGCGAAAATTGTCAGATTCGACTAAGCGTTGCTGTTGAGAATAACAATCTAAGTGTTGTCGTTGAAGACGATGGTATAGGTATTTCTTCAGAGGATCAAAAGCAACTATTTACCGCATTCTTCCGAGCGGAGAATCGTAAGGCCCGAGAAGCCGGTGGTACAGGTCTCGGCTTGGTCATCGCTCGTTCCATCGCCGAACTGCACGGTGGTGATCTGTGGTTGAACAGTATTGAAAATCAAGGAACGACAGTAGCCTTCAAAATCCCAGGTATCTCCTCAAAACCAGTCGTAGACGCTGATGAGGATGCTCGAATATCCATGCTTTCCCAACGGTCAAGACTCTACCCAGATACGCCTTGGGAAGAAATAGGCGAGTCTGCGTAAACATATGTGAACGTGCGTATCCAATCCGGATCGGAATTGAATACGCAAAATGCGAGAGGAACTCAGAATGAACAAAATACTAGTAGTGGATGACAGTTCGGATATCCGACTGCTCCTGAGTCGAACACTCAAGGCAGGCGGGTATACCGTGTCGGAAGCGACAGACGGTGATGAAGTACTCGCCGCGACTCTCTCCTATGAGCCGGACATGATTCTCCTTGATGTTGCCATGCCACGCGTCGACGGATTCAAGGCACTTGCTCTATTGAAGCGAGATCCACGAACAAAAAAAATCCCGGTGATAATGGTTACTGCAAAAGGTCACCCGAGTGACCTCGAAACCGCTCGATCGCTAGGCGCACTCGACTACATCAACAAGCCATGGGCGCATGGCGAAGTTGAACTACGAGTTCAATGGGCGATCACTTCTGTTCAACGAAAACGAGAACTGGAATCCCAGAAAAAACTCGATCGACTCGCCAGCTAATAAAACGCGTATCGGAGTGAACACAACAATCACTCCAACATAATTCAAAGCCTCTCTCGCTCTTTGAATTTCAAAGTGGTCTTCCATCGAAGACCACTTTGCGCGTTCCGCACAAATGCATCAATCTGTTTTGTGCTTATCCGCTATTTCTCACATGTTCACTACGAAACGGATGCTGTCATAGCGTAATCTATGTCCCATAGAATCCGATTGTTTGTAAAACGGAAGGAATTGTGATGGTTGAACAGTATCAAAACTACGTAAACGGGATTTGGACGGACGCTACGTCCGGAGCGGTTTCCACAAGCACCAATCCGGCTGATCTTTCGGACGTTGTCGGCGAATTTCAGGCATCAAGTTCAATCGATGCCGCAGCAGCCATCAACGCTGCTCACGATGTCAAAGAAAGCTGGCGTCGAACTTCTTCCCTCGCCCGTGGCAACTACCTGCTCAATGCAGCATCTTATCTTCAAGCGAACCTAGAAGAATACGCACAGGCTGTCACCCGAGAATCAGGCAAAGCTATCCTCGAATCACGGGGTGAAATCGGTCGAGCCGTTGCCCTGCTCCAGTACTTCGGAGTCGAAGGTGCAAACCCAGTCGGCTCAGTGGTCCCCTCTGTTAATCCGAACATTCTGCTGTACACCAACCGAATGCCGCTTGGAGTGGTGAGCCTAATCACACCATGGAATTTCCCATTCGCCATTCCGATATGGAAAATGGCTCCCGCACTCGTATACGGCAACACCATCGTGCTCAAACCAGCATCGGCCACTCCACACGTAGGAACACTTATCGCTCGAATGTGGGAAGCCGTCGATCTACCTGCTGGCGTGTTCAACCTCGTCACGGGCTCTGGTGGAGCAATCGGAAATGAGCTCGTCACCAACTCAAAAGTGGCAGCAATATCGTTTACTGGTTCAACTCGAATCGGGATGAACATCGCAGCAGAATCCGCTAAGCGCGGCAAGCGCTACCAGCTTGAAATGGGTGGAAAGAATCCTGTCATAGTGCTTCCTGATGCCGACCTCGAGCAGGCGGCAACCATAACCGTTTCAGGAGCCATGAAGTATTCCGGTCAAAAGTGCACGGCAACATCCCGAGCCATCGTCGTTGGGAACATCATGGAAGAGTTCACCAACCTAGTTGTTGAAAAGACCAACGCTCTCAAGATTGGTCCAGGCTCAGATCCGTCATCGATTATTGTTCCGGTTATCGACCAAGCGTCTAAAGACAACATTGCTTCGATGATTGCCCGCGGTGTTGCAGATGGTGGGAGAATCCTCGCTGGTGGAGGAATTCCGACCGGTGGTGTATTCAACAATGGAACGTTCGTCGAGCCGACCGTCATTAACAACGTTGCAGCCAATGCTTACGTTGCGTGCGAAGAAATTTTCGGCCCTGTGCTTTCGATTATTCCGGCTGCAAACGCAGAAGACGCCCTCAACATCGCCAACTCAGTCGAGTACGGCCTGAGCGCGGGTATATTCACAAAAGACCTCAACTCCGTTCTAGATTTCGCCGACCGAATCGAAGCGGGTGTGGTGAAAATTAACGGAGAGACAGCTGGACTCGAACCACAGGTGCCGTTCGGTGGAATGAAAGCAAGTTCATCTGGAGATCGTGAACAAGGTAAAGCTGCGATCGAGTTCTTCACACAAACAAAGACGATCTATGTCGACCGCAGTGCAAACTAGCTAATTTCCCTGATAGTTTATGGGGCTGGTGATCGCTATTATCATGTCGATTACCGGGCGCAGCTATTCGGCCCTTCATTGACCACAACACGACGGCATGTGTGACTATCCGGGGGTGAACCTATGGCAGACCACCACTTCAGCGGAGTCTTTCCTATTCTGCAGATGCCTTTCAACAAGGCAGGGCAGATAATTTTCGAAGACTTGCGGGCCGAGGCCGAATATGCGATCCGAGGCGGTGTTCATGGTGTCGGCATTGCCTATGGATCCGAAGTCAACAAGCTCGACGATCATGAGCGCGATGAAGTCCTTAGTGCGGTTGTCGATCAAGTTAATGGTCGGATCAAAGTGGTGATGAACACCGGAGCCCCCTCAACAGTTCAGACCATCCACTACACCAGAGTCGCCAAAGTTCTTGGAGCCGATGCCGTAATGATCGCTCCACCGGCAATCATCGGTATTCCAACCCCGCTCGTTCGACAGCACTTTATCGACGTTGCCGAAAGTTCAGACCTGCCTATTTATATGCAAGATATGACAGGGGCAGTAATGTCACCAACGCTGCTCGCCGATCTAGCACGGGCCAACGAAAACCTCTGCTACGCAAAAATCGAAACACTTCCAACCCCTAATCGGTTCACCGAAACAGGCCAACTGGCCGGCAACAAGCTTTCGATGTTCGGGGGAGCCAACGGAGTTTTCTTTATCGAAGAGATGCGCCGTGGTGCCAGCGGAACCATGCAAGGCATCGCCCTTTGTGACATCGTCCGCAAAACTTGGGATCATTTTCAGGCAGGTGAAGAGATTGCCGCTGAGTCGCTGTGGAATCATTACCAGCCGCTCGTCAAGCTCTACACTCTGGGAGAAGGTCAGCTGTATTGGATAGCGAAAGAGATACTAAAGCGTCGCGGAATTTTCAGTGAGGCATATCCGCGCTTACCAGCAGTCAAACCCGACGTCGGAATTTTCAGTGAACTCGATTCGCTGATTGAACGACTCGGAGTAGCACCGATTTGAGCGATCTGCGCGCACCGGATGGCGGATCGATCAAGCCCCAGCTAGAAATGATCCGAGGCAGCGAAATAGTCCCATCGGTTCGGAAACCTGTTCTGGGATATATGCTCCGACAGATAACTCTTGAAGATCGTCACTCGTACGAGCAAACCTTCGCGACGGCATTCGACGATCCGTCGCCGTTTGGCGACCTAATGAAACACATGTTGCCCGACGGCTTCTTCGTTGTCGAACACATGCCAACCAGCACAGTAGTCGCAGCCTCAACAGCTGCTATCTACGAGAAATCACAGCACCCCGACGGACATAGTCTTCAGTGGGTTGTCGCACACTCAGACCATCGAGGAACAGGGGCTGGACAGGCAACGGTTGCGGCCGCCACCCAGATTCTTGCCGATCACTCACCAAACTACTCGTATCTCTCGACCGATGATTTTCGGATTCCAGCTATCAACATCTATCTAAAACTCGGATGGAAGCCGCTACTGTATCGGGACGACCAGATTAGCCGATGGGCAAGAATATTTGGCATCTTAGAAAAACCGTTCAATGAAAATAACTGGCCAACTACAACTTGATAATTGATGCCCCTATCTCACTGAAAGGCTCTCGATATGCCGTGGGATCCCTCCCAATACCTAAAATTTGCCGATCATCGACTACGACCCGCGGTTGACCTTCTTAACCGAGTAAATCTCGATTCACCTTCTGTCGTCTACGATCTGGGTGCCGGAGCCGGAAACGTGACAGAGTTGCTTGCAAATCGTTGGCCCAACGCTCGAATCATCGGCATAGACGATTCAGAAGAGATGCTCCGAAAAGCGGCAGAACGCGCGTCGAACATCGAATGGGAAGTCGGAGATATTGGATCGTGGCAGCCGAAACACCCAGCAGAACTCATCTTCACCAATGCTGCTCTGCACTGGGTCACAGGGCACACCAATCTGTTCACACGCCTCATGACTGCGATCGCACCCGCCAGTGGTATTCTTGCCGTCCAGATGCCTCGAAATTTTGGAGCTCTTTCGCATACATCTATAGTGGAAGCTGCACAAAGCGGTCTCTGGCGCAGCAAGCTCGAACCACTCTTGCGACCCGCTCCTGTCGAGCCAGCCCCGTTCTACATCGACGTCCTGTCTCCCCTTACAAGTTCCCTAGATGTCTGGGAGACGGAGTACATGCAAGTACTCTCCGGCGATAACCCGATCAAAGAGTGGACCAAAGGCACATGGCTCCGGCCATTGCTCGATGCGTTGGAAGAACCAGAACGCACCGAGTTCGAAAATTCCTATGCCGAAATCGTGGCGAAGGCTTACCCGAAGCAATCCGACGGCACAACGATTTTCCCGTTCAAACGAATGTTCATCGTCGCCACACGCAGCTAGCCATACCCATTCTTTACATTCCCGGAGGTGCGACCACTACGTCATCGTACGAATGTCGAGACCCGACCATATTCGAATGCTCGAAAACATCCAGCGCCGCCTCATACAGTTCCTTCTCGATTGCAATACCGCCAGACCATGTCCCTAACTTCTGGTATGCAGCAACCGCTGAAGTGATCGCCGTTTCTGCCATATCAGGAAAGAAGCTTGCTTCAGCCTTTGCAACCTCGACAGGATCAGCGGTATTTACCCATTCCCGGGAAGATTTGAATGCGGCAGCAAATCGCTTTGCATCGTCGCTCTCAAGCCAGTCCCATCGACCAACGAGACTTGAGAAGGCTACCGGGCCAACGGCTTCACCGACAGACGCAACGATGTGACCTTGCCCATCATGCTCAAGCTGCTGCGGGAATGCACCCTGCTCGTGGAAGTAGTCGCCTTCACCACTTCGCCACTGCGTCACCATCGCACCGCCACCCGATGACGCAATATCGTCCACATCAGCAAGATCAATACCCATCTTGTGAGCTCCGTACCGCAGCATCGCTTCGGGTTGTCCGCCGTGAACGTGTAAGAATTTGCCGCTTAGTAACTTATTCCATGAAAAATCCGAATCGGCTTCCCGTCCAGCGATGAAAAATCCATCGTAACGATTGATCTGAGCGAAGTGTGCGAATGGTGCCTTCGATCCCTTGTCCAGTGGTGCCCAGCTCGCAGATACGGCCGCTTGAGCTACATCCATCCGACCCTCAGCTACCGCTCCACCACTGCTGCTGCCTGGCTCTACCACAAAGTATTCGCCGGATAGTCCTTCATTTTCGAGAAATCCGCCTGCGATAGTACAAATCATCGGGCTGTAGAAAGCCGAGTGGCGGGAGGCCATGATGTTGAGTTTGGTCATTCTTATTTCCTATGCATGTGGTATTCCACGGCAAGTTTACGAGAGAGCCAGATTCTAACGCTTCAAGCCACCGAATGAACTATTTCCAAATGTGCAATAGGCCATCTTCGGTTGCAGCACCTAGTACAAGTCGGCCATTTTCCAATTCCACCACCGCCAGATTCGTGGCAAGTCGCGAGCCGAGATCAAGTTTCCAGACTTCCTCGACCGAATCTCCCATTCGTCTCAGCGCTATCAAAGCCGTTTGATCCGCTGACGGAACCAGTAGTTCCACCGCTCCATCACCATCGAAATCGCCGGCCATCGCCTGATCCAAGTTCAGCGATCCGTTGACGTGCGACATATAGCCGCCAGCTTTTGAAGCAACTAGTTCGAGCCTTTCGCCGTTGAGTCGAAAAAACTGTGCAATACCTCCGATGTGCGGTGTACGAACCGCTGCGATCTCTGTCTCCCCATTCGGCCCAAATGGTGCCACGGCAATTTGATGCATCCACCTAAATCGGGCTCCGATCGAATCCGACTCAGCGACTATCTGCAACCGGCGTTGGTCGTGGTATCCGAAAGCAATCAAACGAGCGCCAGCATCGGGGTTACTTACCGTAGTCACGATCTCGTCTATACCGTCGCCATTCAAATCGGCAACTAACGGGTAGAGACCTTCGAACACTTCGTTTGACGACAGGGTGAAACGTACATCTGCGGTTGCGGGATCAGTCGACGCTACCACCAATTCACTCCATTCAATGTTGTCTCCTAAAGCTCTGTGTGGATAACGATTAGTTGGACCAGAGTATGAATACAACAGAGAATCACCCTTCCGCACCGTCGAGCCGTCCGGAACGTTTTCGAACTTAGAAAGCGCTGTAGCCAATACAACATCGAGCGGATCAGCAACGGCGTTCACAGCAAGGCTTAACTCACCAGGCTCGTTCTCAATCAACATGGGCAGCAGCAAATTATCATCCAAAGGCGATGCAATCTTGAGTTGCTTTAACTCGCTATTTACCACGCTAAATGTTGACCATCTGCTGTCAGTGTGAACTACCCCCAAATCTGTGCTGTCCGATGCTCCAGACTTGGCAACAACCCACTTTGGTCGGCGTTCAGCAGTCGAAAACTCAATCTGCAACGGCTCAGATGGCATTATCCCGGTTCCTAAAAAATACCGATTCGCTGCATGGATTACGTATATGTTTTGATCTGAAAACATGCTTCCGTAGGGTGATTCCGACAGGGGAACGGCTGTCTCGGAACCGCTAGTACACCCTGCAGCGACCGACATTACCGCAATCGCCAGTAAAACTTTTATCAACAAGTCACATTACAGTCGTGCTAGCTGTTGCTTCAGACCGTGATATTCCGGCAAAGGAGCAGCGTGAAGCGCGCTCCTCATTCCTAGACTATTATCGCCCAGATAGATTAACCGATGTGACCTGAACAATCGCCGGGGCTGCCACAGGTTTATTCATCGACATGGAAATTTGCTAGTTGAGATCGACGTTGCTGTCAATCAGGTCAAGCAGCTTCGCGCTTGCTTTTGCCAACAGTCACAGCCTTACGAATTCGAGCAACCAAATCGTCTGCAGACCATGGCTTAGGCATATAGTCAACTGCTCCCATTCGCCGTGCTTTCTCAAAGTCTTCCTCGTCGCGTAGTGCTGAAGAAATGATCACTGGGATGTGTTTAGATGCGGTGTTTGATTTTAGCTGTTCGAGCGTTTCCCACCCGTCCATTCCAGGCATCATCAGGTCGAGAATAATTACATCGGGAGTTGCGTCCTCAACCCACGCTGCAACTGTCGTTCCATCAGCAGCTTCTATCACTTCAAATTCAGCGCGCTGGAGAACCGAAACTAGAAGCACTCTGATGTCAGAATTGTCATCCATAACAAGAATTCGCATTACAACCTCCCCGAAGTTCTCTCACATGCCAAATTTGCTCACGCAGCACTGGCGATAGCGCTGTTCGAAGACGGAGAAAGCTCTACCGTAAACGTAGAACCGACTCCGACTTTGCTCGAAACCGTCAGAGAGCCACCATGTTCTTCGACTAACGATTTCGAAAGAAAAAGTCCCAAACCTCTGCCCGGGCGATGCCGAACTTCAGTATTCATCGAGCGGAAATAAGGAGTAAACAGTTGTTCTAAATCGGAATCCGAGATGCCAAGTCCCCGGTCGATAATTGCAATCCGCAGTTTTCCAGCTGCTTTCCTTGCCGAAATCTCCACAAATTGATCTTCGGACGAATATTTTAACGCGTTGCTGATGAGGTTTGTGAAAACCTGACTAAGCCGTGCTGGATCGCCATCTACTTCGAAGTCCGTAATAAAGTCGGAAAGTTGAATTCTCATTTCGAATTTGGGATTCGAAACCTTCAGTCCTTCCACTACTGATTTGACGACCTTCATCACATCATGCGGTTTCTTTACTGTGTTGAAATGGCCTGATTCCATGTTCGTGATATCGCTCAAATCGTCGATCAACACTTCAAGCTGGCGGGCTGATCCTTCGATGGACGCCGCGTATTTTCGTTGGTCAGAGCCCATATGTTCGGTGTCAAAACGCAGGATATCTGCGTATCCGATCATCACAGCAAGGGGCGACTTTATCTCATGCGCAACCTCCGACATGAACTGCGTTTTTGATTCATTAAGATGAGTAAGTTGGTTGTTGCTAAGTCGTAGCTCGCCTTCAGCGCCCTCAACTCCATCCTGCATCTGCGCAAGAAGTTCGTTCTGAGCAACCAAGTGCCGTTGAAGTTGTTTCAACGATTCTGAATTACGGGCATTCTCAACGGCAGACTTGAAATGACCCGCCATCTGCGCAATAAATCCAACCTCAAGATCTGAGTACTGAGCCTGGCCCGCTGAGCCAATCCAAATCTGTGCGACCAGATCACCATCGTCTTTTCGGAAGTTCGCGATCAGCGCGCTACGAAGCCCCGCCTCCAAAGTCGCAGCAGCCACGTGCGAAGTCCCCGTAAGCTCCACCAACTCCTCATGATTCACAGCTATCAATTCACCCGCCGACAGCGAGTCGTTCAGTGCCTCTGACACTGAACGCACGTCTCCATATGTGAATCCCAGCATTCGAACACCGATTGCCTGTTCTACGGTAATTTTGCGATTTTCAAGATCAGCAACCGCTATAGCAAGGAAATCAGGTCGTAATGCACGGCTGATGTGAGTCGCCGCGCATCGGGTAACTTCGGTTATCACAAGTTTTCTATGAGCAGAGGCGTTGAACTCCATACTGATGGTGTTCAACTGCTCTCGGAGGAGATTTCGCTCTTGACCGCGCAGGGTGTCTACTGATTTCTGAACAACTTCAGACGCACCGTCACTTTTGTAGCGATTAAAATATCCAACCATCAACGCGATTGAAAGCAATACAGCGCCGTTTATAAGATTGCCGTCTTGAATGAAATCTCCAAACGAGCCTGTACCGGCAATCGCGTGCAAACCAAAATGTCCAACAATGCCAACCATTGTTCCGAGAACTGCTCCTCGCATTCCAAACAGTATCGCCGATAGCAGCACAGGGATTGCCGCGAGAACTTTCACGCCACCGTTCTCGAATGCAGCCAGACTCAAAAAGAACGCTGCCCACAGAATATAAATACCAACCGCCAAACCAAGACGGGGTAGAAATTCCGCTTCACTCAAATTGCGAATCATTAAGTACTACCGAATAGAAACTGCCCATATCATCGACATCTTCGATTTCTGAGGTCATGAATCAAGCTGTTACATATCACGGTATTTCTATATAGCGGCGATGCCATCAGTGAATTGATTAGGTCAATTGCGGTTTACACGGGGTGCTAATTTATATCAAGTCGTCCATTCAGTTGCAGTGGGTAGTAGTTATCCTTGATCAACAACATGCACTCGTCTAGGCAATACATACGGCGCGTATCGTCGAAATACGGATCTTTCTCTAGGTTTGTGCCAAGAGTGCGAGTCAACTCGTACCTGACCACGGGATTGCTCATCCTCGCTGCACTGGTATCGGTGCAATGCTCCAGTGGGGATACGTCACCGGGTGCAACACCCGTTCTCCCAACATCGACTGCAGCGCCTCCTGCAACAGCGACATACGGGCCAACTGCCACTCCATTCGCCACTCCAACGTCGATTCCGTCAGCCACGACTGTCCCGCCTCCCGACAATCTCAAACGAGGTGGAATTCTTAGATTCGCGATTCCGGAAGGACCACCACATAGTGATCCACACTTAACCGTGACGTCAGCACTGGTTAGTTGGGGTGTAGGGCAGGTTTACTCTCGTGTATTCAAGTTCGACACGCTCAACGGCAAGTCATCGGTGATATGTGATCTATGCACTTCGTGGGAACAATCGGCCCCGCTAACTTTCAAAGTCAAACTTCGGGACGATGTGAAGTGGCAAAACATCCCACCGCTGAACGGTCGCGCGCTCACAGCACATGACGTCGTCTATAGCCTCACTCGTCAGGCAAATTCAAGCTATCCCAACTCAGCACTCCTTTCAAACATCACGGAATTCACAGCGGTTGGTGATTTTGAAATCCTCATTAGACTAGACTCACCTGATTCCGAAGTACTTGAAAAACTCGCTGATGCTCACTCTCGAATAGTTGCGAGGGAAGCAGTTGAGGTCAATGGCGATCTTCGACGCGGACCAACGATTGGAACCGGGCCATGGATCGCCAATGAGGTTCAGGCCGATGTAATCCGACTTATCGTGAACCCTGACTACTACGAAGACGATTTCCCGTACCTCGATGGGCTCGATATTCAGGTAATGCCTGCTGAATCGACTAGGGCCGCTGGGATGCGTGCGAAGGTCATCGATCTGGCGCAGGCGAGCTTCGACACTGTTGCTGATGCTCGTGATAGATTCGATCAGATCTACTGGATAGGGGTCGAGAATCCTGCTGCTGGTGTCGAGGTCATGATGAACACGAACCGTAGTCCGATGGACAAGCTGGCCGTTCGAGAAGCAATGATGCTAACTTGGAACCCTGAATCCAATGTGGCTATGCCCGGTGGCGACACGATTGGGGTCAGTTTTCACGGACGCTATTCGAAAAGCAGTCTTGGGTTACCATCGCTAAACGGCGACTTGAGATATTCAAAATTCATTAATTTCGACAACCGCTTCAACGACCTCAGCAAAGCGAACGCACTTCTAACCTCAGTAGAATTAAAACCAATCGACAATGTAATCATCAAAGTCGGTGAATTCGGTCAACAGTACATCGATCAGGCAAACGCCATAGTGCTTGGACTGGCTTCAGTCGGGATTCGCTCCGAGATCGAACGGATCTCAACCAGAGTCTTCGGTGATGAAATCTGGATCGGTGGTGACTACGACATCGCGGTCGGCACACCGCCACCTATATCGAGTACCACAGCCTACCTGTTCGCTGTCCATCACACTAACGGACCGTGGAATACCACCGGCTATTCAAACCCTGAAATCGACCGCCTAATCGAGGCTCAAGCCAAAGAGTACGACGCTATTAAACGTGGCGACCTACTGCTCGAAATCCAGCGACTCATTCTTGCCGGTTCACACCGGTTCATTGCAACCACAAGAACTACGCACTGGATGTACTGGGATTACGTACACGATTTCGAGCCGTTCACCCCGCGAGGCGACACCGACTTCTTAAACAAAGTATGGCTAACCGACCGCGCTAATTAGGCGAACTATTTCTTCAGATGATCCTTCAAGGCATCATCCAAGCCAATCCAGCTAAGTAGAGCGCATTTGATTCTAACCGGGAACTTTCGCACACCGCCGAGAGCCTCGAGGTCGCCGAGTATCTCCGACTCCTCATCAGTGATCTCTTCGCCCTTAAGCAAACGTCGAACGGCAGCAACTGCGGCATGTACGTCGGCGGCAGATTTGCCTTCGACCAATTCAGCCAGCAATGATGCTGAAGCCTGACTGATCGCACAGCCACGCCCCGTAATACCAACCTGCGATACCGCATCATTCTCAACTTTGAGTTGGATGTGAAACTCATCGCCGCAGAACGGATTGTTCACCTCGAGATCGATATCAGGATCTTCGACCGTCGCGGTATTTCGAGGGCTGCGATAGTGATCTAGAATGATCGCCTCGTAAAGCTCGTCCATATCGCCAAGGCTTGAAGCACCTGAATTCCCGGAGGTCATCGGCTGAAGTACCCTTCAGTTTCACGAATCCCATTGACAAGTGCGTCAACTTCGGACTTCGTGTTGTAAATATAGAAACTCGCTCGTGCCGCCGCCACTACGTCAAAACTCCGTACCAGAGGCATTGCACAGTGGTGCCCCGTCCGAATAGCAATTCCTTGCTGATCCAATGCCGTTCCAAGGTCATGCGGGTGAATAGTGTCATGAATGAACGAAATAACGCCACCACGAAGCGCAGGATTCTGTGGACCAAGAACTTTTACGTGACCCAAGGAAAGAACCTGCTCCATCGCATACGCAGTCAGTTCCTGCTCATGCTGCCAAACATTGTCCATCCCCAGTTCTGTCAGATAATCGACCGCGGCACCAGTTGCGATTGCGTCGGCTATATTCGGAGTTCCTGCCTCGAATTTGTATGGCAGATCGTTCCAACTAGCATCCTCATAAGTCACTTCAAAAATCATGTCGCCACCAAACATATATGGCGGCATCGCTTCGAGTAGATCGTACTTGCCCCACAGCACGCCAATACCGGTAGGCCCCAGCATTTTGTGAGCCGAGAAGCAAAGGAAGTCAGCATCCAGAGCCTGAACATCAACCTGCATGTGTGGAACACTCTGAGCAGCATCTACAAGTAAAACCGCACCTACCTCGTGGGCTCTGTCGGCAAGCAAGGCTATAGGGTTGATCGTGCCGAGAACGTTCGACATGTGAGTGGCAGCAACGATCTTGGTACGTGAGTCAATAATCGAATTTAAATTCGACACAACAAGTGACCCATCATCACCAGCCGCAAGGTATCTAAGCTCCGCACCTTTCCTGGCAGCGAGTTGCTGCCACGGAACGATGTTCGAGTGGTGTTCCATCGCGGTAATTACGATATTGTCGCCATCACCCACGTTCGTCTCAGCCCACGTGGCAGCAACCAAGTTCAACGATTCGCTCGTGTTTCGGGTCCAAATAACTTCCTCAGGACGACGAGCGTTGATGAACTTAGCCACTTTTGTCCGAGCCAACTCATAACCGTCGGTCGCCTCGATCGACAATGTATGAACACCACGATGAACGTTGGCGTTCGTTTGCTCGTAGTAGTTGGTCAGAGCCTTGATAACTTGAGCCGGTTTTTGAGAAGTGGCAGCATTATCGAGATAAACCAGATCTTGTCCGTTTATCTTGCGTTGGAGTATCGGGAAATCTGCCCGAATCGCATCTACGTCGAACTTACGAGTTCCAGAGTCTGGTTCAGAGCCACGCGAGGAATCGCTCATGTCGTTCCTATCGTGTCTGATTCTGCAAGTAGAATCGGAATACGTTCGTCGGTAATACGTTCAACAAATTCATTCAGCGCAGTAGGCTTGAATTCGTTCAGCATTTCCTCTGCAAATCCACGAACCAAAATCGCCTTGGCAGCATCTTCGCTGACCCCACGAGACTGTAAGTAGAACAACGTATCTCGATCAACATGACCCGCCGTTGCGCCGTGCGAAGCGGTCACATCGTCGGCATAGATCTCAAGTGAAGGCTTGGCGTCAATTTCGGCTCCCCGCGAAAGCATCAAGTTGAGGTCTTTCTGCGTGGCATCAGATTTTTGAGCGTTACGTTCGACCACGACTTTACCGCTAAAAACAGCGTGCGACTTGCCCGACAATATGCCCTTGTAATATTGATTCGAAGAGCAGTTCGGCTTGGCGTGGGTCGTGCTGATTTCCTGATCTTGTTGCTGCGTTCCGTTGGTCATGTACAGACCGTGCAATGTGCAACTTGCACCGGGAGCATTGAGCAGTGTGTGAATGTCATTTCGAGCTATTGATGCCCCAACAGCAAAGCTCGTTGAAGTGAAGTCAGAGTCTCCCAATTGACTGATCCGAGTCGTTCCGAGATGGAATGATTTTTCGTTCTCCATCTGCACCCGATAGTGCTTTATGGTCGAACGTTCTCCAGCGAACATTTCAACCACAGGAGCTACGAACTGTGCCGTCTCGGCGAGATTCAGATATGTCTCGATAAGAACAAGCGAAGTACCCGCTCCTGCATCGACAAGCAGTCGAGGATAGCTGGCTCGATTTTCGGTCGCATTTGAGGTTACAAATACGACGTGTATTGGCTCTTTCAGTTCCGTACCATCAATAACCGCTACATATGCACCATCGTCGATAAATGCCGTATTCAAAGCGGTAAATGCGTACTCTTCACGACCTGCCAAGCTCGCCAGTTGCAATTCAACATCACCCGTGCCACCGGCAATAGCTTCAGCCAGTGATCCAGCGTTGAGTCCAGCCGTTCCGTTCAGATTAGAAAGCTCTGCATTAAACTTCCCGTCGACAACAACAATAGTGTTCCATGCATCATCCCATGGTCCTGCCACCTTGATCTGATCGCGAGTAACTGACCCAGATACGCCGTAAACGAAGTCGGCCGCAGCTAAAGGTTGGAGGTTAGTGTATTTCCACAGCTCATTTCCACGGCGCTTGGTTGGTATCCCAAGTTCTGAAAAAGTCGACCATGCCTGTTGACGGAGAACATTAAGCCATCCTGTAGTGTTAGAACTCCGGGTGAGTAAGGATTCATATGCAGTCGAAAATTTCTCGACAGCGGCTGGTAGTGTTGCAAGCGTCATATCTAAGCGTTTGCTCCGGCTGCGGCAAGGTACTCTTTGTACCCGTCCTTCTCAACCTCCAGCGCAAGATCTGGTCCACCGGTTCTTACAATCTTGCCTTTGACGAGAATGTGAACGACGTCGGGAGTTATGTAGTTAAGCAGCCGTTGGTAGTGCGTAACTACGATGAATGATCGTTCTGGTGACCGCATCGAGTTCACGCCCTCAGCGACAATTCGCAGTGCGTCGACATCCAATCCAGAATCGGTTTCATCAAGAATCGCAAGAGAAGGCTGAAGTACTTCAAGCTGAAGCATTTCGTTGCGCTTCTTCTCTCCACCCGAGAAACCCTCGTTAAGTGATCGTTTCACCAAAGTTGGGTTGATTCCAACAGCCTCAACTTTTTCGTCGAACAGCTTGGAGAAGGCACGAACCGACATTTTATCTTCACCGCGAGATTCAGCCTTCGAGTCGAGTGCAGCCTTCAAGAACTGCCAAGGTCGAACACCGGGAATCTCTGCTGGGTACTGGAACGCAAGAAACATACCTCGATGAGCTCGTTCCTCAGCACGAAGTCCGAGAATAGACTCGCCATAAAAGACGACACTGCCAGCGGTTACTTCGTAGTCGGGTCGCCCCATCAATACGTTGGCTAGAGTGCTTTTACCAGAACCGTTTGGTCCCATAATGGCGTGTACTTCGCCTTTGTTCACTTTCAGATTGATCCCTTTAAGAATCTCCGAATTTTCAATGTCCACGACAGACGCGTGCAGGTTGTTGATCTCAAGCATTTTTGTAATTATCTCAGTGCTGAATTGGAATTCGTATTAGTCGTTATAAAGAACACGTGCAAAAAACGGCGGATCACCCAACTGCGCCTTCTAGCGACACCTTAAGCAGTTGAGCCGCCTCTAGTGCGAACTCAAACGGCAATTCTTTGATCACATCTCGGCTCCAGCCGGTGATAATCATGTGGTGCGCTTCTTCTTCCGATAGACCGCGAGCCATCAAATAGAACAGTTGGTCGTCACTCACCTTCGACGTTGAAGCCTCGTGCTCAAGTCGAGCGGTGGGGTTTCGAACCTCAATGTAAGGCACTGTGTGGGCGCTGCACTCATCACCGACAAGCAGCGAGTCGCACTGGGTATGGTTCACAGCATTCTCGGCGCCCGGCATGATCTGCACTTGGCCACGATACGTATTGCTACCTTTACCGGCAGAAATACCCTTTGCCACGATGGTAGATTTGGTGTTCTTACCGATATGAATCATCTTCGTGCCGGTATCGGCTTGCTGATGATTATTTACGAGTGCTACAGAGAAAAATTCGCCAACCGAATTATCGCCTTTCAAAATCACACTTGGGTACTTCCAAGTTATTGCCGATCCCGTCTCAACCTGAGTCCAAGAAATCTTGGCGTTCTTATCGGCACGACCTCGTTTGGTGACGAAGTTGTAAACGCCGCCTTCGCCATCTTTAGTTCCTGGGAACCAGTTCTGAATCGTCGAGTATTTGATCTCGGAGTTGTCCAGCGCGACCAATTCAACGGTTGCAGCGTGGAGTTGGCTAGTCTTTCGGAAAGGAGCAGTACAGCCTTCGAGGTACGAAACGTAAGCACCCTCATCGGCGACGATCAGAGTACGTTCGAACTGCCCAGAACCCTCGGTGTTGATCCGGAAGTAGGTCATAAGTTCGATTGGACACCGAACTCCAGGCGGAATATAAGCAAACGATCCATCACTGAACACCGCTGCATTCAAAGCCGCGAAGAAATTATCAGTGTAAGGGACAACCGAACCAAGGTATTTTTTGATCAGGTCGGGGTGATTCTTTACTGCCTCACTAAAAGAACAGAAAATAATCCCAAGTTCACCGAGTTGCTTTCCCATTGTCGTTGCAACGGAGACGGAATCGAATACGGCATCAACGGCTACACCAGCAAGCACGGCACGTTCCTGCAGCGGGATACCTAACTTCTCGAAAGTCGCCAGCATCTCAGGATCTACATCGTCGAGGCTTTTTGGAGCCTCGTTCGTTCCCTTTGGAGCGGCATAGTAGTAAATGTCCTGATAGTCGATCTTCGGATAATCGATCTTCGCCCAAGTCGGCTCGGCTTCGTTCTCAAACAAATCAACCCAGTGCCAGTACGCCTTCAAACGCCACTGGAGCAGCCAATCCGGCTCTTCCTTTTTTGCAGAAATCAAGCGAACGATATCTTCGCTCAGCCCTTTCGGGGCGAGGTCAGTCTCGATATCACTAACAAATCCCCATTTGTACTCGCCGCCTGAAAGGTCGGATTCGCGCGATATCGTGTTCTGGTTCGTCAATAAGTTACTCCGTAGAGGTGATCTGTCAGGCCGAATTTGCGAATTACCGAACGCAATAACACCGGAATTGAACTCAAATATCGGTTTTTCTATTCCTGACCTATTCGGTACGCATTTAGTTTAAAACCAACCATGAACAGCGTCAACGAATTTCGTAACTACAAAACGAAGTTGATGTATGTGTGAACAAATTTGCTTTTACCTGCGATAAAGCATGTTTTAGCGCCCTGTGTCAAAAAAAACCCATACTCAACTGAGCTTCGAATACGGGCAGCTAAAACATTATTTTTTGCTCTCACCAATAATCGCTCGAATCTCGGCATCACCGATATTCGTCACCTGATGAGTCCAAGCCTCATGCCACATGGTCGCTCGGTCAGGGAGTTCTAGCTCTACCTAATCACCGTTTCCCAGAGTGACCTGAGCCTTGCCTCCAGTGATGAAATAAACGGTCTCATCTGTGTGCGAGTGTTTTAAGTCGGTCTCGCCCACCGGAACAATCATTCCTAGCATGCGCACATCCTAGTTTTCGAGCAGAACTTTGTAGTGTTCCGGAGAACTCTCAATAGGGTCGTTGTACGGCATTATCAAGACCTTTAGTTTTGCCTCACACGTGGTCTCATAAAGTAGGAGACAATTACACGTCGGTGCTATATTCGAAGTTCAGTTGACGCCCGTTAGATTCAGTCAAACGTAGAACAGATTCACTGTGGTCCGGTCAGGTACATGGACCAATACAAAAACGAAAGGCGACTCACCTCGTGGAGTACGAAGCAGTAATTGGTCTCGAAACGCACGTTCAATTAAAAACGCGCAGCAAAATGTTCGGCACATCATCCGCGGAATACCAGACTGCCGAGCCAAACACACTCGTCGATGAAGTGAGCATGGCGCTGCCCGGCACGCTGCCAGTTGTTAACGAAACCGCTGTCGAGTACGCCATGATGATCGGCATGGCGATCAACTGCAATATCGCCAGAATCACCAAATTCGACCGTAAGAACTACACGTACCCCGACCTCATGAAGGGCTACCAGATCACCCAGATGGATGAGCCAATTTGCTACGAAGGCTACATTGATCTACCAATTGAAGACTCAATTCGTGTCCGGATCAACCGAGTTCACATGGAAGAAGATGTCGCCCGGCTGATTCATGTCGAGGGGCCAAAAGGGGGAACTGTTCACTCCCTCATCGACGTCAATCGAGCAGGCACTCCCCTCATGGAAGTTGTGACTGAACCTGACATGCACACGTCCGAGCAGGTCGAGGCATACATCAACACCCTCCAGCACATCATCCGTTACCTCGGAGTCGGTACAGCGAACATGGAAGAGGGCTCGTTCCGTTGCGACGCAAATGTGAGCGTTCGCCCCAAAGGGGCAACTGAGCTAACGACAAAGGTTGAAGTAAAAAACATGAACCGCATCAGGGCTGTAGTCAGGGCGGTCGAATATGAAATCGAACGGCAAATCGCGGCTAACGAAAGTGGTGAGCGCATCGTTCAGGAAACTCGCGGCTGGGACGATGGAAAAGGCATCACCGTTCCGCAGCGCAGCAAGGAAGAAGCAAACGACTACCGCTACTTCCCCGAGCCAGATATCCCACCGCTAATCATCAGCGAAGAGTGGATCGAACGCACTCAGGCAGCGATGCCCGAACTCCCAATTCAGCGCAAAGCCCGCTTCGTCAGCGAATGGGGTCTAAGCGAATACGATGCAGACCTTCTCACCGCTCTTCGTTCCACCGCCGATTATTTCGAATCGGTTTGCGAAGGCGTCAAAGTACTTTCCACCGACGCCAAGCGGGCGTTCGCTAAAGCAGCATCGAACTGGCTAACCGGCGAGATGGCTCGAATGATGAACGAAGATGAACTCGTGAACATGGCTGATACCAAGGTGTCACCCGAAGCTCTTGCGACTCTTGTTGAGAAGTTTCGCAAACGCGAACTGAACAACAACTCCGCCAAGCAAGTCTTCGAGATCATGTACAAAAAAGGCACTGCCCCTGAGAAGATCATCGAAGATCTTGGACTGAGCGTAGTGTCGGGTGCCGACTCACTTGGTCCCATCGTCGATGAAGTAATCGCCAACAATGAAAAAGCGGTCAACGACTACCTAGGTGGCAAGGAAGTCGCCCTGAAGTCGCTAATGGGTCAAGTCATGAAAGCCACACGCGGCCAGGCCGACCCAGCACAAACGACAGAAATAATCAAAGAAAAACTAGCTGACCGATAGCAACGTCTGTTCCGCCCCCTTCCGTATGGAAGGGCTAGGGTAGGAAAATTGCGACGCGTGACTGAGTCGTTCGACGACGATGGAGCCTAACGCATCACGCCCCAAACCCGCCTCGCAATATGTGGCGAGACTGCCAGTCTGGCACTAACATAGATAGCTGATGAATCACCGCGCCCATTTCGGCGCCACAGGAATTTTTATGGAAACCGTATTTAGCCTCATATTAATGGTCACTGCAATCACGCTGATTGCAGTGTTGCTCTTGCAGGCCCGCGGCTCCGGTTCCTCACTCTTTGGTGAAGCTTCCAGCACGTTCCGATCGCGTCGAGGTGTAGAGCAGCTGCTC
>JABMNN010000027.1 GCA_013204545.1 Chloroflexota bacterium | reverse complement strand
GGTCGACTCTAATGACCGAGCTGTCAGCTTAAATACAGGGAAGAATCCTGTATTTAGGTCGGCCGAGTTTCATGGTGAGCGCTGAGATCTGACAGAACCACTCCCACCTTCCCCACCATTTTATTTTCCGTACAATCACCGGTCGACGGCGTGACTCCACAGTCGTAGCCACGTCCCGATAATCGTTCCAGCCAAAGACTAAAAATGCCAAAAATCCTCGTAACCCGACGTACATTTCCAGAAGCTGCTGCAGCTCTTCGAGCAACCGGCGCAGAAGTAGTGATCTGGGAAGATTCTGATGCGCCATCTCAGGCAGACCTGCTCAAAGCTGTCTCGGATATCGACGGGCTTTACGCCCACATCACCAATCAAGTTAACGCTGAAGTTATGGATGCTGCACCGAACTTGAAGGTTATTGCAGAGTTCGGGGTTGGCTACGACAACATCGCCGTTGCCGCCGCAAACGACCGTGGTATCGCTGTTTGCAACACTCCTGGAATACTGTCTGAGAGTACAGCTGACGAAGCATTCGCTTTATTGGCATCAATGGCACGCCGAACCATTGATCTTCCAGCGATGGTCAAACGCGGTGAGTGGGGTGACTTTGATCCGCTTGGATACCTCGCGACTGACATTCACCACAAAACTTTGGGAATTGTCGGCATGGGCAACATCGGATCCGAAATGGCGAAACGAGCTACCGGGTTCAACATGAACGTTCTCTACTTCAACCGCAACAAGCGTGTTGAAGAATTCGGTGCGACCTACGTCGATTCACTCGAAGAACTGCTTGAACGTTCTGACTACGTTTCATTGCATAATCCTTTGACGCCCGAAACCACGAACATGATGAGCACCGATCAGTTTAAACTGATGAAGAAGTCAGCCATCCTGATCAATACAACTCGTGGACCCGTAGTCGACCAAGATGCACTCTACGAAGCGTTGAAATCTGGTGAAATCGCCGGTGCCGCTCTGGACGTTACAGTCCCAGAACCCATCCCATCGGATCACCCACTACTAACACTAGCTAACTGCCTGATCATGCCACACGTAGCCAGTGCGACCGGCGATACACGCATGAAGATGGCGATGATGTCTGTAGAAAACGTTCTGGCGGGAGTAGCGGGCGACTGGCCACCTTATTGTGTGAACCAGTCTGAAATCGCTGGCAACGCTCGGCTGAAGAGCTAATCTGTCCCTTCGGTCTTTAACAACGAACTAGCAATCTTGGATTCATTCCCGTCATCCTAAAGTTGATTCAAGATATCGAACAGCAACGAGATTCTATTTGAAAAAAAAGCCCATCGAAGCAGGATTCCGATGGGCTTTTCGGTTAACTCATACGCGATCTAATCGTCGAAGAATCCTGCATCTTCTTCGCTCAGGTACTGTTTCGTCTCATCAACTCGGAAGCTGATACCGAGACCCGGTGTGTCGTGCACTGTGATATGGCTGTCGGTCACTTTGAAGTTCTCAATCCCTTCGAGGATGTCGTGCCACCAGTCAGGTTTGCCTGACGGTAGTTCGAACGCTATGAAATTGTCGGGCAGCGTCGCAGCGACCTGAGTGAGTGCTGCAACACCGATCAAGCCATCAGCAGTTCCGTGAGGCGCCATCTGAATGTTGTGCAGGTCTGCGAACTCAGCGATCCACTTGAGTTCGGCAATTCCACCAACATCGAGAGGGTCTGGCCCGATAACGTCGACTGCATGCTGCTCAATCAGTTCTTTGAAGCCGTGCCGTAAATAGACCTGCTCGCCAGTATGAATAGGCGTAGACGTGTACGGAGTTACCTGTAAGAAGTAGTCAGGGTGCACGTACGGTGTGTAGTCACCGGTGATCGTGTCTTCCATCCACATCAAATGGTACGGTTCAAGTGCCTTCGCAAGGCGGAGTGTGTCAGAGGCGGTAAGGCCCGGGCCGCAATCAAGTGCAAGTCCAATCTCGTCACCGAGAACTTCTTTCATTGCGATTACGGCATCAACGGTTAAGTTAAAGCCTTTTTCAGTCAACACTCCACGGTTGCCATACATGCCGGAATCTATGTATTCACCGTAGTGAAAATCAGGCATGTGCTTGAGCATCGGTGAGCCGTGGAAAGCGATTCCCTGTTTGATGATCGAGAAGTTTTGAGGCAACTCTTTCATCCATCTCATATTCTCGGCAAAATCTTCGGGCTGGTAGCCATTGAAACCTTTCCTGAAGTTACCGTTGTAGACCCGCACTTTGTCTCGGATCTTTCCACCGAGTAGTTTGTAGATCGGTGCACCTAGGGCTTTTCCAGCGATGTCCCATAGTGCTACCTCGATAGCGCTGACACCTGACCCCCACGGCTTGAACCCACCGACACGTCGAATTCGCAGAAGGACTCGTTCGACGTCCGTTGGGTCTAGACCAACGATCATGCTTTTGTAATAGTCGATCTGGTGCTTGAAGAACGGCTGATTGCGTGGTGACTCAGCACCGCCGATGCCGTCGATTCCTTCGTCAGTAGTGATGCGAATAACTGGATGATTCCCAATTATCGCGACCTTGACGTCTGTGATCTTCATGTCTACTCCGTGGCCACTTTGTGCGATTATTTTGTACCAACGGGCGAAATTCTACGCCCACTCGTTCGGGAATCTCTTGAATAATGGAGAATTCTTCGTGTTTGTTTTCACCTAGTTGTCAAAAAAGTCTGCGTCTTCTTCTCGCAGGTATTTTTTCGCTTCTTCGGGGATGAACGTCACACCAAGTCCCGGAGTTTCCGGCACATCAATGTGGCTATTGGTTACAGCGAACTGCTTGCCGCCTTCCATAATGTCTAGCCACCATTCGGGTTTTGCTTGAGGAAGTTCAAACGCAATGAAGTTTTCTGGTAGTACCGCACCCAAGTGAACTTGCGCTGCGAGACCGATCAGACCATCGAAAGTACCATGCGGAGCAAATAGTATGCCGTGGAGATCGGCGTATTCAGCGATGAATTTCATTTCTGCGATACCACCGACGTCGGCGACATCTGGGCCGAGAACGTTCACAGCGTTTCGTTCGATGAGTTCTACGAAGTTCTGGCGAAGATAAATCTGCTCACCTGTGTGAATAGGTGTAGAAGTGTAAGGAGTGATCTGTGTGTACAGATCGGCAAGGACGTATGGCGTGTAATCGCCTGTCACCATATCTTCCAACCACATGATGTTCGAACCTTCAAGCTCTTTTGCCAGTTTGAGAGCATCAGGAACGGTCATTCCCGGTCCACAGTCGAGCGCGAGACCGACATCGTCACCCAGAACATCCTGGCAGGCCTCGATGCACTTCATAAGGTACTTGAATCCCTTTTGAGTGATCACGCCACGGTTTGGATATCGCTGGGTTGTAACAGGGGTACCGTAGTAAAATTCGTCCAAATTCTTGTGCATTCCGCCATGGAACGAGACAGCTTCTTTGATGATCGAAAAGTTGTAAGGGTGGTCCTTCATCTTCTGCATGTTCTCGGCGTAGTGCTCCGGTTCATTACCGGCTCGTTCGTATCGAACGTTTCCGTTGTAGACCTGAACTTTGTCCCGAATTTTGCCGCCTAGCAATTTGTATGAAGGTATTCCAGCAGCTTTACCAGCGATGTCCCACAAGGCCATCTCGATTGCACTGACAGCTGTGCCCCACGGCTTGAACGATCCCATTCGACGAATGCCGAGCATCACGCGCTCGACGTCTGTGGGGTCTTTACCGATTATCATGTCCCGGTAGAACTCCACCATTGGCTTGAGATAGGGCTTGGCGGTTTCACCTGCTCCTACACCGTCGATGCCTTCATCAGTGGTAACTCGTACAACGGGGGCTTTGCCGATAATCGCTACTTTAAGATCAGTGATTTTCATGTCGGTTCCTGGATGTCTTTATTGTTCAAGACGGAGTGCTAATAATTACGGTCGAAATTCTATGCCCGTATGTCGCTGAACGTGTCGCTCTCATCGTAATTTAGTCGGACTTCTACCAGCAGCATCGCGGTACTGAACTAGATTCTGGGTCTCATGTTCCCATACGCCTCGGTTCAGGAATAACATTCGCTGCGTTAAACAAATTTAGGTGCCTAAACTGGCAAACTTATGGAGACCAAATGCGAGTAGCGACTTGGCGTGGCGGTACAGAAATAACGATTGATGAGGTTCCTACCCCAAAGGCGGGTCCAAGTGAACTTGTAATGAAGGTTCTTTCATCAGGGATCTGCGGAACTGACATTCACAAGACTCAAGGGCTATTCCCTGCGACCCCACCTGACATTCTAGGTCACGAGTTCGTTGGCCCTGTGGTTGAAGTCGGTGAAGGTGTCGATGAGGCTTTGATGGGCAAAGTCATCGGTTGCACACTCAACGCTTCGTGTGGGGAGTGTCAAGGCTGTCTTACATGGTCAGCAATGCACTGCGAGCGCAACAAGCGTTACTCGGGTGGATTCGCCGAATACGTTCTTGTTGACCACCGTCAGGCTCATATCGTTCCAGATGGACTCGGTCACGAAATAGCGTCGATGGCAGAGCCGCTTGCATGTGTGATCTCAACATTAAACATGATACGTGTTGAAGAAGGTTGCGACGCACTGGTTGTAGGTGGTGGGCTGCTTGGGCTACTGACTGTTGGCATTCTCAAACTACGCGGGGCTGGACGAATTATCCTTTCTGAACCCAATGTTCAGCGTCTTGAAATGGGTAAGCAGTTTGGTGCCGATATCGTCAATGATCCTACAAAAGACAATCTCGCCGAGCTTGTGAACGATACAACCGGCGGCTACGGAGTGAAAATTGGTGCCGAGGCAGTTGGGATTCCTCAGTTGGTCGCAAACGTTTCCAAGTTGGTCAGGCCTCGAGGAAACCTTGTCCTTATTGGTGTTTCACCTCAGGGCTCAACATTGCCAGTCGATCTGTACGATCTGCACTACAAAGAGATCACGATGAGTGGCGCATTCGGTGCTGGAGATGCATTTGGTGAAGCGCTTAAAACGCTACCGAAACTCGATCTCACGGGTGTGATCAGTGGTCGATTCCCACTGGAGAAAACTGCTGAAGCATTACAAGTATCAGCTGCTGGCGGCGGCGTGAAGTACATGATTGCCCCGCACGACTAACCCGTATCTAAATCACATGGTTCTGGCGCATAACATAATACAACGATAATCTGCGTTCGCTTGTACGACACGACGGAAAAATTCATAGCACTGTCGGTGCTGTCGAGGTAATTCATGGCAAAACTCTCCGGTGGAGAAGCTCTCATCAAATCGTTGGTTCGCGAGGGTGTTGAAGTCGTATTCGGTCTACCCGGAGTTCAGATGTACGGCATCGTCGCTGCACTACGTGATGAACCTAGTATCAAATTCGTAGTAACTCGAAACGAAACTGCCACAACCTACATGGCAGATGGTTATGCACGAACTACAGGTAAGCCCGGAGTGGCCATGGTCGTGCCAGGACCCGGGATATATAACGCCGGCGGCGGGCTTTCGACAGCCTTCTCGCGGTCATCACCAGTGGTGTTGATCGCCGGACAGATTCCTCGATCGACGATTGGTAAGAATTTTGGCGGACTTCATGAAGTTAACGACCAAAAGGAAATTACTCATCCAATCACTAAGTGGCAGAAACTGGTTCTTCGCCCTAGCGAAATCCCTAAAAATATTCATGAGGCGTTCCGACAAGCCAAGTCAGACCGACCTTCTCCTGTTCACTTTGAACTCCCTCCAGAGACGATGGTAGAACGAGAGGAAGTCGATCTTCTTGAGCCCGCTAAAATCGTGCGCAAGGTACCTGTAAATTCGGTGGTCGAACAGGCAGTCAAAGAGATCATTGCTGCGCGTAAACCCGTTATTTACGCAGGTGGTGGAGTAGCTCGCTCCGACGCCGAAGCCGAGCTTGTCGCGTTCGCTGAAGCCCACCAGATCGCAGTCCTTACCTCGGCTGGCGGCAAAGGCACAATGTCTGAACGACACGCTCTGGCATTAGGTGGTTCATTAGGGCCCACTGGTCAGTTGAAAGATTACATCGAAGACGCTGATCTGGTTATTGGGATTGGTACTCGATTCTCGATGCGTAATCAGGCTGCAGAGTCGGCCCGGCTGATTCACATCGACGCCGATCCCGCGATGATCGGGCATGTGCACCAGAACTCACTTGGTCTAATCGGTGACGTGAAAGCGACCTTGCCGTTGCTCAGTGCCGCAATAACTGCAGCAGGCGGGGGGAAATGGCGATCACCGGCGATTGAAATATCGCAAATTCAAAAGAACCTTGCAAATAGTGAAGAAGAGTTGAACCAACCGCAGGAAGACTATATTCGAGCCTTGCAAGAAGGTGCTCCAAGTGACGCCATCATGATCTTCGGCATGACTCAGCTTGGTTACTACTCACGTCCTCGTTGGATCACTGAGAACCCGAAGTCATACATCGATTCTGGCTATTCAGGGAATCTTGGATTCGCTTTTCCGACAGCGCTAGGTGCGAAGGTGGGTAACCCTGACAAACCGGTCATTTGTGTCTCAGGTGATGGTGGATTTATGTACAACTCGTCAGAGATTTCGACGGCGGTGAAATACGGAATCAACCTTGTAACCGTAATCTACAACGATGGTCATTACGGAAATGTCGCTCGAGATTTGGATGATGATTTCGGTGGTACTTATGAGACTGACTTTGTGAACCCTGATTTCGTGAAACTCGCTGAGGCTTATGGTGCTGTTGGCCTGCGAGCCAAAGACCCAGATGACGTGAAGAACGTCATTCCCAAGGCTTTGGCCATGAATAAGCCAGTGTTCATCGATGTTCCAGTTTCACGAGTATCTCGACCCAAGCAGTGGTCTGCTCGAGCTCCGTGGACCAAGCCTCAAGAAGGTTTGATCGATTAGTTGGGCACAGATGCGAATATCTAGAGAACGTCACCCTGTATTTAATTCGGGGTGACGTTGTGTGGTGGAACCATGCCAGCGACGCTTGCGGTCACCCGCTATACGGACCCACACGCGTCAATCATCGGCACCCATCTCGTGCGGGCGTAGTGCTGCTTCGATGGCGAAGTTGGCTGGAGTTGGTATTCCTAATTCTTTGCCCATTTCGACGACTCGGGCGTTGAGGAGTCCGATTTCGACGGGATTTCCAGCGATTAGATCGTGTCCCATTGAACCGATGATGAACGGCTCACGACTTTGAGTGGCAGCGAGAGTCGTTTCGCCCATATTTTCGGCTAACGGAACGCCCTGTGCTCGTCCAACTGCGGCTACTTCATCAAGCACCTGTCGATACATCTCTGTGGTCGATTCTTGAGCGAATATCTCACCGATTGGCTTACGTGTGAGTGCGGTCATTCCGCTTAGCGCGCAAATAAACGTGAACTTTTGCCATATGGCCAGTTCGATATTGTCGTGAGTTTCAGCAGCAAGCCCTGCCTCAACACATCGCTCAACTAAAGCGGTGACACGTTCAGACGGACCACCTCCCATTTCGCCGATAATAAGTGAACCTGGCCCGCCAGCCTGATTCACAACTCCAGGCTCGGTGATCATCGCCGAAACTGTTGCGGTGGAGCCGAGAACGCGTTCAGCGCCGAACGCCTTACTCAGCAAGGGCTCGCTATCGATTCCGTTCTGAGTAGAGAGGATCATCGTTCCTTCTCCGACCATTTTGCCAAAAGCCATCGCTTCAATCGCAGCGTCGGTTCCCCAACTCTTCACCGCGAATATGACCAGATCAACTCTTCCGACAGATGACATATCGTCTGTAGCCATACACTCGACTTTGAAATCACCTAACAACACAGAATTCAGTTGCAGCCCGTTTTCTCTGATCGCCTCTAAGTGAGGACCTCGAGCGATCATGGTTACCTGCGCTCCAGCCCGTGCAAGTGCCCCTCCGTAGAACGCACCTGTACCACCTGCACCAACAACCGCCACTTTGAAAACGTTGTCGCTCAACTGCTCTGTCTTTCTTCTAGATTTACGGAATGTTTGTAATCGATTTCGGCGCCAATTTTATTACAGATGGTATGGATAGTGAACGGCAATCGTCTATCATCTGACACATGCTCCAACTGCTCATTCACAACGCTAGAATTATTGATGGTACGGGTTCACCGTGGTTCCGGGGATCGGTGCTTGTCGATAACAACACACTTTCGATTAAGCGGGGATCGATAGACCTCGCCCATTACCAATCTGAACGTACTATCGATGCCGAAGACAAGGTTGTTTGCCCGGGATTTAATGATCTTCACTCGCACGCCGGTTTGACGATTCTCGGAGAACCCCACCATGACCCTAAAGTTCGTCAGGGTGTCACGACAGAACTTGTTGGGATCGATGGAATATCTCACGCACCGTTCAAAACACGTGACGAACTTGAACGCTACATCTGGGTGGATGCAGGACTGAACTGGTATCCACCAGAACCTGACTGGCTGACTACCCAAGAATTACTGAATAAGTACGATGGCACGGTTGCTGTGAACATTGCATACATTCTTGGCAATTCACCGGTGCGTATTTGGGCAACAGGTTGGAACGACAGACCAGCTTCGAACCCTGAAATCGAAAATATGAAAGCTGTGATTCGAGAATCGATGGAAGAGGGAGCATGGGGTATTTCAACAGGACTCGATTATCCACCTGGGGCTTTCGCCTCAACTGAGGAATTGATCGCCATTTCGGAACAAACAGCGGCCATGGGCGGTTTTTACCACACGCATGCACGTGCTTCACTTAAAGCACAAGGCACCTACGCACCATGGGAAGAGGCGGTTGAGATTGGACGTAAATCTGGAATACCAGTTCACCTCACGCACTATCGACAACCCAAGCAGGGCGAAGGATCACATCACAATTATTTGGGACTGGTCGAGGATGCTCGGGCAGAGGGAATTGACGTAACTTTCGATTGCTACACGTACCCATACTCGGGCACCGCTGTGACGATTCAACTGCCGTTCTGGGCTAAAGATGGCGGCCCGGAAAGAACGATGGCTGCGCTTGGAGACCCTGACGACCGTGCAAGGATGAAACGGGAAATGAACTCCCGATCTGACATCAATTCGATTTGGCGAGAGAGGTGGTTGCATAATTTCCGCCAGACACAGAATAAACAATATGACGGTAAATCGATCTTGGACATCTCTGAAATGCGGGAGCAGGATCCGGCTGATGCATTGTTCGATCTTCTCCTAGAAGAACGCTTGGGTATTAGTGAAGTGGGTACTGGAACCAACGCACACACGCTGCCAGAGTTCGTTTCGCACCCGTTCGGAATGATTGCTTCGGACGCGATTCTTTTTGGCGAATACCCTAATCCGCGTACCTACGGCTGTTTTCCAGTTGTACTCGCTGAATTCGTGCGGGCAGAAAAACATCTGAAGTTGCCTGAGGCGATTCGGAAGATGACATCGTTTCCGGCTCAACGGTTAGGGCTGAGAGATCGCGGCGTGCTTCGCGACGGTTTTAGGGCCGACATCGTGATTTTCGATCCTGACACAGTACGAACTGATGCTACTAAGGATGATCCGAAACACTATCCAGTAGGAATCGACTACGTGATAGTAAACGGTGAAGTCGTAATCGAAAACGGCTCCAACACAGGTGCAACACCAGGTCGTGCTTTGCGCCGTGGTCATCCATCTCACCGAAGTTGAGCGTTATCGGTCGTCTTCGCACTGTGTTGCAACATTAAACGAGAAGGAAACGTTTGACTCGATTAAGATACCGATTTGCAAAGATTTTCCACAGGATGGCCCG
>JABMNN010000002.1 GCA_013204545.1 Chloroflexota bacterium | reverse complement strand
CTCCCAAAGCGGGTGCGCTACCACTGCGCCACGCCCCGACGAAAAATAACTCTATCCGAAAATTCTCAAAAAACTTTCGTACGGTATTGACGGCCACGGTCTCCTGAAGGCAACTAAACGGTGAATTCATATAGAAGGTACGAGAGGAGCGTACACGCCGCGCATGTAGCACTATTGCCAAGGTAACAGCCTAGGCAAATACCTAACCGCATGCCTTTCCAATTGCGATAGTTCCTGCCAAAGCAAATACGTGGTGCTGATTCGAATTCAAAAATGGATCATCGAGCAGCCTCTGCATCACTAGATGACAGAATATCTTCTGAAATGGCCGGGACCTGACGAATCGATTCCGATTGCTCTTCCGTGACCTCACGTGTTGGGTCAAAGGGAGGATCGGATAATCCTGTCCTATCGGTCCCGGCCATCATGGTCACCAACATCGAAGCAAGCGCAGCGAGTCCTCGCTCGAAGGCGTCGGATTCGTTATTGCTCAAACCATGAATGCTAGATCCCATAAGACTAGCTTGATCACGGTCAAACGACACAATATGACGTTGTTTGTGTACACTGTAAGAACACCAACAGGTCATTAAGAGTCGTATAAGGAAGCAGGTAAGACTCGACATGCCACGTCAAGTGTCCAAAGCCAGAAAATTGAAGTGGACAGATTTAGCCGATAAAGGCCTGTCGGCATCAGAGATCAGAACGGAAGACGGAGACAATCCTGATCTGCGAACCGTTCGGCGGGCCGTGGCTGAACTACAGGCCGCAAGGCAACGGCAACTCGCACGTGAGCAGGCTCTCGTATTAGGGTTACGGGAGCATTGGACGATACTTCTCGATGCACTCAGTTCAGTCCCGAAACAAGGATTCTATTGGGAGCCACAGCGCACGAGACCCATCTATGCAATTGATGAAACACACCTCCGCGGTGATGGGTGGACCGCCAACCACTCGAGTGATGGGTGGATCATCGAATTGGAGTTTGAAAAAAAGATCGAGATCAAACTGTTGAAGGAACACCTTAAAAAGGATGATTTTTGGGACTTGTTAGAGACATTCAAGGTAGACATGGGCAAAGCACTCGCTGCACGAATGGAAATGGCCGAATATGTCAGCAGACAAGCGGCCGAGCTGACCAACCTAAATATCGGTGATCGCCCTGAGGACACAGGACTATTTTTAGTCGGCCTCAACAAAATCGATGAGTACATTTCAGCGAGAGCGCGAGGCAGTGATCTTCGACCACCCCACTTATCCGTCTCGGGCAGAGAAGTAACAATTTCAGGAGCGTTACTCGCAAGGGGCGAAGGATCGAACGAGTCGTCTCTAGAACCTACGTTGAGCGCCATGATTAAAGGATTGACGAAATCTGAATACTGGCGTCGATTACTTAGTACATCAACTCGGCTTACTCAAGCAGTCATATCGCTCAGACATGAAGCAGAGATATTGATGATTAGCACTGTACTCCCCGGTGAGTGCAAGTCTTGCAAGAGGTACTCCACATGAAAGAAGCAGACACGAAAGTCGCTTTATACGCCAGGGTCTCCAGTACGGCGCAAGATGTCGATCTTTCGATCGGAGGTCAATTGAACGCGCTTCGACGTTTCGCTCTCGACCGCGGATTTGAAATTATCGAGGAGTATGTAGATGAAGCCGTAAGCGGCAGAACCGCCAACAGACCAGTGTTCCAGCAGATGATTGGAGATGCGAGAGCGCGTCCAGCTCGATTCAACGCAGTACTCGTCTGGAAGTTGTCACGTTTCGCTCGAAACCGCGAGGACAGCATCGTTTACAAGGGAATGCTCAGGCGACACGGAATCGAGGTTATCTCTATCACCGAACCAGTAGAGCAAACTCCAGCCGGTCAGATGATGGAAGGAATCATCGAGACGGTGGACGAGTTCTACTCGGCGAGCATGGGCCAGGACATTACCCGTGGGATGCGAGAAGCAGCCTCACGAGGGTTCTGGGTGGCATCAATGACCCCGTATGGATACAAACGCACAAAAGTTCAGGACGGGCCTAAGCAGAGGACCAAGTTAACCCTGAACACTGACACATACGGTATCGCCAAGACCATATTCGATCTGGCGATGGGTGGACTCGGCACCAAGGAAATCGCCAAACGGTTGAACCAGGATGGGATTCCATCACCAGCAGGTAAGAGATGGGGGCGAGGCAGGGTGTATGGCATCCTCACCAATCCGGTTTACAAGGGCACGCTCGTATTCGGCAAAAAAGGAGAGTATCACCGCAAGACGGGCTTGGATCCGATAATTGTTGACGAGGCGATGCCAGAGATTATCTCTCCAAAAGAATTCGAAAGAATCCAATCAAAATTGCGAGCTCGATCTCCAT
>JABMNN010000026.1 GCA_013204545.1 Chloroflexota bacterium | reverse complement strand
GACCCCATTCGAGCCTCGGCAGAATGACCCCGAACCAGTTCTACAACAAAGCGCTGCCGACACCCGCGGCGGCCTAAAGCATGATGCAGTGATTCCACTTATAAAACCGGGAACACTGTCCAGACAACCGGAACCACCTCTCACCAATTGATTAACTGTAGCGTGCCCAGTTTCCTCAATTCAAGAAATGGCCTCAGTTCGGGTTCAACAGGAATGACCCTAAATCACTGCCTGAATAACGGCTCAGTTCGTCATACCTAAGTGCAGATTAACCCGGAACACGTCCAATCTCTAGGCTCAATTCGCTGCAAAGAAATATTCTGATACTCGAATACCCACATTTTGAGATATCTATGTACAGCTAAACCGATATTTAGAGCCCCTATTAACACCGCTAGTTTTAATAGAGAAGCGCTCTCAGTCTCTAGATGGGAATGTTGCAATCCTTGTTCTCTACACGTTCTGAGAATAATTAATTCCCGCTCCAATTTAGTTATATGAGAGAAACGTTTGTAGCCTCATATTCGAACATGGTGTCTTTGGACGAGTGAACTTTTCAGAGTGGGATTATTTGACAGAGCTACGTTGTACGATGAGGATGAATGTCTACTATGCATCTCGTAGCCACAGTACTTCAGTACTTTCTTGGGAGACAAATTGACTGATTTTAGTTTCGGTGCGTTCGGATTTAACGGCCTATCAAATGTGAATATCGTCCTCGGTAAAAACGGCACTGGTAAGAGCCACATTCTAAAACAAGCAGAACAATTGCTAACGAATAATCCAGAATTTGGTGTAGTGAGATACCTTAGCCCGGAGCGTGGGGGAAACCTTGTACACAATCCAAGCATGGAGCAAAACTTAGCCAATCCTAACTGGCTTCGTAGTTCTCGGAACCAAAATCAAGCGAATGAATTCAGACAACAGAGCACAACTCAATTCAAGGTGTTAGAAACCCTAACGCTACGAGAAATTGAATCGACACCGGAACTAAGGGCTGACCTAACATTTACCTTCGACACGGTGGTTGAACGTATCAATTCGCTCTTAGATCGCGTCCAAATCATTAGGGCGGAGGCAGCGTTCACAATATCCGACCGAACCAGCAATGAGGCTGTGAATGCCGAAGCTTTGAGTAGTGGTGAGTCCGAATTGATTTCATTGGCTATCGAATGCTTAGCGTTTGAAAAGCGGATAGAACCTGACAAAAAGAACCTGCTCTTATTCGACGAGCCAGATGTTCATTTACATCCAGATTTGCAATCAAGATTCGCTACGTTCATCGCTGAACTAGCCATGCAGGCAGATGTCTATGTAGTGATCGCCACACACAGCACTTCAATGGTCGGAGCATTGGCGAAATATGGAGCGAATGTGGGATTCATGACTCCTGGAATGACAACCGTCGAGTTTGAACCACTCAATAAAGTTATTGAGACTGTGATTCCCGTATTTGGAGCCCATCCGCTTTCAAGCGTATTCAACGAATCACCGATTCTGATTGTGGAGGGAACTGATGACGAAAGAATTTGGCAACAGGTTGTACGATCCACATCAGGTCGAATATCGCTGTACCCGGTTGCAGTTGGTGGTTTAGGCGAAATGCCAGAGTACGAAGAAATTACGGTTCGTATTTTAAATGCCGTTTACGACAAACCTGTGGGTTATTCACTTAGAGATAGAGATGATGGCTCTTCGGATATAGATGATCTGGAACCGATTATCAGAATGAAATTAGCTTGCAGAGCTGCTGAAAATCTAATTCTTAGTGACGACGTGTTAACTCGAAATGGAACGGAATGGTCACTGATCCAGAAATTGATCGAAGAGTGGATTTCGACTAATCCCAATCACTCTCAGCTTCAGCATATGGTGGAGTTCGCTAAGACAAAGTTTGATCGATATAACGCTGACCTAAAAGAGATTCGCATGATCTTGATGAGTATTCTTGCCAGCAGTAAACCTTGGGAGATCGAAGTTGGACAGGCGATAGCCAACATCCAGATCGTTGAAAATCCCGCCCAACACTCATTACAGTCCTACTTAGGTGACAAGGTTGTCAGGATTCTGCTTTCCTGACCTGACAGTAATCTGGTTTCTTTATTGATCGCAGCCACCATCTAGTATCACCATTTGTAGAATCGAGGACCTTTCATTGTCAATTACGACATTTGACGAACCCGCCGTCCATGGCAGGTTTACGAGAGTTGCAAAAGACATAAGGTTGATTTTTACCCGCTTGGCAGCGGAGAAAGGGTTCTGTCAGATTTCAGCGCTCACCATGAAACTCGGCCGACCTAAATACAGGATTCTTCCCTGTATTTAAGCTGACAGCTCGGTCATTAGAGTCGACCATTTGTTGGTGAAGATCTTCCGTCGAACTTCAGCTGGAACATGCTCGCTACCCGAGGACTGGACTCTCAGATAATTTCGTAGTTCATCGAATGCCGTGCAGAAACGACTAGCGGATTCGAACTGTTTGAACCCAAGCATTGGATAGTAACGCTGCTTGATTCCTCGATGATTCTGTTCCATTCGATTGTTCAGATACTGATTGTGCCTATGTAAAACCTTACGTCCGACGATCCAACGAATTGCTTTCGTGTAGGCAGGATGTTTATCAGTCGTCATCCGCAGTGGCTTCTGCCCTGCACTATCGATTAGTCGCCGTAAGAAACGTCGAGCTGCATGTTTGTCTCGGTGTTCACTTAGCATCGAATCCAACAGGTTTCCGGTTCTGTCAGAACTCAGTGCTCAGCCTCGAATTTTGGCATTGTATCGATGAGAAAAGTCGACTCGTTGAGTATGAAAATAATCATCAGACCGACTCAATCGAGCATCAATTTACCCCGGAGCGCTGAGTTCTGACAGATCCATTACTCTCTGGTCCAGTGCGGTGGATGCTCTTGCCATTTCAACCTCGACGGTGATCTTCTGCAGAGTTTCCCTTATTGCATAAAGTACGCTGGATAAAAAGTAAAACGATGATCAAGAACCCATCCAATTACACGTCACAGATAAGCTCACCTAGCTTCGCTAGTTCTACTCGGTACCACGATGGGAATTTTGGGCGATGATTTTTTGAGATATTCTGTTCGACTTGGCAGTGAGCGTTCCGCCACCCACGCCACTCGATGGCTACATATTCGTCCTCTGGTCTGAAATAAACCTCGATCACAAGCTGACCAGGGGCCCTATCGTCATACTCAGGTTGAATCTCTGCCAGATTCGGCGTAGCGACCAGATTTGCCGCATTTTTGAAATCTTGTGGCGTCAGCTTCCATTGCTTGCTACCGGAAAGCACTCCGATTGCTAGATCACCGAGCTTTGCATCTAGAGTGTGAACTAACTCAATATGCCAAGTGGAATAAGTATATTTTTTATCACCGACAAGTGCATTGGCCTTAGGTTGATTCTTGTCGTCAGACCATTTACCTGGCCTGACGAAAAAGCACAACGGGTCGCCTGCGAGGACCTCTATGATGACCGTTCTCGCCACCTGAGTAGCGCTCCGAGAAAGCTGTCAAAATCACGAGTCATTATCGGTAATACAGGCTCCGTTGCTGAATCAATCGCTGCATCGATCGATCCGTCTATCTCGAAATCAGCGACAAGAGTTACATTCTCAGCAAGCTCAATCTCGAAGAATACCGAGCCATCTTCATATCCGCTCAGGTACGGCTCATGCTGTTTTGTACGGAAATTGGCAGCGAGTTCAATCAGATTAATAATCACCGAATCCGGTGTCCGGACGCGACCCTGGCCTCTCACTGCGAGATTTATAGCTTTATTAACAAACGACTCTCCAGCGCGTTCGTGAGGCGGTGCGGTGGGTGTTCCTGAACTAACCGGAGTGAATTCAACTTCACATGGTAGGGAGAAAACGCAACTTAGCGCTGTTCTGAGGTGGGCATATGCAGAACTGGTGTCTAGAGAGGCCGTGATTCGATCAAGTGCATCTTCGGGAACGACAGACGCCGGCTCACGTGCGAGGGTGATCTCGGAAAGGCCGTAGCTGTGCCAACTTGATCCACTTGATATGGCCAGAGAATCCAATTGTGCGGGTTGTTGCTCGCTTTGCTTTGCAGTGATCCAATATATTTTAGACAATCCAGTCGACATAAGATCAATGCCAGATCCTTGCGTCGACTCGGCTCCGGTGACGAGAATATTCGGTAAGTCCCACGCCATCAAATGCCTCTTTCGAAACGACTAAATAAAGCGTTGGCGTAGTCAGAATACTTTTTGAGTTTATCGTCAGAGATGTATTCGAGTAACTCTTTTCCGGGTTCTACGGGACGCGAGAAATTTGTGTCGACCACAAGCATTCCGAATTCGCCACGTCCCAGCAATGTTGAGGGTGTCAATTTGACCGTCAATCGCGAGTCCAGGACATCAGCACCAAACGATGTTTCACCATAGAACAGATGTTTACGTCGTAGGAGTGTGGAGATACTGTCCGATTCGAAATACTTGGATAATTGTGATCTGATCAATTCGCGAGGCCCAAGCAACGACATCGTGGAATTGACACCGAATGTAACCGCTGTACGGTCTGTTGTATGTTCAGCGAGAAGTTCAGTTAACAGCACTTTCGATCCTTCATACCCCGGCCAATCTGGGCCTTGTGCTCGAGTCTCCAGACGTTGACGATCCGGACCCTGAGTGCGAGAGATCAATGAGAGACCATCAGCCCATTGAGTTAGGAAACCTTGGGGAGGTATCTCGACGGTCGCTTCTATCGCCGAATTTCTGATTTTCGATGCAAGCTCAGATGTGATTGTCTCAAGCACATTGCCTGCAAATACGGTAACAATCGAAGTCGTATATCCGCTGCGGTACAGTCGGAGTTCAGTGGTCAATATATATACTCATTCAGAATGTAATACGTTCAAGTATAAATCTCAGATTCACATAATGTCCGTGGTATTGCGTCCGGATTTTCTACCATTACGCTGGTCGGTTTTCGCCACAATGAACGTAAATCGAGAATTCGTATCGGCAATATATCACGCGTTGGACCAGTGTTATTTCTTGTCGATGAAATATCGATGGTGAATTAGCATAAACTGACGATGTTCCGCATCTGTTACCACACGCTCGATTCTGCTACCTGAAGTTTTCAACTGCGAATCTTATGAGTTGGAAAACACCGCCGGCCAATAGAAACATTGGTATCACCAGCAACAACGAATTGACATAAGACGTCAAATTTATTGATAACTGGTCTGGAATCGCCTCACCGGCGAGCCAAAATCGTCTGACTTTGTGACGAACGTAATAGGCTTCGGCAAGTTCAAAAAAACCACCGAGCAAGCTCGCAACAATCGAACCTCCCAGCATGAACCACGCCGAAATTGCGAGTTCCTTGTTTACTGGATCATCTAGCTGGAGTGCCAACAGAGAGAGACCGAATACAACGGACGCTAGCGTTACGGTTCGTTCCCGAAACTTGTCGGCGGCTACGAAGTGGGCAGTTGAAGCCAATTTCAGGCGTTCAAAATCGTAATCGCGTTGTCGCGCCAATTTTTCAGCAGTCGACTCACCGGCTTCGTAACCCATATTTGTCTCACTCATGATGATCCGCTCCCGATAAATAGCCGAATGAACTGCACCAGTATGACAAACCGCGTTGGCTTCGTGAAGTCGATGTGTAATCGTCGATAAAAAGGGACCCTTTTAGGTCCGGCGAATTCACCATTATTTGAACTGGTGGACACCGCTCGAAATCGGGAACCCTTTTTAGCCAGCAATTAGAGCAACGTTGTTGACGCTACCCCGATTAGTTGCCCCAAGTACGGCTTGGAAAACTGGTTTTGCTTTGACTGACACGATCGAATTGTTGCCCTTCATATCGATGTAGACAGCATCCAAGATTGTAGTCAGCAGTTGATGCCGTTCCAGAAGAGTTGCTCCAGCCCACAGTCTCGGCAAGTCCTGAAGTAACCGGCCTGCTTCTTTGGCTGCATCAACCTCAGGAATCAGCAACGATTCCAAATCATACTCAAGCGACTTCTTCTGCCGGTGATATTCAACGTCATCGAAGAGGTTGTCCACGAATGCTTTACCGAGTCGCCTTAGCTTTTCCTTCACTCGCTCACGCTCACCGATAATCCTTGCCGTCGGTTCTGTCAGAACTCAGTGTCGGGGCAGAATAGCATCATTCCTTATCTACTGAGGAGATCTGTTCATGGCCTGTCCACATTGCTTATCTAAGTCCGTATCCAAGAGAAAATTTCGAACCTCGCTTGGCTATCGAACTTTCAATTGCGGAGACTGCAATAAGCGGTTCAACGAACGTTCAGGCACACCATTCAATGATCTCCAATTCCCAAATGACATCGTGCTGATGGCAGTGCTCTGGCGTCTGAGATATAAGCTCGGATTCCGTGACGTTGCCGAACTACTTTTACAACGAGGCTTCGAAGTTAGCTACGAAACCATACGGGTTTGGGAGTTCAGGTTTGCACCGTTAGTCAGTAACAACCTTCGTGCCAAACGTCGAGGTACAGCTGGCCATTCCTGGTATCTGGACGAGACCTATATCAATGTAAGTGGTCGCTGGCTATATCTCTACAGAGCCATAGATCGCGAAGGAAACCTACTCGATTCGATGT
>JABMNN010000025.1 GCA_013204545.1 Chloroflexota bacterium | reverse complement strand
CTTGGCGGCAAAGCCGTCGTGCATTGCCACATGGGCGTGAATCGTGCCCCGTCGATGGCCTACCGCATGTTGCTCGATTCCGGCCACGATCACATCGAGGCTCTCGAACTCATCCGTGATGCCCGACCGATTGCCGGCATCATCTACGCACCAGCAGCAATCAGTCATCACCTGCGCAGCAACGGTGTCGATGGCCTCACTGCCACCGAGCGCAAGGTCCAGGTTCGCAATTGGTTGAACGACAACCCGGTTGATCTGCACTGGGTGATATCCCGGATTCGCCAGTCTGAATCCTGAAGACTGTTGCCATACCCATCGGCGGAAGGGAACCCCAGTGCCTGTATGTAGTTGCTGTCCGAACTTCATCAGCCCTGGCGTTGCGCGCTGCGAGAACTGCAACTCGCCAGCTGGCGAACTCTTCGACTGTCCAGTCTGCGGTTCCGAGGTTCTCGAAGGAGAGACCTACTGCAATCGATGCCGCTCCGACATCAGCTCTGGTAGCGATTAGAAACGCCTGAACCGGTCCTAGGAATTTGGGGAGGCAAGCAATGCCCTGGTCCGACAAGGCTCGCCTCTAACCACGGCCATTTCGATTCACTCCCGGCTTGAGACGCTCGGTTTTCAGCCAGTGTTCGAGTGATCCGTCGTCGCCAATAGCAACGCCGTCACCTTCGGCAAGCACCAACGCACCCACGAATCCTTCGGTGATGAGCGCGCCGTGACCTTCCTTCTTCGCATACAGCCCCGCTCGCTTCAGGGTGTTAACGAGTTGGCTCCAGGACCAGCCGGGATAGTGCTTGTTCACGTAGTCCTGCGTGAATCCCTTCATGATCGGGATGGCGTGTCCGTAATGAGCGAGGTCGCGAACGTCCTCAGCGGTGAAGTAGTAATCGAACCGATCAATTACCTCTAATGATTCATTGCTCATGTTGATCCTTTCGGACCGACACTTCTGGCATTGCGTAACCCACGACTCTTTGTTGCGCTTCGAGAAGCGCCACATCCCTGCGTGGAGCAGGCAAGCACCTTGGATGTCGTTCCAGGTTGCTGGGCCCACCGAAGTGAGCCGCTCTTGATGTACAAGTGGGAGTGTACGGAATTGTCGAGAATCCGCAACCCCTTAAAAACATTTGCGTACTAGCGCGCATAAATTGGTCGCAGCGGAGCACGGTGGAAGGCGGGGACATCAGTGGCGTTTTGGTATCGCGATATTTGCGGATGGACTGTGCCGGCTATGCCCGATGATGAAGAGCCCAAGTATATGCGTTCCATCTATGGAATAAGCGCGCTAGTTCACTTCCCACGTGATGCTTGACTCACCTCTATGCCGACAAGAGTGTGCGATAAGCAATCACCCACTGCGCCAGCGAAAAGACGGAATCTCTGGATTGAATATTCAACGCAGGAGTGCAGTCTGGATGAGTGGAATATCTACGACTAGGAATCGCACGCTTGCACCGATCTCGATGCGTTCTCGATTCGGTCCTGGCCTCCGAACGTTGATTCGATAGGTCCAACCAATCGGAGGCACCTCGACGACCGGGCCACCAACTTCGTCAGCCCACTCTAAGTTCTGCCAGCGATGGTCCGCGATCGATGTGCCATCAAACAGTCCGAGAAATCTCTGAAGATCATCAACGAGTTCGAACCCGATGTAGCCGCGTTGAACAGCAGCTGGACGAGTCAACGTTTCGGACTCATTCTGACAACACCCACGGGTGCTGATGCCTTGTTTCCAAAGGGACTCAATTATCTCAGCGAGTTCGACATCGATCTGCGCCGTGCGACCCGCCACCGAGACCAAAGTGGTCGCGTGGCCTTGCCTTGTCCCGATCTCTCGCGATGCTGTTTCAATCTCCAACCGCAACTCCATTCGCTGTCTACAAAACGCAAGTTACGGGTGGGGTGTGACATCACAAAGCAAGTCAAAATTCATTTCTTCAACTGGCGCCGAACATTTTGTCCATGTCGGAAGAGTGCGTATTCGATTTCGTCAGATCGGTAACACTCACCCGCCCATGCCTGAGTTTTCTCCACATAGTTGAGGTACGAGCTCTTGACTTCAACACTGCGCTTAATCTCATTGTCAAGATCCCAGATGCCCCAAGATGTGTTGATATCGGCAATCAAGGTCACGGGTGATTCGCTATTTGATTGCAGCGAGGCGAAGTATGCGAGCTTCGTTCCGAACGCAACACCAAGCCCCTTCACATGGGTCTCTCCGAGAATGGCATCCCATGCAGCCTGCGGACTCTCCTGACCTCCAGCAATGATTGCTGAAATTTTTCGCTCGAAATCTGCACCAGCGCCACTGATCATGTCCGAAGTTCGACTCGCGCCGTATCCAGTGGTTCCAAATCCCCAGATCATTGACGCTAGAAATAGCCGGCCTGGAGTGACTCCAATCTGGACCACGTCGCGACGAGAAATGATGGCCGACACATCAGAAGAACCTTTTTTCCAAGATTTCAAGTCTGCGACCAGTTTGCTCAATTCAGGATGTGGAACTTCAGCCCAAGAAGAAGGGTTCCAGCTCACCGAATGATCAAGAATCGAATCGTGATCAGCCCTAAAAGCTTCGATTGTTATCTTGAGCACTTCAGGTAATTTCACCACGTCAACATGGTAGACGTGCCCCGGCGAAAGTCGCTGCCGAAGGCGCCGCGGATTGGACCGCCCAGTGGACGCCCGGAGGAATCGGTCCTCGCCGCCGTTGTGGAACTGTTCTCGCTGGCCGCGGAGTCGAACTTCTTCCCATTACCCGAGTAACGGTCAAAGCCGTGACCTGTCAACTAACAGCACCGTGGGACGCGGTCCTTCAAATAGCCGATGTAGTCGTTGATGGACATCGATGGGCAACTCTTGTCGGTATGTACGGGCTCACCGTTGATAGCTCTGGTAATTCCTGTGGCCACGTTGATCATTCTGTGTCAACACTGATCCGAACAATCGAACCCCTCCTCCATTCAGACCGCGGCGATCGAGTTGTAGTTGCCGGTGACATGAATCTTTGGCCTAAAGATGTTTCCTACAAGTTTGACCGCATCGGTTTAATTGATCTCATCGAATGCACTGGAAATGACCGAGACCAACTTGATCGATGCGCCAACTGCCAAGGTGATCCGCAGTGCAGGCACATGTGGACTCACAAGAACGGCAACAGCCCAAACGCTACGGTTCAACAAATCGATTTTATTTTTGCGACCGAAGAACTCGGCATCGAATTAATTGAAGTACGGGGCGGCATCGCTGACTTTCCAGACGCTTGGGATATCACCGACCACGCTCCGGTTGTTGCGACTTTTTCCTAAACGTACTCACTTCCGATCAAATCCGCCGGCTTAGATGAAAGTCTTTAATTCACCGAATTACTGGCAACCAGTCGCAGCTCTCAAACAATTGGCTTCAGCGCTCGCTCAGGGAATACCAGCTCATTATCAGTAAACAACTTCAAACTTTCTGGCTCGACAACTCCGCCATTCGCGGAGTATTCAGTTAGCGCCCTTCCTACGAATTCCCCAAGCGCGACAGGAACTGCATTTCCAATCATTTGTTCCTGGGCTGTCTTTGTGCCAAGCCACTTAAATCCTTTTGGAAAAGTCTGGACTTCGCCCCTCTCCTGCGTAGTCAGGTGCCGAACTTCCGATCTGCTAATCCCTTGTGGATCATTTGGATTAAAGGAATAACCCGGCGGCATCGGTCGATTTACGCCACGGATCGTCGCGCTCGGCTCATCAAGCCCATAAACCCCGCGACGGTTGTAATTCCGAGGATGACGGTAGTAATACTCAGTTCCAAGTGAATCGCCAAAATAATCCCTAATTGTCATTGGTGTCTCCGAGAGGTTTCTACGAAGATACGAAAGTAGAAACTGGTGAGGTGCCCCCATGTGGCCAACTAGGAAGAATCTGAGCCGAGCCTGAGGCGAACCACAGTAACTGGCATTAAGAATCACGGCAGTGATCCCATAGCCGGCCAACTCAAGTTGCTTTGCTACATCTGGGAGTACGTGGCTCTTTCTGATTCGCTCAACATTTTCCATGATAAAAAATTCTGGTTTACTCGAGCTAACAATTTCTGCGAAGCTATATGTCAGATCCGCACGATTTCCCGAATAATTCTGCAGTCCAGCACTCGAAAAGTCTTGGCAAGGCGGCCCGCCAGCGATCAGTTGAAAGCTAATCGTTGCCAAAAAATCGACTGTCGCTTCAACATCAGTCAGGTCCTGCTTAATCATTGGATGATCAAAATTCGCCCTGTAAACTTCTATCGCTGGATCCCAATTATCAAGCGCTGCGACTACGTCGTGACCCGATCTCTGAAGCCCAAGAGAAAGTCCTCCACAACCTGCAAAAAGATCGACTACTTCCATCACAAAAAAATTTCCGGAGAGTTAACAATTATCGCGTCAAATCGTCGCTCCGGGCTAAGCAGATTCTGCCCACCGCCAAAAATAATGTTTTTTATTTCTTCTTTTTTGATTCTAGGTTTTGTCAAGTTAGCGTGCTTCATGAAGTTCCTTGTGACACTTCCCGAAGAAGCGAAGGCTTTATCGTTCTTCGTGTTGTATGAAAGTTGATCGATGGTTTCCTGAAAATTGGTCTGACCATTGATAGCAATGTCAACGAGCATCGAGTAGGTCCAAATGACTGTTCTCATTGGACGGGTGATTCTTCGAGCCTCCATAGATGCCGACAATTCCAAGACAAAATGTAAAAATCCAGTGGTGCTCCATGCAAACACGTCTAAGCAATTTTCCGACAGCGAAGGTGCCTTTCCATTGGTCTTCCATACGGGTTGTAAAATATTGGGAATCTGGGTCAAGCGATCATCCATTAAAAACTTTCGTAAAATTAAACTGATATCAGCAAACTTAACTAGAGCCTCATCAGGATCTGACCAATCGTTCGCAGTTACGCGACGCGGGGTAAAGTACAAATTCAAAAGTTCCCGATTATGGTGCGCTAGCCCTGCGGCTAGGTAAAAAATAGTGTCGGGACGCACTACTAACTCAGACCCGTAATCGGTTTCTGGAGAGTCGAAAGTCGTGCTGTCTGGGAGCGCAGTCAACTTGACCTCAAGAGCGGCAGTCTGCCGAGCAGATTCTCCGGTGGTCGAAATAACGAGGTCTGTTCTGGGATTCAGGCCGATAGCGTACTGGTCATACGGCGAATATGCCGTTTCGAAACCAAAATAGGTATCCCTTCCTAGTGGGTCTGTTCCAAACAACTCACTAATCGAAATATTGCCAATGCTAAATTTTCCTGCTTCGCACTGAAGGTAGTTTGCCGACAAACCTCTCGATGAGAGGTAACAACAAAGTGCAGCCGGAAACGACGAGTTGAACTGGTTTTTCCCCCACGAATCAGCATTTCCAAAATCTCGGTTTGATCTCACTAAGCCGAAAAGCCCTGGGCTTTGTTTATCCATCACGCTCAAGTTGATTTCTCCCAGAATCTGCCGAATTACATCAAACCGCACACCAAGACGCTAATTCTTCACATCTTCGAAATCACGGAACTTTGAGATTTCAATTTGGACATAGTCCCGAGATCTGTCCTGGGCACCAATGGCATCATGCCCCGAGGCGATCTCGGCGGACTCAACCTCTCCACCGTTCCCAAGGTGTTCATTGAATGCGGGAACATGCGCAACGCCACCGATGCATCAATGATGCGCTCGGGGACATTCCAGCAATCTGCGTCCGCTGCCATCGATGCAGCGATCGTTCAGTTCCTGAGCTGACCGGCGATTTCGCCCCAAGCGCACATTTCGCCTCAATTCGTGCGTTACCTCTCTAGTGCGACCTCACTGGTCTGCAAACGAAAGGGGTCTTATGCCTTCCACCACTGCCATCATCGCCATCGGTTCGATGCATCCCAACGACGGATGCATCAACGCCAGCCACATCGCCCAACTGCACGAGGGCAACCGCGCCGCATGGACTCTTCACGATCTCGGCGAGCACCCAACTGCGCAACGCATCTGGAGGCCCGAGTCGCCCGACCTCATTGCGCAGACCTTGATCATCGAGATCCTTCCGCTCTGCGAGGGCACGGCCATTTCCGCCACCATCTTCGGTGGCAGTTCGCTGCGGGCCGAACACCTACAGGCGCTCACCGATCGCGATGTTGAGATCAGCCGACCAACTTGGTCGCGCATCTACAGCTCGTGGTCGAACGACTGGACCGTCGTCGACAACGAGCGCTGATTTCGCTCGTTGCGGAGGACCGCTGTCTCACCCCAGTGATCCGATAACAACACGGCACTCGATGCCGTTCGCTCTTCCCCGGCCCAAACCACGCAACGAGGAGCTGTCTATGAATCCGGAATCGCAAGCTGGAACTGGTCGTCACGGGTATGACGTACCTTACGTACTTGACGTACTCCCTTTCGGCAGTAGCCTTGAGGACATGGCCGTCCGCCACTTCCCCTCATATTCCGAGGCTCGGGCCAATCTCCGCGGGGTTCTCGATGCTGCGAACTCTGGTGTCGTCACCACGCTCGAGCGCGACCACACCCGCTTCGCTGTTGTCGATGGCGAACTTCTTCGTTCGCAACTGACCGCACTTCGTCCGGCCAGTGCAGTCGTTACCGCTGAAGGTGGCGGTTGGTCGGCGTTCCTCCCGGGTCTCCCAGTCTCTGGTGAAGGCGAAGACCTCGACGCGGCCATCGACGATCTCATCGACGCGCTGCGCGATTACGCAGCCGAGTGGAACGAT
>JABMNN010000024.1 GCA_013204545.1 Chloroflexota bacterium | reverse complement strand
TAAGGCGGAGGTCTGCAAAACCTCTATTCGGCGGTTCGAATCCGCCCGTCGCCTCCATCTCAACACAAACTGAGGAAGCTCCAGAGAAATCTGGGGCTTCTTTTGTTAATGACCGCTATTTTGACCGCTAATTATTTTGAACGACCCAATAATCTACTGATTCTGAGGCTCGCGCCTGGCAGGGTGTGGGCGTAGATCGTGAGGGTCGTACGCACGCTCGAATGTCCCATGCTCCCTGCCACATCGGATGGGTTGGCCCCAGCCTGTAATGCCAGGGTTGCGTAAGTGTGTCTGAGGTCGTGTATGCGCATCTCAACAGGGATATCGAGATCTTTCAGGATCGGTCGGAAATGATTCCTCAACAGATTCGTGGAATACATTGGCTTGCCGATCTGGTTCGTGAAAACGAAATGCTCAGTCATCCAAACTGGAGATTTTGATTTCCACTTATTTTGAGTCTCACGCCACTTGGATAATAGATCGGCTGTCGCCTTGTCCATGTGGACCGTGCGTATTGCAGCTGCGGTCTTTGGTTCTTCGAGTCGCCAGCTGCCTCTGGTCCAGGCAAGTGTTCGCTCAACTCGGATGGTTTCACTAACACTGTCGATGTTCGTCCACTGAAGGGCGAGTGCCTCGCCCACCCGCATTCCCGTCGTACTGAGAAGAGCCCACAAAGCTCCATATGTAGTCAGAGCGCTCTTATCCCAAAATATTGCCAGTTGATCCTGAGTGAGTATCGTCCAGTTCTTTGGGGCGGGTTGCGGAGCTTTTACCAACGCAGCCGGGTTTGTGTTCAGCCACCCCTGGCGCTCTGCGTCACGAAACATATTGTGAACAACGCGATGGACGTGCTGAACGGTCTGCGGGCTCTGCCCTCCATCGATCAATCTATCGTAAAGGGTCGACAAATCTCTCTGGTTGATGCGGGACGCTTGACGCATACCCAGTGTTGGTAGGACGTTAACTCTGATTCGTTGGTCGTAATTGTTGAGCGTAGATTCCTTGATCGTGTTTGTTTTCAGCTGAAGCCAATGTTGAAACAGCACTTCAAGAGTTAGTGGCCCGATTGAAGCGTTATTGCCGACTTCTACTCGTCGTCGTTCCTGCGCTAGTTTGCCGGAGACTTCTTTGAGACTATTGCCGTATACGGAACGCCTTTTACCGTACTCGTAATACTGACCAGTCCATCGGCCATCTTTACGTTGACGAATCGATCCTTCGCCTTTGACCCTACGAGGCATCGACTCGTTCCATGAACCATTCATCATTTCGGACCAAAACGCTGGAGCCGTCTTCCAATAATTGACTCAAGGCCGTGACTCTGAAATCGTTTTGTTCAATCATTGGTTTTGCGCTGTGTTGAGAAGATTCTTGATTGAATTGACTCCGTCGCGGAGAGCCTTGAGTAAGTGGGGGTCAGGTAAGTCGTTCCGGCCCTTGAGTAATTCCAGTAGCTCATTCATAGGCTGAAGCGCATTTTGGAGTTCTTCCTTCGTCGACGAGATAAATCTCTCTCTGTCGGCTGGGGTGATGTCAGGCACTGCAGGTGAAAAATCGTACCCGTACGAGTCTTCTGCTATATGAGACTTTGGTACCGCCTCAGTAAGGGCATCCGTTGGGTCTCCACCCGTTTCGCCATACAACCACCCGCGGGTGACGTTCAGTGCTTGAGCGAGAGCCGTGATGCTGGCGCTACGCGCATCGTGCTTCCCAGTCTCGATATTAGAGATCGTTGTTTGTTGAACACCTGAAATTTCGGCAAGTGCGGGTTGGGAAAGCCCCCTAAGAAGGCGAGCTTGGCGGATCCTATTTCCGATAATTGACATTGAAAAATCAGATTACGATATAAGTTATTTGACTCGCTAATAGCATAATGCAATAATCTACCTGATAAACAGATAATAAATTGCAGAAATGGTAAATAATGTTTGAACACGATACTAACCGGTTCGAATTGCTCATTCTTCGGCTTAGGTCGGGGGTCAAACAGTACGAGCTTGCCGAGCGACTCGGAATCGCTGCATCTCAACTTAGTGCCTTCGAGAAACGAGGCCAGAAGTTGCCTGGTGGAAAGTCTGAGAATGACTACCGCTCTGCTCTTGCAGAGATCATCTCTCGACGGGATGTGGTTGCATGACTGACTACGAAGATCCCACCACTGAACCTCCATTTGACGGATCACTCCGTGAGTTAATTGACCTTAAAGAGGTATGTAAACGGCTCTCGATCGGGATGAGCCAACTGGACAAGTATGTGCTCAAACCGGGGCACATTGAGGTTCTGAAAATCGGTCACAAACACCTTGTCGCAATCCAAGCCTTGCAAGAGTACGTACAGCGCCTGCGGGATGAACACGCCACAAACAAGATAGTCCCCCTCGGAAGGAAAGTGTCTTGAATGTAGAAGGTACTGCTTTTGTCGGAGGTGCGACCGTCACTCTGTTGATTTCGTTACGCGTGCTCGATCAAGTTGAAAATTGTTGAAACTATGACCATTCTTCGGGAAGAGCTGAACGAAATGTCAGGCACCGGCAAAATAATGCTCGACCAAGGACTAATACTGGTGCCATATCGACCCCGGTCGAAGGCTCCGATGTGGTTGGCTCCTAATCGTCCTGGTTGGTCTGGTAACTCTGAGGATCTACACCGTCGAGCCGACGTGACTGATCTAGAGATTTGGAATAAATGGGTTGAGTTCGCTCCGAGTCTCAATATCGCTGTAATGTCGGTCGCCCAGGTGGATGCTGATTCTCCGGATGCAGTGGCACTCGCGGGTGAGCTTGGTGTAAGTAGCGAAGATGCTGTTTGGATCATTGCAACCCGGAGAGGTTGGAGAGCGATCTATCGGCCACCTGCGAGCGTTCAGGTCTGGAACCTAATCAAAGCCGGCGGTGTCGATATGGATCTCCTAGTGAACTCTCCTGCTGTAATACCTCCATCGGTTCATCCGAAAGGCCATTTGTACAAGTGGGCACAAGGTCACTCACCGGTCGACATTGCATTTGCTGATCTCGCCGAGCCACCTCAACTCCTGCAGCAGTGGTGGTCGAATCGCTGCCATCAGACCGAACGTTGGCAAGAACAAGACAATAAACCGTTGATGCAGCCCAAAGGATTCCTGGAAGCGATCCGCGGAACACTGCAGGCGAACGCGATCAAATCAATTCGAGAGAACGCTAACGGTGAGGCCCTAACAAATTGCCCATGGCCGGAACGGCATAAGCGTGGCGATCGCAATGGCTCCTTTTCGGTTAATTTCCGAAAGCAAGTTTTCAATTGCCATGTATGCCAGGTCGGCGGATCGTTTCAAACACTAGCTGACCTACTTGGTATCCCCGTAGACACCGTAGAGCGTCGTCCGAAAGGCCGAGTTCGATCAATAAGTTTCGATGATCCTGCACGTGGAGCTGACTCGCTTGAACACTAATCAACCTATCGAATTCAACAAAGCCAAATACCTCATTCTGGAAGACACAGAACTGAACGGTGAGGATCTGATAGCGACCGTGGAACGATGGGAAAACGAAAAGAAGATATTCAACAAGCGCGGGAATCTCAATGACAAAGTTTTTTTTGATTTCTGCGTAGCTCGGCTAACAGAGTTGAAGCTGTCTGATCCCGACGATCGACTGCGGGAGCAGATGAGTGTTGCCAAAACAGGCATCGAGGATCGTACCGAAAAAGATAGTCTGGCGAATCTCAATCGGAAAAGAAAAAGCAGTCGAGTGATTGACCGTCTTACACGGAACGGGTGCGAATGGATCGTCGCCGAAACTACACCTTACC
>JABMNN010000023.1 GCA_013204545.1 Chloroflexota bacterium | reverse complement strand
CGTCGACAGTGAACCTAAAAGACCAATGTTTGGTCCTTCTGGTGTCTCAATCGGGCAGATTCGACCATAGTGAGATGCGTGTACGTCACGTACATCGAATCCGGCGCGTTCACGAGAAAGCCCACCAGGTCCCAGTGCAGATAGGCGGCGCTTGTGAGTCAGTTCTGCAAGCGGGTTGGTCTGGTCCATGAACTGTGAAAGTTGTGAACCACCAAAGAATTCTCGAACAGCTGCGACTACTGGCCTGATGTTGATCAGTGCAGCTGGAGTCGTGGTCGAAGGGTCCATCTGGGTAGTCATGCGTTCTTTTACAACGCGTTCCATTCGCAGAAGTCCAACACGAAGCTGATTCTGAATTAGTTCACCAACAGCACGTACTCGTCGATTGCCGAGATGATCAATATCATCATTCGAGGCTCGTCCGTTATTGATAGTGATCATTCGTCGAATCATTTCAACGAAATCGTTCTTCGTAAGCGTTCGAGTCGTTTCATCAAGACTCAATCGTCGGTTCAACTTGTAACGACCAACGCGGCCAAGGTCATATTTGCGATCGTTGAAGAACAAACTGTCGATCAACTCACGGGCGTTATCCACACTCGGCGGCTCGCCCGGGCGTAATCGACGGTAGAACTCGAGAAGTGCTTCCTCTTGAGTCGTTGCAGCCGTGTCTTTAGCAAGAGTGGCCATCATGTAGTTGTGAAATGGGTCGTCATCTACATCCGCAACGAGTCCAAGGATTTCTTCGTCAGTTTCCCAGCCGAGTGCTCGCAGAAGCGTAGAGATCGGAGCCTTGCGTTTTCGATCTACCTTCACGGACAGCAGGTCTTTATTGCTGGTTTCCAGCTCAACCCAAGCGCCACGGTAAGGGATCAGCTTTGCACTGCAAAGCTCACGACCCGTTGCGGGATCGGTTTTGGTTGTGAAATATGCTCCTGGCGAACGTACTAGCTGCGATACGACCACACGCTCGGCACCGTTGATAACGAATGTACCGTTACGGGTCATCATCGGAATATCGCCAAAGAACAATGTCTGCTCTTTTACCTCTCCAGTCTCCTTGATCACGAGTTGAACCGTAATGTAGAGCGGCGCTGAGTAGGTGATTTCACGCTTCCGACAGTCGCGCTCAGTGTTCTTCGGCTCCCGAACCTCATGTGCAAGAAACCTAAGATCAAAGCGCCCACCCGAGAAGTCTTCGATCGGAGAAATCTCTTCAAGAAGGTCCTTCAATCCGTCAGTCTTCAACCAGTCGAAGGAATTGACCTGAACCTGAACGAGATTGGGGACATCAACATTGTTTGCAATGCTGTTGAAGCCCTTGTAACCGGGCTGCTCTGATGGGGCTAATCGACGATCGGCGATAACCATGCACACACACTCCTAGAGCGCTGAAGGATGGAGTACACGCGGGTGAGAAAACATCTCAAACGCGCTGAGACCGAAGGACGCGCTGAACAAGCGGACGTGCTTTCGGTTTATTAGGGAATTTAAAAATGTGAACCAGGGCGACACGAAAAGAGATGGACATTTCTCTGACAGCCTATTAGTCTAGGCCTGCCCCATCCCAATTGTCAATGGATGCCTCATATAATTTCCTAGTCTGAATTCGTATTGCTCTTAAAGTGATCGCCTGTATCAAGGAAAAGAATATAAAAGTGATCGAATTTCATTGCTACAGCAGGTTTACCACTCGTAACATTCATACTTAAACGACTTGACTAAACCTTGCAATTTGCGAAAACATATCTGTTAATTGCCAGACGCACGGTTCTCTATTGACCAGAAGTATGTTTCATTTTCAGAGATCAGTGATGCTAAAAACCATCATTAAAGAAATTGCCTTAGTCGGGGCTTGCTACCTGATTTTCGCGCTTGTGAAGAACCTGACTGACCCTTCTCCTGTACTCAAAGCAGTTACGAATGGCTGGGGTGTCCTGAGGCTAGAAGCCGCATTGGCACTGAATTTCGAATCGTTCATCCAGCAAGTAATTGGCCGAATCTCGGTCGGAGCACTAATAGCGATCACATACTTCTACGTTGCTGGAATGTGGTTAGGTCTCATCGGTACCGCAATATTTACATTTATCAAAAACCGAAGTGTTTACCTAGATCTGAGACGAACTTTCGTTCTTACAATGATTTTTGGAGCGATAGTTTTCGCCATTTACCCGCTCGCCCCACCAAGGTTCATGCCAGGGCTTGGAATGACCGACACAGTGACCCTGCTCGGCCTCGATCCGGCTCCTCATTCCGATTCGGCCATCAGCTATAACCGGTTCGCAGCAATGCCGAGCCTTCACTACGCTTGGGCATTATTGGTGATGATTGCCACCTTCAAGGTTGGCGGCGCTTGGCTCAAGGCAGGAGGAATTCTCTTTCAGGCACTCATGTTCGTAGCAATAATCGCAACGGCAAACCACTATGTACTCGACGCGCTCGCAGGCGCAATTCTGTTGATGACTGCTCTGTTCGTGAACCGCTGGTGGACTCGTCATCGTGATCAAATGAATAAGTGGAAAAACGACCAATTGGTTCAATTGAGCGAACTCGATCACAATTGGCGAAGACGCATTGGTACTTTAGAAATGCCTGACCTTCGCCAGCAGTTCCTATCGGGATTCATCATCAGGGGAGGTCACGCGATTCAACCGATACGGTCGAAGATTACAAATTCGCATCATCTCTTGCCCGTAGCTAACGTCCAGCGATCATTCCGACCCGAACTCAATAACTTGAGCCTCATACTGAATTGATCCTTCATTTTGGCGTTTCTGAATCTCCGGAAGCCATTGGTTCTTGATGTACGCAAGGACCTGCATTACTTGTTCGTCGGTCAGAGTGCCTCTAAACGCCGGCATCACTGTCGCCAAGGGCGGCTTGTCGAGAATCCACTGATACAAAAGCCGATCAGGATGATGCCATGTGTGCCCACCGCTGCCATGAATTGGAGCACCTTCAAGAACAGCCCGACCGTTGACTAGGCCGTGGCATGCAGCGCAGTTCTCCAAGTAGACGACCTCTCCAGCATCAATGTGTGAATCGGTTACTTCTACTGGAAATTTGGCGGGGACAACTCTTGTATCAATTCCGTTATCGCCGCATGCACTGGCCAATATCGCGATAAATAGTAGTGAGCCTAAGAATAAAACATACCGCAATTTGTTAGTCGCTAATACCTGCATTGATACTCCATGTTCTTGAAATAACCCATACCCCCCCGGTAGGGGTATAGAGTACACTAATTACGGCGTCTACTAGTCCCCAATACGGGAGAACGTCATGATTCATGAACATCACAACCACGCCAGGCACGAAGAGACTAAGTCGAAGACCAAAGATGACGCGATCAAGCGACTCAGCTACATCGAGGGACATCTAGCAGGCGTGAAAAAAATGGTCGACGAAGATCGCTACTGTGTCGATATTCTCCGGCAGACATTCGCTGTACGCCGCGCACTGCAAAAGTTGGAATCGCAACTGATCGACGGCCATTTACGAACTTGTGTGGTTGATGGAGTGAAAGAAGGACGCGAAGAGCAGGTACTTAACGAACTAGTGGAGTTATACGAAATTGCAGACCGCTAAGACGAAACCTCTTCCAACTGAAGAGGAAATTGCAGAAAACCTCTCGAGCCTCACATTCAGTGTTGGCGGGATGACTTGCGCTGCGTGCGTTCATCACGTGGGCAACGCATTGCGAGATCTTCCCGGAATCGTTAATGCGCAGGTTAGCCTGGGAACCGAAACGGCAACAGTCGAATTCGCCCCCAATGCAGTAACAAAGCCAGATTTGCGAGATGCCCTATCAGGAGCAGGCTATTCAGTCAGAGGGTTTGCCGATGAAGACACTTCGATATTCGCTGATGGCGATCGAAAAATTCGTGAAGCAGAGCTGAAAACAACGCGCGACATGATGATCGTAAGCTTGCTGGTAGCGGCGGTCGTAATGATCGCTATGAACTACAAGTCGATCGATTCGCTTTCGAATCTTTCACCCACCACGGTCAACATCTTTTTTCTCGTGTTAGCGACCCCAGTCCAGTTCTGGGCAGGTGGGAGGTTCTACCGATCTGCGTGGGCGGCTACACGCCTGCGTACATCGAACATGAACACGCTAGTCGCCATAGGAACATCGGCTGCATATTTCTACAGTCTTGCAGTGACAATCCTCCGACCAACGTTCGAGGATTCGCTAATGTTTTCGGGGGCTGACGTCGGTGGATCTCACTCGACTGGAACGTATTTCGATGTTTCTGCGGCAATCATCGGATTGATTTTGATGGGTCGATGGCTCGAAGGCAGAGCGCGTGGACGGACGTCTGATGCGATCAAAAAGCTCATGGGGCTGCAGCCTTCGGTTGCATTGATTGTCCGCGATGGTGAAACTATCGAGGTAGATATTGCAGAAGTTCTTACTGGCGACATGATCGTGCTACGCCCAGGTGAACGCGTGCCTGTGGACGGTGAGATTACCGAAGGAAAGACGGTCGTCGACGAATCGATGCTGACCGGTGAACCGGTTCCATCCGAAAAGCAGACCGGTGACAAGTTGTTCACAGGAACGGTAAACGGCACAGGTGCCGTTCGATTTACTGCATTGGCTGTAGGACGAGATACGGTGCTTGCCGGAATTGTGCGCATGGTTCAACAGGCTCAATCGTCTCGTGCGCCTATCGAACATCTGGTCGACCAAGTAACCGCGCGATTCGTGCCTGCTGTATTGATAATCGCGATCGTAACGTTCGCTGTATGGTCGTTCCTAGCTCCTGAACCAGCGGTCATCAACGCTCTGCTGATGACGGTCGCCGTGTTGGTGATCGCATGCCCGTGTGCGCTTGGACTCGCAACTCCAACTGCCATCATGGTTGGCATGGGGCGGGGTGCGTCGATGGGCGTGCTGATTCGCAATGCAGACGCGCTCGAACGAGCACATAGGATCGACGTTGTGGTGTTCGATAAGACAGGCACACTCACAGAAGGAAAGCCTACAGTTGCCAGTATTCAGGGGATAGGCGTTAGCGAAAACGAATTGATTCAGCTCGCAGCTGCTACCGAATCGAGTTCCGAGCACCCGCTGGCAAGCGCCGTTCTTGCCGAAGCACATGCCAGAAACATCGATATACCTTCCGCAACAAATATCGTTGCGGTACCCGGTCGTGGAATCACAGCAACCGTAGATGGGCACAGGATCACTGTAGGAAGCGCTGCATTTGTCACCGATGAAACATCGGCCGGATACGAATTCGCTGAACAGAGTTCAGGTATTGCAGAACGTGGCGAAACAGTTCTTGCAGTTGCCAAGGACAATCAACCAATCGGCCTTATCGGTGTTTCCGACACTATAAAGTTTGGAGCTGCAGAGGCTGTAAGAGAACTCTCTTCTCGTGGCATCAAGACCGTGATGTTGACGGGTGACAATAGGCGCACCGCCGAGAAGGTCGCCGAATCGATTGGAATTGATCACGTTATTGCCGATGTACTCCCCGACGGCAAAACGGCCGCTATAACCAACCTTCAAAGCGAAGGCCGCATCGTTGCGATGGTGGGTGACGGGATAAATGACGCACCAGCGCTCGCAACTGCGGATGTCGGGATCGCCATTGGATCAGGCACGGACATCGCGATCGAAGCCGCTGATGTCACGATAAGTTCAGGCGACCCAATGATCGTTGCTGAGTTGATAGATCTCAGCCGCAGCACGATGCGCACGATCAAGCAGAACCTATTCTGGGCGTTCTTCTACAACATACTTTTGATCCCCATTGCGGCAGGAATTTTGTACCCGATATTCAGCGGTGGAACAGCTCCAGGATTCCTCCACCCGATCATCGGAGAGTTCGGATTCCTAAATCCGATTGTGGCTGCTGCGGCAATGGCGTTCAGTTCAGTAACAGTGGTCACAAACTCATTACGCCTAGGACGCGGATTGGGCGGCATGAAAGTATCGCGACCACCTATGACACCGCCAGCAGACAACCGTGGTGGATCTAACGTCGGCAAAAATATCGAAGCAACTATCTAAAACGATAAATCAACGAAATACAGGAGATATGAGATGAAAATTCCGTTCCTAAGTGGTGGAAAATCAGAGACAGCAGTAGACCCCGTGTGCGGTATGAAAGTCGATACCGGAAATCCTGGTGGTGGAGCTTCGACTCACAATGGTGAGGTCTACTACTTCTGTGGACCGGGCTGCAAAGTGGCGTTTGAAAAGGATCCCGAAGGCTATCTCTCGGGCGACAAATCGGTCGAGATGTAATATCTACCGTAGGATTTTTCCTACTGCCATTGAATGCACACGCGCTAATTTGCACAAGCGTGCGGTGCTAGTCGTCGCTCAGCGGTAAATCAGGAATAGGAATGCCAAACACCGAACAGCCGCCAGCCGATGGCGTTGCGATTGTTTACACACACCCAACGTGCGGATATTGCGATCTGCTCAAAGAAGATCTTGTAAAAGACAATATTTCTTACCGAGAGATCGACGTATCGAAAGAGCCTGAAAAGTGGTCAGAGGTCGAACGACTCTCAGGTGGTGACAAAATTACGCCCGTCATGGTTACTGCTTCAGGTCAAGTTGAGATCGGTTATAAAGGCATTGGCTGTAACTACGGCTAATTGCCAGATTAGCTGACTAGCTAGCGGCACGGCTGACGAAATGTGCGGTAATAAATCACTTTGTCGCCTGTTCGAAGTGTTGACTGGCATTGGGTGCCAGCCGTACTCTCAATAGAAGCGGTTCACTCCGCAGCGCGGTCCCGTGGTGTAGCGGCCTAACATGCCTCCCTGTCAAGGAGGAGATCGGCAGTTCGAATCTGCTCGGGATCGCCATAAAAGCTAATTAAAAAAGCCCTCGACTATCGTCGAGGGCTTTTTGTTTTCGCCAAACTACACCCAAGCCTTGTAAGACGTTGCCGATAGACTCTCGATAATTCTCAGCGTAGCCAAGAGCTTCTCAGAGCATCGGAAAATGCCACCCCACTCCCGCACACTATGGCGATTTACAGAGTCCCTTACGAGCTTCCTAAGGTAGTAGTTGAGATTCCATCTGGATTTTCACATTAGGACACGTTTTAGATCGTTCTTTTCGTGGGTTTGGGTTATGACAATATTATTTAGCCGACTAATTAATGGAGTTACAGTTGCATTCAGAACCATCAATACAAACTAGAGGCGAAGTTAGCTGGGCTTTGGCGAGGGCTGCGAAGCTTCACCGCCAGCGCGTAGACGAGTTACTTAACAAGATCGGATTGCATGTTGGGCAGGAGATGCTCCTCAACGTTCTTTGGACTGAAGGTGAGATGACCCAAACTGAATTGGCGAATCGACTCAAGATACAACCAGCTACGTTGACGGTCGCTCTCGGAAGACTTGAGAAGTCGGGATTCATAGTGAGATCTCGAGATCCTAACGATCACCGAGTGAGCCGAGTTCAACCCTCTTCTAAGTCGGATGACCTACAAAATGACGTGATGCTTGCCTGGTCAAGACTTGAATATGAATCGATCAAGAGCTTGAGCGAACCAGAACAAGCAATGCTCGTAATACTCCTGAATAAAGTCAGCGAAAGTCTTTCAAATGACTGACCATAGATTTGCATTGGGCAATGATTTATCTGCCTAAGCAACGAAGAATATTAGCTAATCGGGTGAACAAGTATGGGTAAGTGGAGACACCGCAATATCTGGCAACACCAGATCACACTGCCGACCGACACACCAGTATCGGTGTCGAAAATGGAACCCATGCAATCGGGCGCATAAAAAAGCCCCGAGCATGGCGCTCGGGGCTTTTTTATGCGCCTCACCCGGATCAGAGAGAAAGGCGCTTCAGTGGGGGAGGAAGTTACTGACTACTGATCAATATGTACAGCCTCCGCTACAAGTTTTCTCGTTATAGCAGGAACATGTTCCGCTTCCTTGCTCGTCCCAGGAATGAGATCGTGTGCCGGCATGAACCTCAACACGAACACCATTCCAACGAACGCTACGATTCCCGCTATGATGTACACGGTCGAAGCACCTTCTATGAATGCATTTTTAGATGCCAAAACAATTGCTTCACTGGCAGCGCCGTCAAGTTGCCCTGCGACCTGAAGTGCTGCACCTATCTGGTTGCTCGCAGCTTCTGCGACATTCGCAGGGAGTCCAGAAACAGCATCTTTCATATTAGAAGCGTAGATGGAGCTCATGATCGATCCGAAGATACCAACACCGAGTGCGCCACCAATCTGGCGAACGGTGTCGTTCAGAGCAGAACCAACACCAGCCTGAGCTTCTGGAACCGCAGCCATGACGGCGTCAGTAGCGGGAGCCATGGTGTTAGCCATGCCGATACCCATCAAGAAGATCAATGACCCTGTGAGCCAGTAGGTCGTTTCGACATCGAGCAGCGACATCGAGCCGACCGAGATGGCCACGAGCAACATTCCGACCGTCATTACAACCTTAGAGTTGGTCTTCGAAACGAATAGCGCACTTATCGGTGCTCCAACCATGAAGCCCATTGCCATCGGAACAAGGCGGTAGCCTGTGGCTAGAGGCGAATAGCCCTGAACAAACTGCAGGTACTGGGTTAGCAGGAACATCATTCCAAGCATCGCCATGAAGGCGATACCGATTGACCCAGCACTCGCCGACAATCTGAGGTTCTTGAATAGATTCAAGTCGACCATCGGGTGGTCTTGTCGCTTTTCGTACCAAACGAACAGCACACCAAACACGACGGTGATAGCGACCCCCCCGAGTGTCACTCCAGAAAGCCAGCCCTTTTCAGGAGCTTCGATGATTGCGTATATCAGAGCAGAGAGAGAGACCATCGAGATCAGTGCACCGACAACATCAATCTTCTTTGCATTTGCATCTTTGCTCTCAGGAATCAGAAAAATTGACCCGATAAGTGCAGCGGCAACTACTGGAACATTCAATAGGAATACAGATCCCCAGAAAAAGTTTTCAAGCAGATACCCACCTGCAATCATTCCACCTGGAATACCAATTGCAGCAACACCTGACCAAATAGCAATCGCTTTAGCGCGCTCTTCGCGAGGGAAAATATCGACGATGACCGACAGCGTAGACGGCATGATTAGCGCACCACCGATACCTTGAGCGGCACGGGCGATGATCAGTTGAGAAGTTGTGTCAGCAAAAGCAGCGCCAACACTAGCGAGACCAAAGACAACCAACCCGGACTGGAAGGCACGCCTTCTACCGAATCTGTCACCCAGTGACCCCATAGTTAGCAGCACACCGGCGAACACTAATATGTACGCATTGATGATCCACTGGAGACCTGAAGCCGTAGCTTGCAGCTCTGCTTGTAGTGTTGGAATGGCGACGTTTAGAACTGTGACGTCCAGCCCAATGATGACCAACGCGATGGCAAGGATCCCGAGGGACCAATTTCGCTTTACGTATCCAGAATTTCCGCTCTTTGCGGTTTCTGTTGACGCGGTTGAAGTACTCATTACAAAAAGTTCCTTAGATATGACTCGTGCGCATGACTGACGGTCAGTCACTATAAATCAAACAAATAAAAACTACGCCGGATCTGTCACAAACGACCTCACAACGACGATTTCAGTCGCCCTAACGATCTCTGACAGTGGTGCCGGACGCGGATCAGTTGCAAACGCTAACTGCATCGCTCCGGTCATGATGATCCGGAACATTTCAGAAGCTACAACCGGATTCATGTCGACCATCTGCCCAGATGATCTGAATCGCTCGAACATACCGACTGCCTGCCGAGTTACGTCACTGTGAGCTTCAAATTCCTTCACTGCTTCAGTGTTCTCTGAACTCATATGCATCAACCTGCAGAGATCAGGACTCTCCGCACCAACCTCGAACCCGAGTCTGACGAAATTTCTCAGCAGTTCTTCAAACGGCTCAGTGCCGCTCAATATTTTCATCAACTTTTCGGCCATCTCAGCCATGGGCAGACGAGCCAACTCGATCACGATCGACTTCTTTGAATCGAAATACAGGTAGAAAGTGCCTTGGGCTACCCCTGCCTGTTTCACGATTTCAGAAATCGTAGCGGTTTCGTAGCCTTTTTCCTTGAACACGTTTCGGGCGGCGTTGAGAATTTGAACTCTCCGCTGTGCCTCTGATTGTGTTCGTTCAACTACTGCCATAAAAAAATCCAGTCGAAACAGTCGCTTGACTGACGATCAGTCATTTACTGTAACACAGCGAATCAGATGCGCAAATTAAGAATGGGATGCGGATTCAACGAAATTTCAATTCCAATCTCGTTTTTCGGTACTGGATTACCAAGTAGAACGGCGTATATTGCGATTGCCCAAGCATCGAGATCGTATCTCGTGTTGTTGTTCCGCTATTTTTCGAGACAAGCCCCAGTAAATGCCTGCCAATTCAAACAACACGCTCCAAATTGGAGACGTCCATGTTACGGGCCTGACAGACGGCAGCATTTCGTTTGATCCGAGAGTCTTGTTTCCAGAGAACCCTCTCGAAGTTTGGGCGCCGTTCTATGATCGCTTCCCTGAGTATTTCAGCGGTCAATTCTTCCAAAACAATCTAGGATCGTTTATTTTTACCTCCGGTGGCAAGCGGGTTCTCGCTGATTCAGGATTCGGACCGCATGGCGATATGCTCGGTCATCCTGCCCCTGGCGAACTGATCACTGACTTTGAACGAAATGGCATCCGTTTGGATACGATCGATACCGTGTTTCTTACGCATTTACACGGCGATCACGTTGGTTGGAACTTGAGGGAAGATCTGCCGGCACGATCTTTGAGTTTTCCAAACGCTCGATACCGAGTTCACGAAGACGATTGGAACCATTTCACCACTGACGAGCTTCTGAACGATGTAAACCGCGGTGAAGCAACACGCAGAAGTGTTATGCCGCTTGAAGCTCTCGGCGTACTCGACTTGATGGACGGCGAAACCGAACTAGCCCCTGGAGTTACGGCGTTCCCGACTCCAGGTCACACTCCTGGTCACATGAGCCTCCTCATAGCATCGAAAAACCAGCGAGCCTTGCTTGTGGGCGACATTCTTGGTTCGCCGATGCAGGCGACAGAAACCGATTTTCACTACTCGCCTGACTGGAATGGCCCAATGGGCGTCAAGGCTCGGAACGATATCCTTGATCGGGCAGAACGCGATGATGCGGTGGTAATTGGCAGCCACTTGAGCTATCCGGGATGGGGCACGATGATTCGATGGGAGGGCCGCCGATATTGGAAAGCTCTCTAGATAAATTGTCGAAAGATCATTGTTCAAACAGACGAACTACTTACTCACTTAAATTAAAGGAATACCGCGCTCATGGCTGATCTTGACAATAATGCTGGTGAAAATGTTTACAACGCCATCGACACAAAGTCGATTGAGTGGGACGTTAGCCACAATCCTAAACTAGGGGTAGATCTTGGTCGCCTGATGCTCCGCAAAGACCCAAAAAGCGGTGCTGAGATACGAATGATTCGTTATCCAAAAGGCGTGCTGAATCCCGAGCACACTCACCCGTGCGGGCATGGAATATTCGTTTTAGAAGGTAAATTACGAACACATCAGGGTGTCTATGGGCCCGGAACATGGGTATGGTTCCCGCAGGGTGAAACCATGGAGCACGGTGCCACAGATGAAGGCGATATGATCGGTATTTTCATCACCGATGGAGCTTTTGAGATCCACTACAACGACGAAAAGTAAATTACGGTAACGTGATCGAATTGAACAGGGAATTATCAGGCAACGCATACATGATGAACAAACGTATTTTCAAAGCAAAGCGAGTGGCTAACGCCGACGTTTCAGGCTGGCTAGACGATCACGCAGTTATCGTCGAAGACGGAGTCATCACGGCGGTTGAGCCTTCATCCAATGTTTCATCGGCGCGGGATTCGTATGAGATATTCGATCTCGGAGATGTTTCGCTTCTTCCGGGCCTAATCGATGCTCATTCACATATGCATTGCAGTGCCACTTACGATGCCCAATCTCTTGCGTTGAGTGAGAATGATCAACAACTCACAATTCGAGCGACAAACAACATGCGGAAGGCAGTTCTCGCTGGCACCACTACGATCCGTGATCTAGGGTCACGAAACGAAGTTGCGTTCACTGTGCGCCAAATGATCAACGATCGTCATGTTCCTGGACCGCGTCTGTTACTTGCGGGAACTCCGATAACGATCACTGCTGGACACTGTTGGTTCTTCGGAACAGAAGCCGATACCGAAGCACAGGTTCGAACTGCGGTGCGAACACAGGTAAAGCTCGGTGCCAATGTGATCAAGATGATGGCAACAGGTGGAATGTTTACCCCTACGGCAAATCCTCGTACCCCGCAGTATTCGGTAGAAGTTATGAAGGCGGCAGTTGAAGAAGCGCACCGCATGAACGTGCCAATCGTCACTCACACGCTCTCGGCCCAGGGTGTTCGCAACGTTGTCGAGGCGGGAGTCGATCAACTCATCCACGCTCGCTGGTATCACGCTGATCCAAACAAGGGACTCGATTACACCCCTGACACCGTCAAGAAAATGGTGGATCAGGGTCAGTGGGTCGATCCCACGATTGGACACCACCTACTCGGAGTAGAGGCTAAACAACGCGGTGAAGTAGGTCCTATGGATCCTCACTGGGCAGTATCGTTCAAGGTCGTTCCAGAAGAGGAACACCTCGATAAACTCACGAAAATGCACGATGCTGGCGTCAGATTCACTACCGGGCTAGACATGGGTATGGCATACGGCACACATGATCGATCAGCCGCGAATGCCTGGGCTTTCGTCGAAAGTCTCGGATGGTCGAACTGGAAAGCGATCAATGCATCAACAGCCGGAACGGCTGAAGCGTTGGGACTTGTTAAACAAGTTGGCAGCATTCAGGAGGGTATGATCGCCGATCTGGCAGCCTTTGCTGGTGATCCCGCACAAAATATCCGTGACATGGATCAGGCTTCAACAGTCGTTCAATCGGGTCGCCTGCTGAAGCTGAGCGATACGGTGTTGGTTTAGTCAAACGCCAGACCGACGGTCGCTGCCGAGACAATGCTAGCCAATCAGACCGGGGATGCCGTTCTGGGCTGCTGATGTGCCACCAGATGTAACCGCTTGAACAATCGTCAATGCTACGACGGCGCAAGCTGCGAGCACCACCGCTACTGTCACGCCTGAAACTCCACGCTGCCCGCTGTCACCGCTGAGCGTTGACGAAAATACCTTGCGAGATGTGCGTACTGACATTTTGACCTCTATTACTGATTCGCCTGCTGACTCAGAGCCAGGGGCACCAGCGTTTCATTGGATACCTGTTCACATTCTGTGTAGCGGATGCCACTACTTCAGGATGGCAGTAAGCACCGACCTCCTAGTAGGTAAGATCGCCTAAAGCTATTGCGGAAATATGCAACTCTTCGATTATTTCGTGCCAACACTCCCTATTTGAGGCGAGATCAACTTTGCATTGTCGCGATCACCAACTCATGTTTCAGGTGAAGATCAGTGATACCCACAGTCTCTTCACAGTTATCCCCTAGTGTGTACATCGCATCGACCAGCACATTGGTCAAATCGAACTGACTCAAGTAGATTCGCAACTTGGAACGAAGCTCAACTTGTAGATCGACGGTAAGTAAGTAAAGGGATATAAATTCAAATTGTTGCACTTCAATTCGTGTCCAAAATGTACGACTGGAACAATCGAGAGTAATTTTGATACCCACGGAAGCTTTCTACAGTGCTTGAATTGCGGGTTCATGCGTGATGTCACCGAGGACATTTCAGATAGGTCTATCAAGTCGCTGCTCACTGAATGGCGTAAAGAAATACATTCCCAAAAATCGGTGACTGCAAAAGCCGTCGTTCGGTAGCAAACCACAGGTTCTCACGTAATCCTCATGGGTTTGTTTCACAGGGTGAGTGTTCCCTCGTTGTATCATCACGCTCCATTCGCGCCATTTTCTGATTGAGTGGGCTAGCATTTTTAAGCACACAACTCTCAGGCTGGAACAAATTTTTTGCCAGAACGCCCCATATCGTTACGACGCGCCGCCGAAATTATCGGAGTACACCATTCGACTCTTGCACGGGCGGTTGACCGCGGCGATATACAACCAGTCACCTCTACTCCCGGCGGTTGGAACAGATTCTCACGACGCGACATTGAACGGTACGCACGTACTCTCGAAGCATCTGAGGTCGTACGTAGCCAGATTGATGCACCCAGTGTCGACCGCGCACTAGGCGATATTCCCAAGCTCGCTAGAGAGCTCACAGGTGCTGACTACGCAGCCGTGACCGTCCAAGAAACCAATGGACGACCACTCCGCATCTATCACGATGGTCTATCAGACGATATCGACTGGAAATCTCGTGCACTCCCACGTGGACGAGGTGTATTAGGCAAGCTCGGTCACGCTGACTCGCCATTGAGATTGGATGACCTGTCGAAACACCCTGACTCCTACGGATTTCCAGACTGGCATCCACCAATGAAAGCCCTTCTCGGAGTGCAAGTAGCCAACAGCGCTGGAATGAAAGCCAATCTATATATTGCAAACTCGCCGGGCAAACCCGGTTTCACGCAGGAAGATGAGCATCAGTTGATCTTACTGACTGACTTCGCTCAACTCGCTCTCGATTCAGCAAATCTCTACGAAAAAGAGCGTGAACACCGTATGATTTCGGAATCGGCAGAGTACCGGTTTCAGGCCGTGATTGAAGAATCCACAGTTGGAGTAATAATCGTCGAAGCGGGCACAAGACTGCTTCTTGGTTCCAGTCAGGAAGCAAAGCGCTTACTCGGCCATTCACTTCATCGGGGCATGACGCTCGATGAAGTGAATCAGATCGTAAGTATTTATAACAATGACGGTCGGCTGGTGATTCGCGATGAACTGCCATTGGAGAAAGCACTCTCCTGCAGAAAATTAACCCGACCACAGGACATGCTATTTGAACGACATGACGGAACTCGCGTCCCGGTCGTTGTCACCGCAGCACCGATTGGTGCTGAGGATGGTGGTCTAGATTCGGCAGTACTGATTTTTCAGGATGTGACTCAAATACACGAAGTCGATGAAGCCAAGAAAGAGTTCTTATCGATGATCACTCATGATCTTCGATCCCCTCTTGCGACTATCAAAGGAATGGCGAAATCTCTTAGCGTAATGTCCAAACCTGAAAGCGAAATAAGGCTTGGGCTTGATGCGATCGACGAAGAAGTCGATCACATGACTGAGCTCGTATCAAATATCCTAGATATGTCACGCATTGAGTCTGGAACACGCGGCGTTGAAAGAGAAATATGCCATATGGCCGACATTTCTCACGACGCCGTTCGCAGAACACTTGGCTCGCGGCATGGACAGGGTCGTACTATTCATGCCACATTTCCGTCAGAATTGCCGGAAATGTATGCAGATCCGGGCCAACTGGGGCGTGTTTTCGATAACCTTCTCAGTAACGCGATGAAGTACACACACGGAAACGTTGAGATAATAAACTCGTACAATACGAGCTCTGACACGATTCGTACCGAAGTTATCGATCATGGCAAAGGCATACCTACAGCACAGCACAAAGGTATTTTTGACAAGTTCTATCGGCTTCGTGAAGATCGATCAGGTGGGCGGGAAGGGTCTGGCTTAGGGCTCGCAATATGTAAATCCGTTGTCGGAGCGCATGGCGGCAAGATTGGCGTAATTAACAACTCTCAGGGCGGCGCCACGTTCTGGTTCGAAATCCCGAGAGATCCTGACCAAGCATGATGCACAACTCCGAAAATCAAGAGGGCTGAAACATGACATCGTTGAATCACAGACTGGAAAAATCCAGTGTCCTCGTGGTCGATGACGATCCCAAAATCAGGCGGCTTGTCGCTACGCATCTGGGCCAATCAGGGTTCGAGGTTTGCCTAGCGGCAAACGGTGAAGAAGCTATTTACCAAGCTTCGCTACACCAACCAGATGTCATCGTTCTTGATCTGGCTATGCCAGGTATCGACGGATTCGAAACGCTATCGAGGCTCCGTGAGTGGTATACCGACCCAGTAATCATTCTCTCTGCGACCGATCAGGAACAAGAGAAGGTACGCGCCCTCGATATTGGTGCCGACGACTACATCACCAAGCCGTTTGGAACTGAAGAGCTCGCTGCCAGAATCCGAGCAGCTATCAGGCGCGCAGAACGACTTGCAAGCACTACTGACACTGCCGATCCTATTGTTCAAGCAGGTTCGTTCGAGATCGATCTTTCAGCTCGACTCGTTTACCGCGATGGTGAAGAAGTTCGGTTGACCCGTACTGAGTACGACCTACTGCGGTCACTTGCAGTGAACGCCGGCAAGGTAATGACGCACAGACAACTTCTGCAATCGGTGTGGGGACCTGAGTACGGTGAAGAAACCGAGTATCTCAGGACATTTGTGAAGCAGCTTCGACGAAAGCTCGAGGCAGATCCTTCACGACCGAAGAATATCCTCACCGAACCCGGTGTTGGCTATCGGCTGTTTATCAACTAACAGGCAAATGCCGGGGCAAGTAAGCGCCATCACTCCGGTGTCCATCGCCTCAATGTCGTGAAGCTACCGTCGTACTACTTGAAACGCCCTGCAATCGATGACTCACCAAAGGTTGTTGCCGCATTTGAGCGCCTATTTTCGGAACAGATTGCCACCGCTAATGGCCGATTAATCGAATATCAGTTGTCGGCTCCCAAGTGGCAATTGTTGAACTATCTGTGCGATACGAAAGATGTCGTAATGCATGGAAGCGGTGACCCAGCGATCAGTGAATTCGAACCGCGGCAATCTAACGATGTACAAGAATTCGGCGACCAGAAGGCTGTCTATGCGGCATCTGATGGAATATGGGCTTCCTATTTCGCCATCGTCGATCGAGATGGACCAGTTACTTCGCTCGTCAACAGTTGCACGAAAATTGTATTTCCGCGTAAAACATCTGAAACCGCTTACTTCTTCTCGATCAACGACGACGCGCTCCCACATAATCCCTGGCGAACAGGCACGGTGTACGTTCTTCCCCGTGAGACATTTGAGATGGAAGAATCTTTACGCGCTGACAGAGAATCGACTCAGTGGCGCAGCTTTGAGCCTGTTAAACCCCTCGCAAAGATCAAAGTGGTGCCTGAGGAATTTCCGTTTTTAGACCAAATTCGTGGTCACGACTTCGACACAATTCAGAAACGAGCTACGCAAGACACCGATGGCTTCCCGTGGTTAACGGAGGCATATTAGGTGGAGTTGATACCTGCAATTGACATCCTCGACGGCCAGGTGGTCCAACTGACACGCGGGGACTATGACGCTCCAAAGGTATTTCATTACACACCGATCGAGGCAGCTCTACACTGGGTTGCAGCCGGAGCAACGCGTCTTCATGTTGTGAATCTCGGAGCGGCAAGAACCGGCATCAGGAATGGCGATGAAGTGTTGGCTGAGATGGTCCAAATGATTGACGTTCCCGTTCAGGCCAGTGGTGGAATACAAGATGTGCGGACAGCAGAGTCACTCATCGACATCGGAGTTTGCTGGGTGGTTTTCGACACTGTCGCAATCGGCAACCCGCAGGTTGTACGTCAAGCCATACAAAATGTCGGTGCTGAGCATGTAATCGCCGGAGTACGCGCCAAGTCAGGAGTCGTTGCCACAGATGGTTGTGCTACGCCCTTGCAGCGTAGAGCCGTTGACGTGATTACCGAATCGGTCGATCAGGGTGTCACGCAGTTCATGTATACCGACATTGATCGGGACGGAACATTACTAGGTCCGAGAATTTCTACCCTCGGTAAATTACAAACCGCGGCAAACGGTAATCTCATCGTGGCAGGTGGAATAGGTGATGTTCAGCACCTCAGAGACCTCTCGGAGATTGGTATTGAGTCAATCGTTCTAGGGACGTCAATCTACACCGGTAGTATCGACTTCAGAGCGGCAGTCGAAGAGTTTCACCCATAGAGAAAGCATGCCGAATTATGAACGACCCTCCTACTAGGTAGGGGTGACAGGGCACTTCCTACCCGCTACCGCCTCAGTGCTTTTTTACCTGCTTCGATGGTCTCAACTATAGAGTCGACATCAAATACGCAGCCGCCCCATGTTCCACCTGATGCCGACTGTAATGCAGCCCAAAGGCGTGTGTCGTCTGGCAGTTGAGGATGTGGAGCCAAATCATTTGGCTCGCCACGCTTCTCGAGTTCAGCCGTGCCCCAATCGGCACCCTTCACTTCGCCATTGATACCTACCAGGTTCAGTGATCCCGAAAGATTCTTACGATCAACGATAATCTCGATCACGTCACCATCTTCGACACGTCCAATCGGACCACCGGCAAGCGCTTCAGGACCAACGTGACCGATACACGCTCCGGTCGAGACGCCTGAGAAGCGAGCGTCAGTGATCAATGCCACTTGCTTGCCGTACGAAAGATGCTTAAGGGCAGCAGTGAGCTGGTAGACCTCTTCCATTCCGGTTCCAAGCGGGCCACCGCAAGTTACGACCATGATGTCGCCAGCCTTGATCTTGTGCTCTTCATCCCGAGACTTGATCGCACCCATTGCTGCACGCTCTGAACGGAACACTCGGGCAGGTCCGAGTTTCCGGTAAACGTTATCGTCATCAACAACCGAAGGGTCGATAGCTGTGCTCTTGATTACAGATCCTTCAGGTGCAATGTTGCCGATTGGGAACGTAACGGTGCTTGATAGATTTTTGCTGCGTGCACGCTCTGGCGACATGATTACGTTTTCTGGGTCAACTCCATCAACATCACGCAGGTACTTTCGAACGTCGTGTCGACGCTCTGAGTCTTCCCACCAGTTCAAGTTCTCATCGAGAGTCTGGCCAGTTGAAGTCATCACGCCTGTGTCAATTAGACCAAGTTTGCGTAGGTGCAACATAACTTCGGGTACACCGCCAGCAGCATATAGCTGTGTTGTTGGATGACCTACAGGACCGTTCGGAAGAACATCAACTAGGCGAGGAACGTTCAGGTTTATTCGGTTCCAGTCATCGACGGTCATTCGTCGTCGACCGGCAGCGTGCGCAATAGCTGGCATATGTAACAGCAGGTTCGTTGACCCACCACACGCAGCGTGAACTGCCATAGCGTTCTCGAACGCAGCATCCGTCAAAATATCTCGAGATACAACGCCTCGACGTTCCATCATTACCAACGCACGCGCAGATCGACGTGCAATATCGTGCCAAGCAGGCGTACCGCTCGGTGACAGTGCCGAGTGAGTGATCGCCATGCCTAGCGCTTCAGAAACGACCTGAGACGTACCCGCAGTGCCTAAGAACTGGCAACCACCACCGGGAGATGCACATGAACGACAGCCGACATCCTGTGCGTACTCAAGCGTTACTTCTCCCTGTGCAAATCTTGCGCCAATCGACTGAATCTGCCCGGTATCTTCACCAATGTGTGGCTTGAGCGTTGTTCCACCCGGAACAATTACTCCCGGTTGGTTATGCAATCCGGCCAGAGCCATCATCATCGCAGGCAGGCCTTTGTCACATGAAGCGATGCCTAACACACCACGAACCGTTGGCAGCGAGCGAGCGATGCGCCTAAACACCTGAGCGGCGTCATTGCGATAAGGCAGTGAATCGAGCATTCCGATGGTGCCCTGAGTTCGTCCGTCACAAGGGTCTGAACAGAATGCGGCGAACGGAACTGACTTGAGTTCTTTGAACTCTTTCGCCGCAGTTTTCACCATGTCCACTAGCTCAAAATGACCGGTGTGAAGTCCGAGTGCAATTGGTGATCCGTCTTCTTCTTTCACGCCCCCAACGGTGGAAAGAATGATGAACTGCTTTCGCATCAACTCTGCAGGATTCCAGCCCATACCGGCGTTCTGACTCATACCGAAGTGATTACCACTCGGCTCTTCGATTAGAAACTCAGCGGTGAACGGAACAGTGCCTTTAGGACCATCGGCGTGAGTTTTAATTTCACGTGTTGAAGGATGAGCACCAGTTCCAAGTACATCTGCAATAGAAACTTCTGCGGTGTCGTTGTTTGGAGTGACACGTGATGTCATTGAATGTTCCAGTCGAATTTGTTTAAGTTCAAGTCGGTCGCATCGCTAATTCGAACTAGCAACGCGAATCACAAGTAGCGGAGTCACACACCGGTGGGTGAATAATACCGCTAACCGCCACCGTTTTTGGCAGTTCCGTGCTCAAGAGCGCGATTCAGTATGAACGCAGAGTTGATGAGAGCAAGATGTGTGAATGCCTGAGGGAAGTTGCCGAGCATGTCGCCAGTCGGCCCAGTCTCTTCTGCAAATAGCCCCAACGGGCTTGCGTAGCCGAGCATGCGTTCAAACAGGTATCTTGCGTCGTCTAAACGGCCAGATCTGGTATATGACTCGACAAGCCAGAACGTGCACATCGTAAATGTGCCCTCTCTACCGGCAAGCCCATCAGGAGATTCTTCCGGGTCATACCTGTAAACCAAAGAATCTCTCGTCAGTGTCTGTTCGATGCACTGCAATGTTGAGGCCATTCGAGGGTCGCGAGGCGATAACGCACCGATGTTCAACAGCTGAAGCAACGCGGCATCGACCACAGTTGATCCATAAGATTGCGTAAAGCTTTGCAGTTCTTCGTTCCAGCCCTTATCCATGATTTCGAGGAAAATCTGGTCACGCGCAGAAATCCACAATTCTCGATTAGCCGGGAACGATCTTTCGTCAGCTAATTTCAGGCCTTTGGCAAGAGCATTCCAAACCATTAGCTTCGAGTGAACAAACTGCTTTCGCCCGCCTCTGGTCTCCCATATTCCTTCATCAGGTTTACCCCAATTGTTCGAGATCCAATCGAGGATTCCAGATAATGACACCCACATGTCGTACGAAATCGGCCACCCGTGACGGTTGTAGATGTAGACCGATTGCATTAACTCGCCATAGATATCGAGTTGGAACTGATCGTAAGCTCCATTTCCAATTCGCACTGGACCTGAATCTCGATAGCCGCTCAAATGATCGAGCGTTATCTCTTCCAGTTGATGCTCCCCTTGAATGCTGTACATGATCTGCAACGGCGCATCAGAATCGCCGTGCGGCTCTCGTGTGCGGCGACCCAGCCAACTCATAAAGCCGCGTGCCTCATCGACGTAGCCCATTCGCATAAATGCATCTATCGTCAACGCTGCATCGCGAATCCAGCAGTAGCGATAATCCCAGTTGCGTTCACCTCCTATTTCTTCAGGAAGTGATGCTGTAGGAGCCGCAATAATCGCTCCTGTAGGCGAGAAAGTGAGGAGTTTGAGCACCAGCAATGATCGAATTACGTCTTCTCGCCATCGACCCTGATATGTGCACTTGGAAACCCAATCTCTCCAGAATTCGACAGTTTCTTTGAATTGCGAATCGGCTTCATTCGTTGTCAGAGATGTTGGTGTTACACCATTTCGATCAATGTGTTCCAAAACGAACGCGATCGACTCGCCGTGATCTAGTTTGAATTCGGCGAATGCAGCACCGTTGGCGATGGTGAAATCGCACGCAGCTGTCAGAGAAAGTCTCTCGCCGTTGGCGGACGTAAATATCACACCTCCGTCGGTTTTTTCCACCTGATGAGCGGTGCTGGCGAACTCAAACGCTGGTCGACATTCCATTCGCATGCTCGTTTCGCCGAGCAATCCTTGCACTAGCCGAATCACCTTGGAATCGTCACAACAAAGATCAGCTACTTCGTCTACCCAGGAGTCACCACCAAACTCATGCTCATCATGTACCGGCATGAAATCCGTTACCTGTGCAGCCGAATCGGCACTGCTGAAGCGGGTAATGAGAATGTTTGTCTCTGGAAAGTAGATCTGCCGGTGGTCTACAGCATAAATTGCTGAAATCAAGAACCGACCGCCTTTTTCGTCATCGAGAAGGCTGTTGAAAACAGCTGGAGAATCGAAGTACGGAAGACACAGCCAGTCGATCGACCCATCATTGCCGACCAGCGCAGCAGTGTGCATGTTCCCAATCAGGCCGTAATCTTCAATCCGTTTATATGGCATAAAATTTTATAAATCGCAGGCCTTGGCTGCGTTTTGCGCTGCATGAGCGTCGAATCGTATTCCCACAAACGAGTTTGATGTTCCGAAATCCAGTTGGCAACACGTATTCCATGATTTCTGTGGTTCGAGAAATAGCGTGAATGCGTCATTTTGATTGGACCGACACCTGTTACGGTTGCGATCCGAGGAACGACCGTCTTTGGCATCATCCAGAACATTACCGATTAAATTACTGAATCCCCGACGGAAGTACCGCAATAATTATGAAAATCAATACTCCAATCCGAACACCGTCATTCACACTGCTACTGATTCCTCTAGTAGTAGCCATCACGTTGATCTCATGTGGCTCGGTAGATAGCAGTTGGGTAGTCAATGATGATCAATATGACACCTCCGATAGCGTGTACTACGTCCTAGACTCGAAGTCTCCATTCGGCGAGGCTGAGAAGAATGAGGATCCAGAGCACTACCAGCGCATTTGTCTTTTACTTCAATTCGACAAGCAATCGACGCCAGATGCCGATGGAAACTTTCGATTCGCCGCCCAACCACTCGAAGATGCATCGTGGAGAACGTGCCACCTCTACAGCAGTACTGATAACCCAGATATCGACCTAAGCTCAATTCCTCCCGAACTCGCAGCAGAACTCGGCATCGAATAGTTCACATTCGATTCGGTCCGTTATGGATTAAACGCGCATCTTCTGACTCCATATCAGTGACCCTCACTGCATGATTCGCTGTTAAATCTGGCGATTAACATGCAAAACACGCGCCTAGTTTCTACCTAAAGCAAATCAGAGGTCGACAATCGCCAAAAGATAATCCGATTATTACCAGCGAAGCGACCATCATGTTCACCAGAATTGACGCCTCTACGCTAAATCGAACATTGGCATTGTTGCTTTTGCCGTTGTTCGGAATCCTGCTCGTGGCAATGTCATGTGCACCAACCCGAGTTGATGAGTGGGTCGAACTCCGGGGTGGGGATTCAGATGAGCCGGAGTTCCTTTACTACGTACTTAAAGTCCGAACGCCGGACGACAAAGATAACCGCAAGGGCACAGCAGGCAGCGAAGACAAATGCCAGCTTCTTCCGTTCAAGAAATACGACATCATGGATCCGCACGGCAAACACCATTATGCGGCACTAACGGCTAATGACCTGATTTGGGTCAACTGCTGGGATTACGACACAACTTCCAAACCACCGCTGGTAATCAACAGTATCCCACCTGAATTTGCTGATCAGATGGGTATTGAAATACCGCAATTCACCATCATCGAATGACCTGTAATCGAATGTAAATTAGACTGCCTGTGGTAGGCTCCAACACTGCCACCAAACTACGCTTGAGCGGAGCACTACATGGGTCGATTGATCCTCATCTCGAACCGGCTACCGGTCACAATTCAAGATGACGCCGTTGGTCAGAATGGCCAAACGGTCAACCGCAGTTCAGGCGGACTTGTAGCAGGTCTCGACCCGTTGCACCTGAACGGCGATGGCATCTGGATCGGTTACCCTGGAACTGATCCAGATGAAAATACCAGAAAACTTCTGGCAGGCATGCGCCTCGATCCTGTCATAATTCCAGATTCCGAGTACACCGGGTACTACGAAGGGTTCTCGAATGGTGCCATCTGGCCGTTATTTCACTATCTTCCAGAACACTGCAACTTCGATCCATCGGCGTTTGCAGACTACAAGCGTGTGAACGAACGATTCGCTGAGAAAATACTCGAACATGCAAAAGATGACGACACGATCTGGATCCACGATTACCAGTTGATGCTGGTTCCGAGCATGATTCGCGAAAAGCTTCCGAGTGCTCGTATCGGATTTTTCTTGCACATTCCGTTCCCTTCATCTGAAGTTCTCCGGGTCATGCCTCAACGAGAAGAGCTACTCAGAGGGCTACTTGGGGCCGATCTAATCGGCGTACACACATTCGAGTACACCGACCATCTTTCGCGTTCGTTCCGACGTGTTTTAGGTCACGAGTCACGTCAGGGTGTAGTGAATCTCTCGGGGCGCAAGGTTCGAATCGAAGCACATCCGCTCGGAATCGACGTCGAGAGTCAACGAAAAGCCGCCTATTCCGATGAAGCAGAACAAATTCTCATACGCTACAAGCGAAACATCAGCGATGCGCAGGTCATTCTCGGAGTAGATCGACTCGACTACACGAAAGGGCTTCCGAACAAACTAGCTGCGTTCAAGGCTTTACTAGACCGCGAGCCTCGCTGGCGAGACGGGGTGGTTTTGATTCAGATTGCCGTTCCGTCTCGCGAAGCTATTGGCAGCTATCGAGATCAGAAATCTGAAGTCGAGCGGCTTGTAGGCGAAATTAACGGTCTCTATGGTCGGCCAGGCAAAACGCCTATTCAGTACATATATGACTCAGTATCACCAGATGAACTTGGTGCGCTCTATCGACTCGCCGACGTCGCACTGATTACGCCAATTCGTGACGGCTTAAATCTAGTTGCGAAGGAATACGTGGCAATTCGTGATGATGGCGCTGGCGTGTTGGTATTGAGCGAGTTCGCAGGTGCGGCGACCGAACTCGGTGAAGCACTTCGCATCAACCCATGGGATGTGCAAGGCACCGCTGATCAAATAGAACGTGCGCTCGACATGAGCTTTGACGAGCGCAATGAGCGAATGGCGCCAATGCATCGCCGAGTCGTCGAAAACGATGTTCACCGGTGGGTCGATCGCTTCATTAGGTCGTTAGGTTCGGCTGGAGCCGAAATATCATCCACACCACCAATGCTTCATTCGAATGTTCTCGCAGAAACACTTGCTGGTTCTTTTGCATCTGCGAGCAAGCCGTTGATCATGCTCGATTATGATGGCTCGCTTCGTGAGTTCACTCCCCGCTACGAAGATGCCAAACCAACCGACGAAATCCTCAAACTATTGAAGGACCTAGGTTCTCTTAACGGCGCTGAGATATACATCAATAGCGGACGAGATCGTCACACGCTCGGTGAGTGGTTCAAGGGCCTGAACATTTCGCTCATTGCGGAGCACGGATCGTGGGCTAGAAATAAAGAACAATCAGAGTGGAAACGGCTCGGGCCTCCACCCGATCTCAGTTGGAAAACAGAAGTTCGCTCAATTCTTAGTGACTTCGTGTCGCGCACTCCGGGTGCCCGCATCGAAGAGAAATCTTCCGCTTTGGTCTGGCACTTTCGAGAGGCGGAAAACGACATCGGTAAATGGCAGTCACTCGACCTCACAACCCATCTTGAAAACACCCTAGTAGGCGCACCTGTCGAGATTCTCACAGGGTCAAAAATCGTCGAGATCAGACAGCAAGGGCTCGACAAGGGTCGGGCATACAGCATCGTAGAGGCAGAACAGGGTCCGTTCGATTTCGTGATGGCGACCGGAGATGATCGAACCGATGAAGATCTGTTCGCACAACTACCCGACGACGCGTTTTCTATTCACATCGGTCAGGGTGGATCGCTCGCAACATCTTCACTAAGTTCGCCCGCATCAGTCAGGCGACTCTTGGCTCTGCTGGTACAGGCGCGTTCCTAGGGCACTCACATTCGTCCCAGTCTTTCTGGAGGAACCCAAGATGAATTTCTCTAACAACGCTGAGAAGCCAGAGGCTCTAACTCGATCGAAGTGACCGACAAGTACATCCCAAATCCTTCAGGTTCGTTATCGGTGCGACCTGAAAGACGATGACCGGCAATTGTGTCTGGAAAGGAACACGCTGACCGCTGTGAGGTCTACAATCTGCCGCATTGAACTGAGTAGTATCTGAATAGGAATCGTTCCGTTGAAAATCACCGACATCAAAACCCACGTTGTTATGCCAATTCCTGGGCTGGCATGGCTGTTTGTTGAGGTTGAAACCGATGAGGGTGTTACCGGGCTCGGTGAATGCACTGATTACGCG
>JABMNN010000022.1 GCA_013204545.1 Chloroflexota bacterium | reverse complement strand
GTCCGAAGGAGGCGACTAATGATCGGTCTTGGTTTGCCTCGTGGTTTCTTGGTAACACTGAAGAACTTTGTGCGGCCTGCGGTTACTGAACAGTACCCAGATCGTCACGTCGGTATTATCGGTGCAGCTAAAGAGGCTGGCATGAATCCGTTCCGATTTATGCTGAAGCGGCCGACTGATTCGCTCAGGGCGATTGCAGGGCTGGCAACTGTTCCAGTTGCGGTGAAGCAATCGGCACGATTCCGTGGGAATGAATTTACATTTTTCGAAGATCGCTGCACCGCTTGCGCTAGTTGTGCGAAGTACTGCCCGCTGGGGATTATTGAGATCGTAAGTGTGCCTGGGAAAATCGATGCTCAAGAAGGTGAGAGTTACAAACTTGAAGTCTTCGACATCGACATTGGACGTTGCATGTTCTGTGGGCTTTGCGTTGAGGCTTGCCCGTACGATGCATTACATATGGGTACAAGTTTCGAACGTTCCAAGTACGTACGTGATGAACTAATCATTACTAAAGACGAGTTGTTCAACGCACCGAAACGTCCGAGTTCTTTCTATCGACCTCAGTTCGAGGAGAACGGATTCGATCCGTTCAAAGAGACGATCGAAGATTTCCACGACGCAGGTCGCCACGAGCGTCCGTCTGACGAAGACCTGAAGCGAAAGTGGGTCGACGAGCGATGATGGAAGTCTCGACACTCACGACTATCGCTTTTTGGGCAGTATCCGCAATGATCCTCGGGTTTGCCACAATAGTTGTAACTCAGCGCGATGTATTCCGTGCAGCGATTGCGCTGGCCGGGTCGTTCTTAGGCGTTGGTATTTTGTATTTCGTCCTTAGTGCCGAATTTGTTGGGGTCGTGCAGATTCTTGTATATGTCGGGGCTATATCGGTTTTGATGGCGTTCGCAGTGATGTTCATTCAGGACATCGCTTCAGGTAGTCGACCATCGCAAGGTAGGCTCGTCGGTGCAGCAGTGGCAGTGCTGGTCTTCGGTGTATTCGCTTTTACTGCTTACAACACGAACTGGTCGTCGATGGACGCAATTACTGATCCAGTTATTGTTGCTGCTCTTACTGAGGGCTTCGTTGAGGTTGGAACGGGCAATGCAATCGAAATATTTACCGATCTGCCTGTCGACGAAAATGCAGTTGCTGTAAAGAACGGCGGTGTTTTCGTTGATAGCTCTGGCTCCATCGGCGTGCTGGTCGTTCGTGAGTACATGCTTGCATTTGAACTTATCGGATTGCTTCTGGTCGCTGCATTAATCGGTGGGTTACTGCTAATGCGAAATCCGTCTACTACCGATGAGCTCGTGAAAGGAGACTTTTCGGTATGACTATCGAGAACGTACTTCTTGTTTCAGCTGCGTTGTTCGCAATCGGCGCATACGGTGTTGTGTCGCGCAGAAGCCTCGTAACGGTGATTATGTCGCTTGAACTGATGTTCAATGGTGTGGTGATAGCTGCAGTTGCGTTCAGTCGGTTCACACCTTCAGCAGCGCTTTTGAGTGGTGATCCGCTGACTGCTGAGGCTATTCGGTCAGCCCTGACTGGTCATGCTTTTGCGATATTTGTTACTGCTGTTGCTGCCGGTGAAGCGGCACTCGCATTTGCTCTTGTGTTCGCTATGTATCGAGTAAAAGAGTCGGTAGAGATTACCGATGCCTCTGAGATGAAGAACTAGCTATGTGGGTCGACTACAAGAAAACCCCCAATCTGATAACTGCGCAGATGTGGAAAGACCTCCTCGAAGGAGAAGGTCTACCGACGAAGCTCATTCCTGAGGGCGATATCCTCGATTGGGCTGAAAACGCTTCGTTCCGAGTGATGGTTCCTAAAGGCAGAGAACATGTGGCCGACGAAATTTTGAGAAAGCTGTAACAGGGAAAATCTGTGATTACTGAAGGCCTAGCTTGGCTAATAATCGCCCTGCCAATCGCCGCAATGCTGGTGAATGGTGTGCTGGTGCGCGCCTTCCTTGGTTCTAACTCGAAGTACGCCGGCTACATCACCGTGGCGGCAATCGGAGGCTCATTCATTCTCTCGATGATGACGCTTGCTACCGTGATGTCGGACGGTCCGATCGATCTGGAGTCTCACGACTGGATCGTTCTTAATGGCCTGAATCTGACATTCGGTCTCATGGTCGACCAACTGACATCGATCATGTTGGTTGTGGTCAGTGGAGTTAGCTTGCTTGTCCAAATCTATGGACAGGCCTACATGCACGGAGATAAGAGCTACACCCGTTATTACACATTTATGGCGCTGTTCACGGCTTCGATGTTGGGCCTTGTTCTCTCACGAAACGTGATTCAAATATTTGTCTTCTGGGAGCTCGTTGGAGTTTCGTCGTACTTATTGATCGGGTTCTGGATGGATCGTCCTTCGGCCGCTGCGGCTGCCAAGAAGGCGTTCTTGATGACGAGGTTTGGAGACTTCGGATTCCTGCTCGGCATTTTGTACCTCTATTCGCAGAGTCCGTTTTATATGGACATCTCGACGCTGTACCACGCAATCGAGGCGAATGAGATCGCTGTATCGGTCGCAACATGGGTTGCTCTAGGGCTCTTAGCTGGCGCTATTGGTAAGTCAGCGCAGTTTCCGTTGCACAACTGGCTCCCTGATGCCATGGAAGGGCCAACTTCCGTATCGGCATTGATTCACTCGGCGACGATGGTTACGGCTGGTGTATTCCTCATTGCTCGATTCTTCCCGCTGTTCGAACACTCCGACGCTATGACGTTGGTCGCACTGATCGGTGGGTTCACAGCGGTGTTTGCGGCGACCATGGGCTTGGTTGCGAATGACATCAAACGTGTTCTGGCATATTCGACGATTAGCCAACTTGGTTACATGATGCTGGCATTGGGAGTCGGGGCTTACGCTCCTGCATTATTCCATTTGTTCACTCACGCATTCTTTAAGGCAGCTTTGTTCCTTGGTGCAGGTTCGGTTCATCACGCTTCTGGCACGTTCAACATGAACTACATGGGCGGTTTGAAGACTCATATGCCCAAAACCTACTGGGGCATGATTATTGCGAGTTTGAGCCTCGCTGGACTCTTCCCATTTTCGGGATTCTGGTCGAAAGACGAAATTCTGGGTCATGTAGCTGAAGTTGGGACTGGTACGGGCAACATTGTGCTTGTGCTGGGTCTCGTTGCCGCACTGATGACAGCGTTCTACATGTTCCGAGCGATCTTTCTTACATTCCACGGCGAGTGGAAGGGTGGTGGTGAGCAGGAGATTAAGGACGCCGAAATCGCAGGCGCCCCTTTCCCTGTAGGCAGCACTCATTCACACTTCGTCGAGTCACCATGGTTGATGGTCGGCCCCATCATCTTGTTGGCAGTTTTGGCGATTGGTATCGGATTCTTCACGAACCCAGTCGTCGAAGTCGGCGGAATAGATACACATGCATTTGCGCACTTTGTAACTGTGGAGAACCACGAAGTATTCCCAACACATGAGGCAGCAGAGCACGCCGGTGCTGCACCTGAGTTCAACTTTATAGTCGCTGGCATATCGACAGCTTTGGCACTGGCTGGTATTGGGCTTGCCTATTTGATGTACGTCAAGGGTTCTATTTCACCGACCCGAGTGGGAGACATATTCCCGACAGTTTACAAACTCATGTTCCGTAAGTACTACTTTGATGAGTTGTACGAGAACGTAATCGTTCGTAAAGGCTTCTATAAGTATGTTGCCGACGCTTTACGATGGTTCGATGAACATTGGGTCGATAACGCAAACGTCTATCTTTCCAACTGGGTAAGCCGGATTGGTAAGAGTGGGGCGCTGATTCAAAATGGTCAAACACAAACCTACGCAGTCGGCATGATTGTCGGGGTAGTCGCAGTAGTAGCAGCATTCTTGCTATGGGGCTGATAACGCACGTGGAACTTAGCTCAAGCAAAACTGAATATGGCCTTTGCGCCGAATATGAGGTGACCCGTGTTTGATGGGTTACTGACGCTGATTGTCTTCTTGCCTGCGGTGGTCGCAGTATTCGTCACCATATTTGTACGTGGTGCAAATTCCGACCAACAGATTCGCTGGATTTCGATTGGTGCAACCGTTATCACGTTCGTACTGAGCTTGATGGTATTTGTTGGCTACGACCAAGATCTAGCTGGCGTTCAGATGATCGACTATTTTGAACGCTGGATACCGGTAGATGCTCTTCGATCTTCTTACTTGCTTGGAGTTGATGGCTTAAGTGCACCTCTGGTGTTGCTCACTGGAATTCTCGGCATGGCTGCGGCACTCGGTTCCTGGCGCATCAAGAAACGTGTCCGCGAGTATTTCTTTTGGTTGCTGTTGCTAGAAACATCAGTGCTGGGTGTATTCGTATCACTCGATTTGCTTCTGTTCTTTGTATTCTTCGAATTCGAACTTATTCCAATGTTCATGCTCATCTCCATATGGGGAAGTGGGCGACCACGTTACTCGGCGATGAAATTTGTCTTGTTCACCCTTGCTGGTGGTGCGTTCATGTTGGTCGGTATTCTGGCCATTTATGTGACGCCGGGCGTGAACACTTTGGCGATGGTTTCGATACCTGAACTCGGCATAACAGGTATCCCAGAACTAATCGCTGCTGCCGATCTAGTGGTGCCGGCCGCACTAATATTCGCGTTCTTCTTTGTCGCTTTCGCTGTGAAATTGCCGTTATGGCCTGTTCACAGTTGGCTCCCTGACGCACACACCGATGCTCCGACCGCAGTTTCGGTCATGCTTGCGGGTGTCTTGCTGAAGATGGCTGGATATGGCTTGCTGCGCATTAACCTAGGGTTCTTTCAAGAGACCCGGGGATTCACAATTCATGATGTTGCTGGGTATTTAGCGGTAATTGCCGCTATTTCTGTGATCTATGGCGGAATCATTACGATTCGTCAGACCGACATGAAACGACTGATTGCCTACAGTTCGATCAGTCACATGGGGTTTGTAATGCTCGGTGTTGCAGCAATAGGGTCATCGGCTGCTGAGACTTCGACACTCGGTTTGAACGGTGCTGCGTTGCAGATGTTCACACACGGTACGATCACCGGACTTGCGTTCCTTATGGTTGGCCTTTCCTATGATCGAACTCATACACGGCACATTCCGCATCTAGGCGGTCTCTGGAAGAAAATGCCTCTAATAGCTATTTTCTTCTTGATTGCTGGCTTCGGATCGCTCGGATTGCCAGCACTATCTGGCTTCGTGGCAGAAATCATGGTGTTCCTTGGGACGTTCTCGGTATGGCCATGGGCCACAGGTGTCTCGGCATTCGGTGTTGTTCTGGCAGCTGGTTACACGCTCTGGATGGTTCAAAGAGTGTTCTTCGGAGAGCGTCCAGCAAGTCCGGGTATTTCGGATGAGGTTTACGACAACTTAACTGATGCAAACTGGGTTGATATGATCCCCGTTATTGTGTTGGCGGCTCCTATTTTCATTGTCGGTATCTGGCCTTCAGTAGTAACTGACATGTTCGATATTGGTATTCAGGCGGTGCTTAGGTAATGACTGTCCAGGACTTCTGGGTACTGTCCCCTGAAATAGCAATGGCTGTACTGGCATTGCTTGTTATTTCTGTCGATCTCGTGACTCGTAGTATGGCCAAGGTCTCCACGGTCGCATTCATCGGCCTCGCCGCTCCTGTGGTTCTCACACTGAACCTCTGGTTTGGATGGTTTGGTGACCCTGTATCTGGACCTGCACTTTTTGGCACATTTGAGGCCGACCGATTCTCACTGTTTTTCAAATTCCTGCTGCTAACAGTCACAGCGGGAACGATACTTGCATCTGCAAAATACATTGCAAGTGATCGAATGAAAAACTATGGCGGCGAGTTTGTTTCACTCGTGCTGCTCTCTGTTACGGGAATGATGATCCTTGTCTCGGCCACAGAGCTAATCACGATCTACGTCGCACTCGAACTCACTGCTCTCCCAGTGGTAGCACTTGCCGCTATTCATCGCACAAAGCAAGGAGTTGAAGCAGGAACTAAGTTCTTCGTTCTTTCTGCTATTTCAAGTGCGATTCTGCTGTACGGATTTGCATATATCTACGGGTATACAGGGAGTACTCACCTCCATGTGATCATGGAACGGCTTGCCGTTCTGCCGACCGAGGCAGGCGTTCCATTCGGTTCATACGCGGTATTGCTTTCCGTGATCATGATCGTTGCTGGATTCGGCTTCAAAATGGCAGTTGTGCCGTGGCAAATGTGGGTGCCTGACGTCTATCAAGGAGCTCCAACGCCGGTTGCAGCGTTCTTGTCGGTGGCATCGAAAGCCGCTGCGTTCGCTGTAATCATGCGCATTATGTACACCGCTTTCGGTGATCCCGCGCTGATGCAGGACTGGTCGGGACTGTTTGCGATATTTGCCGCAGTCACCATGACGGTCGGAAACACGCTTGCTTTATCGCAATCGAATATCAAACGCTTGCTGGGTTACTCGACTATTGCTCAGGCTGGTTACATTCTCGTCGGAATGGCGTCGGTTCCTGCTAATCAGGTAGGGGCTACGTTCGCTGGTGCTGGCCCTCAGGGTGTTATGTATTATCTCGCTGGGTATGCATTCACGAACCTGGCAGTGTTCTTTGCGGTGATTGCGATCACTTCACGTACAAATGATGACTCGATCGAAGGTTTGAACGGCCTACTCAAGCGATCACCTCTTCTCGCCGGATTATTAGTATTTGGACTGCTCTCGTTGCTCGGAATGCCGCCTACGGTCGGGTTCATGGCGAAAGTCGTGATATTCGGTTCCGCTATCAACGCCAATTTGACTTGGCTTGCAATTATCGGTGTGATGAACACCGTGATCGCTGCTTACTATTACTTGCGTGTCATTCGGGCGATTGTGTTCGAGGAACCTGCAGACGAGTCTAAGTTCAGTGTGGATAAACCTGTATTGATCGCAGCTGGGCTAGCGGCGATTGGGGCTGGAGTATTCGGTGTCGCACCGTTCTTGCTGCTCGAATTTGCAGAAAGTGCTCTCTCAATAATTCCGGGTCTGTAAGCTCACGTGTTTTGCGAACCGCAGTTGGTCGTACAAACAGTAAACTTCAAACAGTATTAGGTCACTCGGACTGAATTTGACGAACATGCCCAGCTACCACAACATCGGAATCGTTCATCACGGCTTACTGGCTGAAGCGGGTGAACTCGCCCAAACCATAGCGTCAACTTACGCAGAAGGGCGTACATGGTGGCTTGCAACTCAGAGTGATCTTCATGAACGTGAAAACGAACTTGTCAATTCCGATCTCATCGTCACAATTGGTGGTGATGGAACGATTCTTCGTGGTGCACACGTAGCGGCGGCAAAAGATATTCCGATCGTTGGAGTTAACATGGGGCGCGTCGGTTTCATGAGCGACATCGAGGCGAAAGATGCTATCGCAGAACTTGGCTGGTACCTCGAAGGTAATGCTCGAGTCGAACGTCGCTATATGTTGAACGCTACAATTTCTGGCGACAATCATAAGCCGATTCTGGCTCTGAACGACGTCACGGTTGCCAGAGGGGCGGTTCTGAGGGTCATTGAAGTGAGCACCGTCATAGATGGGGTGCATTTAGCGACGTACAGGGGCGACGGAGTTGTTGTTTCGACTGCCACCGGCTCCACCGGATATAGTCTCGCTCTCGGTGGTCCAGTGATGGATCCGACCTCAGGTGGCTTTCTTGTAAAACCGATCGCTACACATATGTCACAGTTTGGTGGAGTAATTTTGCAGGCGTCATCGACTGTCGAACTGACAGTTCAAGCGGACGAAGAGGCGACTCTAAATGCCGACGGGTTCATCGATTATAGACTTGACGCTGGCGAGACCGTGAAGATCACACAAGCCGGTGACTATGCTTCTTTCTTGCGTCGAAAACCTGCTGCTGAGTTCTGGGGCGAATTGTCGAGGCGCTTGGGTCTTCGAAAAGGTTCCCGCGAAAAACCACGGCGACGGCGTATCTAACATTGGAAATTCGGTAGAATAACCACGTTTTGCGACCTAAACGCCCGACCACCGTCTCAGTTAACCGGAAGTATGAAGGGACTCGAATATCCCTGCGTGTTGACACGGCTCGATTCGAAGATGGTCCCGAGTTTGATCGAGAGATTGTCGAACACCCCGGTTCAGTCGTGCTGATTCCTATCACGGATGATGGCAAAGTCCTGCTTATACGGCAGTATCGACAGGCGGCGGAGCGTTTCCTTTTGGAGGCATCAGCTGGAACGAGAGAAGCAGGTGAGAGGCCTGAAGTTACCGCTCATCGAGAATTGCAAGAAGAGGTTGGGTACAGAGCCGGAAAACTAATTCCAATTGGCGGTTCGTGGGTCGCACCGGGATACTCGACAGAGTATTCGTACATGTATATTGCGACTAATCTTGAACCGGCACCGTTGCCCTCGGATGATGGAGAGGACATTGTTGTTGAGGAAGTTGATTTCAAAGACCTTCACCGATTGATATCTACAGGCGAACTTGAAAACCAGATGTCGATAGCGGCTTTGCTATCGGCTATGCATGTGTACACAAACCACATCAAGGGCTGAGAAAAATGACAACACTTAAAAACCAGCGTAGTGCGAGGCGAGCCTATGTATGAGCATGATGTTCTGATTATCGGCGGAGGACTCGCCGGACTCAGAGCGGCTGTTGAAGTCACGCGTGCAGGCGTTGACGTGGCGGTTATATCCAAGGTTCACCCTGTTCGGAGTCACTCGAATGCTGCTCAGGGTGGAATCAACGCTCCGCTCACAGACCGAGGTGATAAATGGGAAGGGCACGCCTACGACACGATCAAAGGGAGTGACTTTCTGGCTGACCAAGACGCCGTCGAAGTGATGTCGAGCGAAGCTGGTGAGGCTGTACTAGAACTAGAGCGAATGGGAGTCATCTTCAGTCGTGGTGACGATGGCAAGCTTGGTACCCGAGCATTCGGTGGACAGAAAGTGGCACGAACATTTTTCATTGGAGCTATTACGGGTTCAGCGATTCTGCACGTTCTGTTTGAACAGTCGCTAAAACTCGGCTTGAACGTATATGAAGAGTGGTTTGTTACCAAACTTATCATTGAAGATGGCGTCTGCCGTGGTGTGGTCGCAATCGACCTCAAGACCGGTGAGATGCACACAATCAAAGCCAAGGCGGTCATCATGGCAGCTGGCGGTGCAGGTCGTGTCTTCGAGCCTTCAACCAACGCATTGATCTGCACTGGTGATGGCCTGTCTCTGGCATACCGGGCTGGCGTTCCGTTGATGGACATGGAGATGATCCAGTACCACCCTACAACTCTCGCTCGAACTGGCATTCTTATGTCAGAAGCGGCACGAGGTGAGGGTGCATACCTTCTCAATGCTTCCGGTGAGCGGTTCATGGAAAAGACTGCACCCGACTATATGGAACTTGCTTCACGAGACGTTGTGTCTCGTGCCGAACAGACTGAGATCGACGAGGGCAGGGGAATTGACGGAAACGTTCTTCTCGACCTTCGTCATCTGGGTCGAGAGTTCATTGAGCAACGTCTGGGATACCTACAGGAAGTCTCTGTGGAGTTCCTTGGTATCGATATGGCTGAGCAGCCTGTTCCAGTACAGCCCGGAATGCACTACATCATGGGTGGAATCAAGACCGACGTGAACGGTGCAACAAATGTTCCAGGTCTTTACGCCGCTGGTGAGTGTGCGAACGTTAGCGTTCATGGGGCCAACCGTTTAGGGGCAAACTCGTTACTCGACACTGTTGTTTTTGGTCGCCGTTCAGGGGCTCACGCTGTTGAATACATCAAGGGCATTAGTGGTCATTCGAAGGTAGAGAAAGACCTCACTGCCGAGAAAACTCGGCTTCAGGCTCTACTTGATAGGCCCAAGGGTGAACGCGTTGCAACGATTCGAGACGATATGGCACGAGGCATGACTAAGGGTATCGGAGTATTCCGTGACCAAACGTCGATGGAAGGTGCTCTAGCAAACCTCGCCAACGTGAAGTCCCGAATAGGCGGATTCTCAATCGAGAACAAAGGGAAGGTGTTTAATACCGACCTGATGTTCGGACTCGAGCTCGAATTTATGGTCGATTGTGCCGAGGCTGTTGTAGCCGGAGCCCTAACTCGAAAAGAGAGCCGTGGAGCCCACTTCCGAACAGATATTACTGAACGTGACGATGAAAACTGGTTGAAACACACACTCGTGTACAAGGACGAAACTCAGGAGCACGGCAACCGTGTTGAGACATCTGACGTGAAAATCACGCAGTGGGAACCAGTCAAGAGGGTCTACTAAATGCTGGTCAAACTGAAAATAAAGCGATTCGATCCCGCTGATTCAGGTGGTAAGACTTGGTGGCAGGAATATGACATTGATGTTCACCCCGATTCGACAGTCTTGGACTCCTTAATTCAAATACGTGAACAGGAAGACGGAACTCTGGCAATGCGTTGTGCATGTCGAGCTTCGATTTGTGGTTCATGTGGGATGAGAGTAAATGGTAGCGCCAAGCTGGTTTGCAAGACTCGTATGGTTGATGTTGCGCCAAATGGCGAACAGCTAACGATCGAGCCGATGGGCAATCAGCACGTTATTCGTGATCTTGTCGTTTCGCTCGACACGTTCTTCTCGCAAATTAAGCGCGTCGAGCCATTCCTCAAGCCGAGCTTTGTTCCTGAACAAGGTGAGTACATTGCCTCGAATAAATCGATGGAGAATTTGCTGACTTCGATGAACTGCATCATGTGCGGTTGCTGTGTATCCGATTGCACAGTTCTTGAAGTCGATGCCAACTTCATCGGACCTGCTGCCTTGGCAAAGGCATGGCGGTTTACAGAAGACCCGCGTGACTCCGAGCGTGACGAGCGTTTGAAAGCATTGAATGATGAAGATGGGGGGATGTGGGATTGCACACGCTGTATGAAGTGTGTGGAAGTTTGCCCGAAGGGTGTTGCACCGATGGACCGGATCATGGAGCTACGTGAAGCTGCAATTGCAGCAGGCAACACGAATACCTCAGGTTATCGTCACACCGAATCGTTCTATAATTCTGTAAAAAAGAATGGTCGATTGGATGAAACTCGTTTGGCTCTTGATTCTGCAGGCTGGACGAACATTCCTCGATTGCTCGATCTCGCTCCAATAGGGATTGCCGCAATGCGAAAGGGAAAGCTGCCACCATTGATGCCGCATAAATCTGATGAACACAAAAACGTAAAATACCTCTACGAGAGTGTGGAGGGTGAATCCTAGTGAAGTACGCTTTTTATCCTGGATGTGTCGCCCGTGGTGGTGCTCCTGAACTGTACGATTCTGCACTGGCAGTTATGGAACGGCTCGGTATCGAACATGTTGAACTGACGAAAGCTGCCTGTACCGGGGCTGGTGTATTGCAGGAAAAAAACCTCAAGATGGGCGACATCTTGAACGTTCGAACTTTTGCACTGGCCGAACAGATGGGGCTGCCTATCATGGTGTTGTGCTCCACCTGTCAGGGTGTCATGAGTCAGGCTAATCACCGTGTTAAGCGCGACCCTGAGTACCTCGCCGAAGTGAATAAACATCTCGCAGCTGAAGGTCTTGAGTACAAAGGAACAACTTCGATCAAGCATCTTCTGTGGGCGCTGATCGAAGACATTGGCCTCGATAAGCTGAAAGAGACATTCACTCGTGAGCTCACGGGGATGAATATGGCACCATTTTACGGCTGCTATATGGTTCGACCTTCAGAAGCTCTGGAGTTTAAAGCTAATCCCGAACGTGAGACTTCTCTTGAGCAGTTGATCGAGTCTGTTGGTGGCACAGTTACGGATTTCGCCGGCAAGACCGCTTGCTGCGGTTTCCCGATCTTGTTCATCAATCAGGCCAATTCAATGAAGATGGTTGCCAACCACACAGGAACTGCCAAAGACCTCGGTGCCCATGCAATGGTCACACCGTGCCCACTGTGTCACTTGAACCTCGATGGCTACCAGCCAAAGGCCCGCAAGCAAGTTCGTGGCGATAAGGCAGACTTGCCGGTTATCCACGTTCCACAGTTGATTGGCCTTGCGATGGGTATGAGCGAAAAAACTCTTGGACTCCAGAAGCACATTGTTTCTACTAAAGAAATCGTGCGAATGGCCGAGGCGGCACCAGCGAAGGTTTAGCTGGTGCTTCATTAGGAAATTCAGTTACGAAAATACAAAGACCCGAGGTCAAATCCTCGGGTCTTTGTATTTGGCCAGATTCAATTTCAGCGCACATATGGTGAATTATGCCACTCGTTCAACATGATGCTGTTTTCTTGGACAATCACACGTATTCCATCGTTGTTCCAACCACGGACGCCCAACCAGCGGAGCAAAATCGGTAAATCTGGTTTGTTCACATCGTCTGGGTAGTTGAGCAATTCTGTTTTGAGATTTGGAGCAGAAGCCACGTAATCCGGAACGGGGCAGCGGTCTTCAACTAGCGTTCGAGCGGCTGCTACATCCCCGCCGTTTATCCGGAGGATCCGCTCCAGCCAAGTGTCGAACTCCCATGCGATCGCAAGGACCCAAAGGTTTCGACCTTCAGTGCCGCGATTTGTCCCTGGGAAGAGTCCGATAAGCGTTTTGACAAGCCCGGGACCTTTGCCGTAGTTTTCCGGGAACTTCAAATCTCCAACAACATCGAGAACTGCTGCGTAGGCGGCTGAGACGAAATCGACGTACATCGGATCGAACTCTGCGTCTGGTAGTTCAACTTCGTATTCGTAGTCGGGAGTTGGTCGTTCGAAATCCCAAGCAAGTAAGGCGAATTCGAGCGTCGACGGGGTCGGCGGCTTCGGTCGCCAACTCAGGGCATCAAGCAGTTCAGCTTCTCGTGACATATTTATGTTCTTACGCTTGATCGATATCTCAATTACTACAGCTTATTATCAATGGTCGTCTGCTGTCATCCTGAATTTAGATGAATATGACAAGATCGCTAAAGGCTCATTGCGCCGTCGATGACATGGATTTGTCCGGTTGTGTATGACGACTCGTCTGAGGCGAGGTAGACGGCCAGGTGGGCGATTTCCTCGGGAGTCCCAATACGGCCCATCGGCTGACGGGCTATAAAAGCAGATCTAGCCGCTTCAGCGTCGCCGGTGGCGTCCATTCGATCTTGGAGCGAAGGTGTTTCGACAGTCGCAGGGGCGATTGCATTCATTCGGATGTTGCTACTGAGATAGTCCTTGGCGACCGACTTCGTAATTCCTATAACAGCAGCTTTCGTTGCCGTGTAGGCTGCTCGGTTAGGAACTCCGAGAAGATGTGATGATAATGACGCCATGTTGATGATTGAGCCGCCACCGTTTTCGATCATCGGTGGCAGATCGGCTCGAAGCATTCGGAATAGTGACTTTACATTGAGTTCGAACGAGAAGTCACAGTCTTCCTCGGTCGAATTAAGAATCGTTCCGACAGCAACGTATCCCGCGCAGTTGAAGAGGATGTCGGGTGCGCCGGTTTCGTTGAGGAGAGCAGCGATTGATACGGGATCGGTGACGTCACAACGCCAAGTTCTAATTCCCGTTACACCATCGAGGTCACTCAATTTGTCAACATTCACATCGGTCGCCCAAACCTGAGCACCTTCAGCAGCGAATGCTCGTGCCGTAGATTTGCCAATTCCCTGTGCCGCAGCTGTTACTACTGCTGTTTTTCTTGCGAGCCTTCCCGGCATGTGTTGTACTCCGATATTGTTCGTTATTTGTTGTGTTACAGATTCTGAATTAAGTTCAGAGGGGCGGAAAATAAAAATGAGGCGACCATCCGGTCGCCTCATTTTTCCGTCGTAATTCCGCTTGTAGAGAGTTTGAATGACTTCACACACCCTCGAATTTTGTCCCTTCAGGGAAGGGATGATCTCACTGGTTAAGCAGATCCGGCTTTTGCCATGATATCGACTAGTTCCTGTACCGAGTCGGCTGATGCCTGAAGGGCAGCTGATTCTTTTTCTGTGAGTTCAACTTCTATGATCTCTTCGATGCCTGCTGCACCGAGCTTTACCGGAACACCGGCGTAGAGACCGTTGATGCCATATTCGCCCTCAAGGAACGCTGCACATGGCAGGATTTCCTTGCGGTCGAGCAATATCGCTTCAACCATTTGAGCGACCGCCGCTGATGGAGCGTAGTAGGCGGAACCAGTTTTCAGCAGGCCAACAATTTCTGCTCCACCATCACGTGTGCGCTGAACAATTTCTTCGAGTCGTTTTGCTTCGATGAGCTTCGCTACGGGAACACCACCAACAGTGGTTGAGCCAATGAGCGGGACCATCGTGTCGCCGTGCCCACCAAGAACGTATGCGGAAACGTTGGTCACAGATGCTTTTAGTTCCTGTGAGAGAAAAGTTCGAAATCGGGCAGTGTCGAGAATTCCAGCCATGCCGATAACTCGTTCTTTCGGGAATCCGCTGACCCTGTACGCGTGCTGAACCATTGCATCGAGTGGGTTCGAGACTACGATCAACACGGCATTTGGAGAGTATTTTGCGACTTCTGCTGTTACCGATCCAACGATTTTCATGTTGGTCATCAACAGGTCGTCTCGGCTCATTCCGGGTTTACGGGGGATTCCTGCTGTGACGACTACGACATCGGAATCGGCTGTGCCTTCGTAGGTATTTGAGCCCGTGATTTGGGCGTCTGTTCCGACTACTGGACCAGACTCGAGCATGTCGAGCGCTATCCCTTGAGGCTTGCCCTCAACGATGTCGACAAGAACGACGTCGGCGTAACCGGTTTCGAACACGCGCTGAGCCGTCGTCGCACCAACAAATCCGGCACCAACTACTGTCACTTTGAACTTCATAACTTGTTTCTTTCTCAGCTTCTCACTTGACGGAATCGCAACGTTATCCGACTCAAAACATTCGAGTCATTACTGCCATTTGTGAGGTTTTCCTTTTCGGGGTAATACTTTGCCCGTATCGGGTCTTATTGCATGGGTTTCATTAGTTTTCGCTGCCACTTTCGCTGTCACGCGATCAATGCCTTTGATTCCCGGTGTTCCCATCGCTTCTACGTGCCCCATGGCGACAAACAGAATGTCGGCAGTTTCATCGGCGACCGCTTCATCGCCTTCGTTTTCTGCTATTGCTTGTGCGAGCTCTTTGAACTCCTCATCAAGGATGCTTGTGCGATTGGATACTATTTCGGTTGCACTTTGCCCTTGAAATTGACCGGATCCAACCTTGAATCGATTGTGGAAATCCCAAACTTCGCCCGCCATACGGCTGACTGAATCGACAAATTTCTGTCGGCCAATCGTGTTAGCAGCGTATTTACGTTCGTGATTACTTTGATCGCTTTCGGACATGAAATTGCAGCTAGAGCGGGATATTTCCGTGTTTTTTCGGTGGAATACTGTCAACCTTTGATTCGAGCATCCGTAGTGCCTTTATCAATTCAGGGCGAGTTTGTGCAGGATCGATCACGTCGTCGAGATAGCCACGGTTAGCAGCCACGTACGGATTGGCAAATTGGTTACGGTAGTCAGCGACCATCTCAGCTCGCTTCGTATCTGCATTGCTGGCTTCCGCTATTTCCCTACGTCCAATTACGTTGATTGCACCCTCTGGCCCCATGACAGCAATCTCAGCACCGGGCCACGCAAGGTTCACGTCAGTGCGCATCTCTTTTGAACCCATAACGATGTATGCACCACCGTACGCCTTTCGGAGGATGACAGTGATCTTTGGAACTGTTGCCTCTACGTATGCGTAGAGCAGTTTGGCTCCATGACGAATGAGCCCGCCGTACTCCTGCTGTGTGCCGGGCATGAAGCCGGGAACATCGACCAGGGTGACCAACGGGATATTGAATGCATCGCAGAAACGCACGAATCGAGCTGCTTTGTCTGATGCATCGATATCGAGCATTCCGGCCATTTGATTCGCCTGATTCGCCACCACGCCGATACTTCGACCGTCGAGCCGTGCGAACCCAACGACTATGTTAGGGGCGAAATTGTGGTGTACAGGTAGGAATTCTCCGTTGTCGACAATTTTGGTGATCACGTCCATTACGTCGTACGGTTGGTTGGCGGCATCTGGAACCACATCTCTCAACGTTGTGTCGGCGCTGTTTGCGACATCCGTCGCTTCGACTGAGGGCGCTGATTCAGCGTTGTTTGAAGGAAGGTATGAGAGAAGTGCTCGAACCTGAGTGAAACAGGCTTCTTCCGATTCTGGGGTGAAGTGTGCTACACCACTTAGAGAAGCGTGCGTCGCGGCTCCACCGAGGTCTTCATGCGAAACTTCTTCACCGGTAACGGCTTTGACCACATCCGGGCCCGTGATGTACATCTGCCCGATGCCTTCAACCATGTAGATGAAATCGGTCAGGGCGGGGGAGTAAACGGCTCCACCAGCGGCAGGGCCAGCGATGATCGTGATCTGCGGGATGACTCCTGACGCGAGAGTGTTGCGCTTGAAAATTTCACCGTAGCCTGCGAGCGAGTCGATCCCTTCTTGAATTCGAGCACCACCTGAGTCATTGATACCAATGATCGGTGCGCCCACCCGCATCGCATGATCCATCACCTTAGATATCTTCTGGGCGGCTACAAGAGATAGAGAACCGCCGAGCACAGTGAAGTCCTGAGCGTAGGCGAAAACCTGTCGTCCGTCGACTGTGCCATATCCGGTTACAACGGCGTCGCCCTCGAATCGTTGCTTGTCGAGACCGAGATCGGTTGATCGGTGAGTTACGAACGAGTCGAACTCAGTAAAGCTTCCCGTATCGAAGAAACTGATAAGCCTTTCACGCGCTGTGAGCTTCCCGCGTTTGTGCTGTGCTTCGACCCGTTTGTCACCGCCACCTAGGTGAGCCGATTTCCGCCGAGCATTAAGGTCTTCCAGTTTTGACAATTGCACATGACCAGTCTGATCTATTGTGGCGTCGGGTGAGGATTCGGTTGCTATCGTAGTGCCTCGCAGGTTATGGATTTGCTTCAAGCTTTGGCCGAATGTTTGTCAAACTGCAATAAGCTGTTTGCCATGGCGCGAAGCGCCAATAAATCGTAACTTAGGTCAAGTTGTGCAGCAACTCCACAAATCGGGTTATTCGTTGCCTTCCGGGTGTTAAACTCGAAACGTCGATTTAGCGAGAAATTCCGCCTACTCAATTCACTGGCGGTGAAATTCCAGTGCAGCCATCCGTGCCTCTACTCCCACATCCACAAATTCTACCCTTACGCGTTGGCAATTATGAGTTCGCTTGGGGCGAACGAACCTATGTCATGGGCGTTGTGAATGCTACCCCTGACTCATTTTCAGGTGATGGTATTCTGCCAACGTTGGGTGAAATTCAAGCGGCGGTCGCTCAAGCATTGCGTATGGAAGCTGAAGGCGCCGATATTATCGACATTGGCGGTGAGTCGACACGACCAGTAAAGATCTATCGAGATGCGAAGCCTGTTGACGCTGAGGCCGAAATAGCGAGAGTAATTCCGATTATCGAGGGCTTGGTGAAACGTCTGACAGTTCCAATCTCTATCGACACCCGTAAGGCAAGCGTGGCTGCTGCTGCTATTGATGCGGGAGCAGCGATTGCTAACGACGTGTCGATGCTTGGCGATGCAGTGATGGCCGAGGTCATTTCGGAGACTGGTGTGCCTATTGTGGTGAGTCACATCAGGCAGGGCGGTCATCAAATCAACGTGGTATCAGACGTGCTGATTGATTTAGAAAAATCGATTGATCTATTGCTTGCTGCAGGGGTAGATAGGTCGAAAATTATTGTTGATCCTGGGATTGGGTTCGCTAAAAATTCCGTACAGTCATTGGAATTGATGAGGAATATCGGAAGACTCCGTGCTGAACTTGGGTTGCCGGTATTGGTTGGTACGTCTCGTAAATCGTTCATCGGCGAAGTAACGGGTGAACCCGTTGAAGATCGACGATTTGGAACTGCCGCGACCGTCGCGTTCGCCATACAGGGCGGAGCGGATATCGTCAGAGTTCATGATGTGAAAGAGATAGTGAGAGTAGTGAAGATGAGTGATGCTATATGCCGCGGTTACAACGGTAGTGGTGCAATCAATGCCTAGCGGATTTGTGACCGCTTACATCGGTCTTGGTAGCAATCTGGGTGATAGGTTGAGGATTCTTCAGGGCGCGATTGAACGTCTTTCGAGCGTGGGAATTATCACAGGTGTCAGTTCGCTTTACGAAACGAAGCCGTGGGTCGTCGAGGGATATCAACCTCGCTATCTAAATCAGGTGGTAGCGGTATCCACTGCTCTTGACCCGCTCGAAGTTGTGACTGAATTACTGGCCATCGAGTTTTCCCTTGGGCGTGCGAGACAAGAAAAGAATGCCTCACGAACACTCGATCTTGATCTTTTACTCCACGGTGAAACTATCTTGGAGGCAAGCGGCGTGACTGTGCCGCACCCACGGCTGCATGAACGGGCTTTCGTATTGGTGCCACTTGTTCAGCTCGCACCCGATCTCATTCATCCCGTCCTGAACCGACCCATCTCTGAGTTGGCTGCTGAATCAGATCGCTCAGGTATTAGTGGAATGGTGTAGTCGCTGTAGGGTCAGGAATAGTGGGTGATTGCTGGATGTCTTAGTTGGAGATTGAACTCTCGAATAGGACTCTTAGTACCGATGCGAGAAAGAACACGATAACGCCTAAGAAAACCATGGCGTTATAGCCGATGAGCCACGACAGTCGGGCAGTGAGTCCCGTTGATTGCTCGGTTGGATCGAAGTCTGACTGGCGGAAATGCCAGACTAGATAAAACATCCAGATTGCCAGTGCTAGTTTTACACCAAGAACTATGAACCATGCGGTAGAAGCGTCATTACCGGTGAGGCGATCAAACATGAGGATCAGACCCGTGATGATGATGGCTATGACTGATATGTCGACGAGTTCACGGTAGACCGAACCGAGTGGGCGCAGAATGGGCCGAACTAGATTGGGGTTGGCTCTTTCAACGGGGCGCAGGACTAAGGCAAAGAACGCGCTTCCACCTATCCATGCAACGGCTCCAATTGCGTGAGCCCATCGCACGATCAACATGATCCAGTCGTTGACACTTATATCTCCAAACATGGAGCGATTATGCCATTAGCCCGAGTTGAATGGTCTGTCGACCTGAAGATGTTTGCTAACTGGCGAGCAGGGCGTCGAGCTGTTCACCGAGTTGGTCTTCACCGATGATGCCAGTCCACGTTCGGGCTATGTTGTGGTTTTTGTCCAGGAATATCGTGGTTGGGAACGAGAAGACTTCATAGCCTAACTGCACGGTAGATCCGATATCGGGCATCGAAGGGTAGGTGAGCCCGAGTTCCCTCACGAACGCCTGACCGTTCGCTGCGGAATCAAGCCCAAGCAGTTGAACACCGATGAATGCTACTTCTTCGCCATACTTTTCATAAGCTGCCTGAAGATCAGGCATTTCAGCTCGGCAGGGAGGACAGGATGGGAACCAAAAGTTCACAAGTACTGGCTTGCCTTCGTGCATATCGAGACTGAAATCGCCGTGAGTGAACGTTTCGCCTGAAATGGCCGGTGCGGTCCCGACCTTGTCACTCGATCCACCTGCGGCAACTTCGGCGATTGATTTACCGCTCGAATTGTCGTTGCCACAAGCAACGGCAACTATGGCAACCAATCCGATTACTGCTAGCAGCCACACACGGTTGAATACGTGCTTGCCTTCGATATTCAAGGCAAGATCGGTGGGAGAACAATACATCGAAGCGGTCACTCCAACTTATTTGGTGGCGAGTACAAGGTCAATTGAGGTTTTGATGTGATTCGGCGCGGCACCGGTGCTGTCAGATTATCAGTGTTCTATCGTGAATCGATGCCGTCGAACGTGAGGCGCATGTTAAGTTTTACGCCCAATCAACATCATCGGTTCCTAGATTCTGAGATTTTGATCTGAATTTATCCCTGACAGTCAGCTCTCATCTTGTTCAGTTGATCTCGAATTGCTGCCTCAAGGTTTTCAATTGGGATGCGAATCTGCTCCATAGTGTCTCGATTTCGGATGGTCACGGAGTCGTCATCTTCGACCGTTTCAAAGTCGACCGTAACGCATAACGGTGTGCCGATTTCATCTTGTCGACGGTATCGACGACCAATGCTTTGGGAGTCGTCGTACTGTGTGTTGAAGTGAGGACGTAGAACATCGTAAACACGTCGTGCAGTTGGTGTCAGTTTGTCGTTGCGAGATAGCGGAAGCACCGCGATTTGGAACGGTGCTATGTCGGGGTGGAAGCGGAGAACAACTCGTTGATCTTTACCTTCACCCTCTTCGTCGTAGGCGTCGGCCAAGAAAGCCAGTGCTGATCGATCTGCACCCATTGCGGGCTCAACCACGAATGGCACGTACCGCTCTTTCTTTTGGTCGTCGAAGTATGAAATATCCTTGCCACTTTTCGCTGCATGGGCTTTCAGGTCGAAGTCGGTTCGGTTTGAAATTGTTTCTAGTTCGCCCCAACCCCAAGGAAATTCGTACTCAACATCGGCCGAGGCCTTTGAGTAGTGGGGAAGTTCGTCTGGCTCGTGCTTTCGCAGAGTGAGCTTCTCGCCACGGATACCGTGCGATTTGAACCAGTCCATCGAGAAATTCATCCAGTACTCGTGCCACTCGTCATCTGTGCCGGGTTCGCAGAAGAACTCAAGTTCCATCTGTTCGAACTCGCGGGTTCGGAAAGTGAAATTACCTGGAGTGATCTCGTTTCGGAACGACTTACCGATTTGGGCGATACCGAATGGGATCTTCTTACGAGAACTCGTTTGGACGTTCTCGAAGTTCACGAACATTGCTTGAGCGGTTTCTGGACGAAGGTAGACCGTCGCAGCGTCGTCTTCGACTGGTCCCAGAAACGTCTTGAGCATCATGTTGAATTGCCTAGCAGGACCAAATGCACCATCGCAATGTGGGCATGTGCCACCATCAACTTGGTCTTCTCGATAACGTCGGTGGCAGTCATTGCACTCGATAAGCGGATCGCTGAAGCTGTCGAGATGGCCTGAAGCAATCCAAACATCAGGGTGCATGAGTATAGAGGCGTCCATACCGACAACATCGTCACGTTCGCGCACCATCGACTTCCACCAAGCGTCTTTCACGTTGCGCTTGAGTTCGACTCCAACCGGACCGTAATCCCAAACGCTTGAGAGTCCTCCGTAAATCTCGGAACTCTGGAATACGAATCCACGTCGCTTAGAAAGTGAAACAAGTGTGTCGAGACTAGTGCCGGAAAGGATGCGCTTGGTCAATTGAGTTGCTCCGTGTAGTTCACACCGGGCTGGTGTGCCTACGCAAAAAAAGACGCCCGCAGGCTGCGGACGTGACATAAATTCTACAGTCGGATTGTGAGAATGACAGCGCAAAGGAACAACAAGCGTAATTGCAGTGATCTATGATTCGCCCATCATGAAATGTTTTAGTGGCGCGACGTACTCAGAATTCTAGGAGGTAAGTATTTATGGTTAGCGCGATGGCAGGGCAACTTCAGGACAAAGTCGCATTGATTACGGGTGCGGGACGAGGCATAGGTGTAGGGATTGCGAACGTACTTGTCGAGCGAGGAGCAATCGTTGCTGTGTGCGACCTCGATGGAGCGGCTGCTCAGGAGACCGCAAATGCCATTATTGCTGGTGGTGGGAAGGCGATTTCAGGAACAGTTGACGTGACCGATCCTGACTCAGTTGATCATTTTGCCGACAGGGCGATTTCCGAACTGGGGGGCATCGACATTTGTGTTCCGAATGCCGGTGTGATCGGTGGACGTGGATTCCACGAGAGAAAAGATTTCACCAAAGAAGATTGGGACATAACTTTCGCAGTGAACGTGCAGGGAATGACTAACACGACCGACGCTGTGAAAGAGCACATGAAAGAACGTGAATCGGGCAAGATCGTGATTATCGCCTCGCACGGTGGTCGCAAGCCTCGCGGTGTTGGTGATAAAGGGCGCGGAAACTCACAACACCCGTACTTGGTGTCGAAGGCGGCGGCGATACAGTACACACATCTACTGGCGATGGAACTTGGAAGCTACAGCATCAACGTGAACGCCGTTTGCCCAGGCAGGCTCTGGACTGCTATGTGGGAAGCTATTGCGCTCAACCATAAAGAATTGAACCCGGCGTTTGCCGAGATGACGCCGTACGAGATTTTCATCGACCAGATCAAGGCGACCATGCCACTGGGTCGACCGCAAACACCGGAAGATATTGGTAAGACTGTAGCGTTCCTAGCGTCGGATGATGCTTCGGAAATAACGGGACAGGCGATCAATGTGAATGGCGGCGCTGCGTTTGACTAGGTCGGTGTCAGCTACATTTTTACGGGATGGACTATGAACATTGTTGGGCAAGCATCGATCACGATCGAACGCTCATCCGATGTTGTTTGGGCCTGGGTGGTTGATCCGGCGAATATGCATTTGTGGGTGAAGGATGTCGATGAGCCGGGTAGTTGGATCGATGGCGGCGGGGCAGTGGCTGGGTCCCGATATCGAATCGATTATAAGTACGGTCGTAAAGTGAATGAGATCGTTTTTGAGGTGAAGATCTCCGAGCCCTTAGAAAAATTTGTCGTGGACACGGTGAAAGGGCCGTACCCGATTTTCGTTCACTATGGGTTTACGGATGTGGACGGCGGATCGGCGACTGAACTCACCATCGATATGAACGCTCGATCTGACAGCAAGTTCACGGCGGTATTATTTGTACTTACTGGTTGGTTCGCAACATGGTTTATGAGACGACGTTTACGTAGTGAGTTAAGTGATATCAAGAGTCAAATCGAAACTGTCTGATTGCTGGATCGAGTTGAGTTGAGAGAAACGGAAAAGAAATGAACGATCGAGATTTAATGTTTTTACCGGCGCACAAGCAGCGTCAAATGATTGTCGACGGAGATATTTCTTCGGTTGAAATGATCGAGGCTTCACTGCGTCGTATCGCTGAGCTTGAGCCTCGTTTGAATGCGTTTATCACTCTCGATGAGGAAGGTGCCCTGGCGACGGCTAGGGCAGCCGACAGGGCGTTCGTCGCGGGTGCATCACCCGGTTCACTTCATGGAACTCCGATCGTCGTGAAGGATCTTGAAGTCACGAAGGGACTTCGAACCACTCTTGGTAGTACGTTCTTCGAGGACTGGATTCCGGATTACGATTCTGTCGCGGTTGAGAGGTTGCGGAAAACTGGAGCGGTGATTCTTGGTAAGACCAACACGCCTGAGTTTGGAAACCGAGAAGAGACGTTCACGAATGTTGCCCCGACCTGTAACAACCCATGGGACACAACTAGGATGCCGGGTGGTTCAAGTGGTGGAACTGCGGCAGCGATAGCATCTGGTATGTGTTCCATTGGTACTGGATCAGACGGGGGTGGGTCAGTGCGTTTGCCTGCTTCGTTCTGCGGAATCTTTGGGCACAAGCCAACACATGGTCGAATCCCACGTTTTGGTGGACAGGCAAAGCCCGCATACAACTCGGCGGGAACGAGTGGTCCGATGTCGAACGATGTGCGTGATTCAGCGATCTTGAATCAGGCTCTTGCCGGTTTCGACGCACGAGATCCAGGTTCGGTGAAGGCCGACGTTCCGGACTATCTTTCTCATCTTGAAGACGGTGTTAGCGGAATGCGCATTGGCACGACGATGACGCTGGGAATTTCAGACGTGAACGACGACGTGGCTACCGCAGTTGAGAATTCGTGGTCGGCATTTAGTGAGCTAGGAGCGAATGTCGAACCGGTGGATATCAAGTTCGATCCGGTTCCTCGTGACGCTTGGTGGACGCTCTGGACCGCAGGGCAGGTCGCTATGTACGGCTATCTTGCTGAAGAACGGCCTGAGGATTTGATGCCCTACACGCTCGATATGATTAATCATGGCAAGTCACTTACTGGCGCTGACGTCTCGGCGGCGCTACGTGACGTGCAAAATCTTCAGTTGAAGATGCACCAGCTGTTCGAAGAGTACGACCTTGTACTTGCGCCGACTAATGCCGCCGTCGCTTGGCCGCATTTGGACCCACCGAGCAAGATCGGATCGAAAGTTAATTCCGACGAGATGGCAGGTATTAACTACGGTGCTATTCCGTTCACTATGGTTTTCAATTCTTCGTTCAATCCAGTAGCTTCGGTGCCGGTTGGATTCGGTGAAGGTGGCATGCCCGTCGGAATGCAGATCATCGGTGGATATGACGATGACGCGACTGTCTATCGTGGAAGCCGAGCGTTTGAAATTGCTCGTCCGTGGTCAGGTACTCGACCGGTCGTTTCCTAGGTAATAACGACCGACGAGTGGTTAGACTTTCGAGCCTTGCTTCGACCAGATGTCGAGCATGTCTTTCATGTTGGGCGACATACTTCGGAGCATCGACACGATTGGAAGACCGTATGGGCAGCGTGATTCGCACTGCATGCATGAGTCACAGGCAGCGTGATCGTCGATCTTTGCGATAGTCGATTCCCTGCTTTGCCATTCGTTCTCGACCCGGGATGTCTCCCATGGGAATTCTGCGAATTTGGCAGCTCCCATAGATCGATAGTGGTTGTACATCACATCGGTGCCTAACGTACCTGGAATTTCGATATCCGAAGGGCAGGGCAGGCATTGCATACAAATTCGGCAACGGTCAGTAGCAAGATCAAGCGCCCACTTCGCTACTTCAGCTTCTTCCGCCGAGGTTAGCGTGTAGTCATCCAGTGCTCCGATACCGGCGTTCTGCTCCATTTCAGCAGCCGTGGTGGCTCCAGGAACGGCGACGGCAATTTGCTGATTCATCAACCACTTTAGTGCGAGAGGTGCAGGAAGCAGTCCAGTCGCAACTGGCTTCATGATCGTGACGCCGACGTTTTTCTCAATCGCCAACGGGATAAGTTCTGCGAGAGGCTCACGTTCAACAATATTCAACGGCACAAGCAACGTTTCGAAATCGAATCTTTTCAGGGCTGCAACGAGTACGGATGGGAAGGTATGACCGGTGATTCCGATGTGCCTAATTTTGCCGACCTCTTTGGCTTCGAGCAGCGCCTCAAGCGGACCACCAAGTCGAACGTCGACATCGTCGAGATCGCTTAGAGCGTGCAGGTGGTAGTTATCGATGTAGTCGGTCTGCAACCGTTCGAGAGATTCGTTGATGTGTTGCGCCGCGTCCTCTTTTGTTTTACCGCCGGTCTTGGACGAAACGATTACGTTTTCGCGCTCACCTTTCAGTGCTTTACCGAGCTTAATCTCGGAATCCCAGTAGCCTCGTGCGGTATCGAAGTAATTCACGCCCAGATCGAGCGCTCGGAAGACGATTTCCTTGGAGTGATCGTATTCAGACGAACCAAGCTGGGCAGCACCGAGTCCAATAGGTGCAACATTGAGTCCGGTTGATCCAAGAGGGCGCATTTTCATTTCAAAATCTCCGTAAGCCGGGGCGAATGTCGCAACATAGTACGACGAATCGCGAATTTGCCGCTAGTAACAAGGGTGGAATTCGATGAACTCCACCCTTGTTACAGCAGTTTAGGTATCGATTTACCAGTCGGCGACTGATCCGTCGTTTTCGTAGTAGTACTCGCCACCGAGTTCTTTGTGATAGCCGAAGGCATCGCCATCGTAGGTCTTGGTAGCCTCAGCTTCATCAATTTCGACACCTAATCCGGGGGTGTCCCAGAGGTCGATGTGACCGTCTTTGACTTCCCAAGGCTTCTTGAGCAGTCCAACACCGAGACCGGCATCGACCTGTTCCTGAATCAGGAAATTTGGAACCACGGCATCGACCAGCATGCAGGCTGCGAGAGCAAGTGGTCCGATAGCGCAGTGGGGCATGATGTGCTGGTAGTAGACCTCAGCATAGTTGGCGATTCGTTTCAGTTCTGAAGGCCCGCCACAGTGGGCAACGTCAGGTTGTAGAAGTGATACTGCCTGTTTCTCGATTACTTCGCGGAACTCCCATCGAGAGAGAAGTCGTTCACCTGTTGCCAGTGGAAACGATACCTGTTCCTGAATTCGTTTCAGGGCATCGGGGTTCTCCTGTGGTATAGGTTCTTCGACGAACATTGGGCGCATGCCTTTGATTTCGTTGCAGACTTCAACTGCTAGACCCGGAGTCATCTTGCCGTGGAAGTCGAAACAAAGTTCAACATCGTCGCCGACCCACTCTCGCATCTTGTAAGCCGCTGTCACGAACTCGTCGATACGTGAAGGTGGCTCGTGTGCGCGCCACGTTCCTGCGGGACCTGCTTTGTAGGCGGTGTATCCGCTTTTCTGGAGCATTGTTAGTCGGTAGCGAGACGCTTCTAGCCCTTCATCAGAGAGATCACGAATCCCCCAGTGTGCGTATACGCGGATTTTGTCGCGGACATTGCCGCCCATGAGCATGTAACTGGGGACACCGTAGTGCTTTCCAGAAATGTCCCATAGTGCAGCGTTGATCGCAGCGATCGCTGACATGTTGTGTGCGCCGCCTCGGAAGAATGAGGAGCGATACATCTGCTGCCAGTGGTGTTCGATTCTGAGTGGGTCCTTGCCGATCAGATAATCGGCGAACTCATCGATGGCAGCTGGCACACTCTTGGGTTTACCTTCGAGGGTGCTTTCTGCCCAGCCTTCGATTCCGGTGTCGGTGGATATCCGGATCAGTCGGGTGCGATTTCGCGGGGCGAACTGATCAACTCGAGTAATTTTCATCTTTTGAGTTTGGTCGATTCTTCTAATTGTGTGTGCCGCAAGTGCGGCAACATTGGTGATGTTCGGTCGGGGGATTTGCCCGGTGTGTTGGTGGGGACGGTGGAATCGTAAACCTCCGATGAGTTGTTGGGGCGTAGGAATTGGATGAATATTTGGGCGCGACTAAAAATTGTTCGATGAACTAACGCAAGATCAGACTGACTGCTGAGTACGGTTTTATTCGGACCAGTTGCTCATCTCCCGAATCGGGACCGAGATAAAATCTCTCTAAGTAACTGACCCTGGGATGTGAAACTTTCACTTCACGTTTATTGGGCGCCGCTGATTTGACTGATCGACGGAGCCTGGGATTACGATGAGGCTTTTGCAGGGTCAGGTAGTTCATCGCACTATGCGGAGATAAGGGTTCGACCACCTGATCGAGTTAGTTATCTACCCTTGTCTTGTGATAAATCCCGATTGAATCGAGATTGAAACGCATTCGTTACTTTTTAGGGTGACGAACACTGGGAGTTTTACTTTTGCGACCGTTCTTTGACACCGCGTGAGTGTACAGAAAACAGCCGTGGGATACCGTTCAGCAGCAGTCTGACCTTGCGCTAGGTCATCGAGCTTAAGCATTGAACATATTGACCGATCGGGCGTGTGTTCCTTGTTAATTAATAGATTCCGTTAAATCGGCGGATTGGTCAAGCGGGGATGTCACACCGAGGCAGACATGCGGCAGCTTGCTTGGGATCCTTCGACTATGTTGATTGGTTCTATCAGGACCTCCAGCATTAAGTCTTCCGCTCTTTTGTAAGACCAAAACTGCGATCTTGACCATTTCTCCACCAAGTCTCTGAAACGATTCATTTGGGTGAAACGTAGAGTTGCACACCTTGCCAGCGATGGCTGGTGTCGAGTTAGATTTACTTTGGAATGGAATACGTGAATGAGTAGAAAACTACCAAAACTACTGTCAGTGTTGGGCGCACTTGTCGCTCTGGCAGCGTTTAGTACGGTTGCTCTTGCAATGACGACCACTGGAGCCGTGACCGTTTCAGGCTCACCGGTGCCAACTAATCTGACTAATGGAGCGGTTGAGAACGCAAACATCCAGATTTTTTCAGAGAGCACTGGAGTTGTGTTGGCATCTCCGATGATTGTTGGGACGACCACGATTCCAGCCGGTCGATACAACAGTTTCATTGTCCACTTTGACCCAACAGGGTCCGATGGAACAGCATCAGGAACAGTCGACTTCGACAGCAACATTAGTTTTGTACTTAAATCGACCGACGAGCTCACTGGGACGGATTCGACTTTTGGAACTGGTGCTACTTATCAGGTCACTGCTCGACAAGCTGAGAGTGGGGACACTGCGACTGCCGTCAATCGAACTCTCACCCTAGATATGAAGGTAACGGGAGGCAACATCGACGAAATTCGCGTACTGACGATGGCTCCTCGTATTGCCGGTGTGGGTGGTAACCAAGGTAGTCAGGCAGCCAACGCGATTCCTTTAGATATTCCAGGGGCGACCGTTACACGAATTAGCACGACGACGTACAACGGTATGACGCCTGACGAATTACGGGCTGCGTACGATGTTCTTATATTCACTTGGAACTCAGCGTCAGCGAATACTGATTGGGTTACGCGAATCGAGCCATACATCGCACTCGGTGGTGGAGTGATTTTTGAAGACAATACCAACATCGGGCAGTTGGCCCCAGCGGTCTACGGTACAGGTGCTAGTGGATCAAACATCAAGCTGAGTACTATTTACGCGGGCTTGACCGACGGAATTCTGGATGATTTTGTCAACAACCACATCAAGTTCACTAGTTGGTTGCCTGATTTCACTCCGTTCATACAGGCCGACATCTCAGGTATAACCGAGGTCGTTGGACTATATGGAGGTTCGGATATCGGATGTATGGTCGTCCAGGGGCCGGACATGGATTTCCACGGTCTGCGAAGCGGCTCTGCGGCAGCTTTCAACCAGTACCAAATGCTTTTGAACGAGGTTAAATTCGTCACAAGCGGTTGCTCAGTTGCTGACGACCCGAATGTTGCCGACACGACTGCGCCTGTGGTGACTGCACCGGCCGATATCACTGTTGAAGGTGACACGACCGGTGGAGCTAATGCTTCAAACGCAGCGATAGTTGCATTTCTTGCAGACGCATCGGCAGTTGACGATGTTGATGCAGTGGTGACGGTCACTGATGATGGCCCTTGGTTTTTCCCGCTTGGCGTTGCGACTGTTGTGACGTTCAGTTCGACTGACGCCGCAAGCAACACCGGTACAGCGACTGCAACAGTGACTGTTGTGGACACAACCGCGCCGGTAGTGACGACTCCTTCTGACATTACTGTGCAAGCAGATAGTGTTGGTGGAGCTAACGCTTCAAACGCAGCGATAGTTGCATTCCTTGCAGGCGCATCGGCAATTGACGCCGTTGACTCGTCATTGACGATCAGTAACAACGCACCTGGATTGTTCCCGACCGGCGTTGCGACTGTTGTGACGTTCAGTTCGACTGACGATTCCGTCAACACTGGAACGGCATTGGCTACTGTTACGGTGGTCCCAGTGAACAGCCCGCCGGTGATCGTGACCATAACGGGCGATGAGATCGATGAGAATGGCTTTGCTTCAATTGAAGTAACTTTCAGTGACGTTGATGCAGGTGATATTCACACGATTGACATTGATTGGGGACTAGGACAGACACCCGATCTAGATGTGCCTGTTTCATCGGGTACGACGCCGTTTACTCACCAGTACCTTGACGATGGAACTTCGCCAGGGAATGGCACGGCATCAGACGGCAACACCGTTACGGTGACTATCCACGACGGCAAGTCACTTCCGGCTGGCTCGGTGTGGGAGTACACGTTCACGGATCCGACTGGCGACGCTAATTGGAACACCTCTACAGGCGGTTGGACTACTGGTCCAGCACCGTTTGGCAATGATGGTCCGGGTACAGAGTTTGACCCAGGCACGTATTGGCCTGCGGATGCCGCAGATGGAGATGACTTGTGGGTTAGGACGACTATTGACCTGAGCGGCATTGACCTATCGACGGTTAGTTGGGGGCTCGGTGTCGACAATGGCTTCAAGCTTTATGCAAATGGGACGTTAGTAGGCAGCGGCAACGCTGGTGGTTGGACATCCCGCTGGGAATACACGGGAGGCTTCGGGACAGCATTGCTACCGGGGCTCAACGTCATTGCTGTGGCATTAGAGGACCATGGTGGTGCGACGGCGTTTGATATGGAGATCAACCCTTCGACAACAGGCACGACGACCGTCACGGTGAACAACGTTGCACCTGTGCTGACGATTTCGGCAGCCGGGGTCGATGAAAATAACGCAGTGAACGTTTCAGGAACGATTACCGATCCTGGTACGCTAGACACGCATGTGGTTGTGATCGACTGGGGTGGTTCAGAGGGTACTTCTGCTGCTGCAGTGAGCGGTAACACGTTCACAGCATCGCACCTGTACCTCGACGATGATCCAACCGGTACGGCTTCGGACGTGTACACGATTACAGCAACAGCCACGGACGATGACGCTGGCGTTGGGTCGGTTTCTACCGACGTCACAGTCAACAACGTTGCTCCTACTGGTTCTATTGCAGCTGATGCGTTCAATTCAGAGGTAACGGTTACGTTCAGCGATGTGGGTTCATTGGACACACACTCGGCGACGGTTGACTGGGGCGACGGTCTAGGCG
>JABMNN010000021.1 GCA_013204545.1 Chloroflexota bacterium | reverse complement strand
TACAGCGCATCAGGTTTCCCCCCTCAGTAGGCATTGAGCGGGTGGCCCGAAGATTCAAATGCCCTTCTCACCCGGCGAGAAGGGCATTTGCGCGTTGTGCGATATATGGCTTCGAGCGCAGTGGTCGAAGCCGGCATCACTGAGGAATAAATTAGAACTATCCATCGGAAATTGATTCCGGTTGGCAGTATGTTTTAGTCGGTTCTGGTCAGGTCAAGTCGACAAGGGTGGCGCCGTTGCCACCACGGTTGCGTGGAGCAGCACTGAACGATGCCACGAGCGGGTGTTTCGCGAGTAAGAGGCGAATCGCTTCTCTTAGTGCGCCTGTTCCATCGCCATGAATAATCCGTACGGTGGACAGCCCTTGAATCGAGCAGTCATCGATGAACTGTCGGACGATGTCGTCAGATTCATGGACTCTAGAGCCACGAATATCGAGCTCACCGGAGGCATTTGCTGCCTCGCCAGCGCTAATAATGTTGACCGTCACATTTGGAAGTTCGTTCGGTGATATCCCTGGTTTTTTCGGTTCCGCTGCCTTTACAAGACGCAGCTGCCGTTCGTTGAGTTCGATTCGAGAGTTACCCATCATCAGCTCAACAGTCCCACCGGGGCTTATATCGACTATAAATGCCTGAACATTTAGTCCTTTGATTTCAACTTGGTCACCTGGTTGGAGCGGCCGATTCTCGTCCGCTTCATCTGAAATGTCAGCATCAGGAGGCGGGGTTACGGGAAGCCAAGTGGGGTCAGAGAATTGATTTCGAACACGCCCGATTGCTCGCTGAGCCACTGCCAAATCATTGTCATTCCTGGCTTTACTAACGATCTGATGAAGCGCTCGACGAATTTCTTCGGTCTCTCGTCTTAGTTCCATACGCGCTTTCTCGATCATGTCTTCTTGTAGCCGAGTCACAGTACTCAGCTTGAGCTGAAGATCATTTCGGGCCGCCACAGCCTCGACTTTGGCCTGTTCCACTTCGACGCGCGTTCGGCTCGTCTCATCACGCTCTCGTTGTATCTGCTGCAGGATAGTTTCAGCCTCCATTCGGGAAGGGTCCATCATCGACTGAGCGTCGTCGAGTATTTGACTTGGCATCCCGAGATGGCGCGCAACGTGAATGGCGTAGCTCCTGCCGGGTATGCCCATCACTACTTGGTACGTCGGAAGCATCGTTTCTGGGTTCAGCTCAACCGAGGCGTTTGCGAAGTCTTCAGACTCAGCAACAAACTCGGCTACTGCCCGATAGTGTGAGGTTATCGCTATCGGCATGTCGTTTTCTGCGGCGTACGCGAGAATCGCCCTAGCTAATGCCGAGCCTTCTTCGGGATCGGTTCCAGTACCGAGTTCATCGAGTAATATCAGAGAATTGGATGTTGCTTCGAGAATAATTTCTATCACCCTCCCCATGTGAGAAGAGAAGGTTGAAACCGACCGTTCAATCGATTGCGAATCACCAATATCTGCGTAGACGGCATCAAAAATCGCAATCTCGCCATCACTCACAGGCAACTGCATACCAGATTGGTGCATAAGCGCAAAAAGCCCGATGGTTTTGATCGCCACCGTTTTTCCACCAGTGTTTGGACCAGTGATAACTAGACCACGGAATCCGGGGCCAATGTTGATAGTGATTGGGACAGCATCGCTGCCTAACAGAGGGTGTCGAGCACCCACTAGGTTGACGACATTATCCGACCCAGCCGGCATCATTTCGATCTGTCGAGCTCTCATCGAAGCTGAGAGCCTAGCGCGGGCGGCAATGTAATCGAGAGCTGCCGCAGCTTCGACTGCTATAACTGCTTCTTGTTCTCTATCACCGATCAGCCGAGATAATCGCCTAAGAATTCGTTCTTCTTCTCGTCGGGCTTCCGCGGCGGTTTCTCGCCAATCATTACAGAGTTCCACCGCCTGAAATGGCTCCACGAAAAGCGTAGCGCCGCTACCGGAAACATCATGGACGATGCCGGGAACAGACTGCCTTGCATCAGCTTTTACTTCAAGAACGAGTCGCTCTCCTCGGGTTGCGATCGCACCTGATTGGAGGGAGTTTTTTACACTGGCGCTGCTGGATATACGTTCCATAGCCCGCATCACTCGCTGGAACGTTTTACTAACATTTGTGCGAAGCCGTGCGAGCTTTGGTGTGGCAGAACTGAGGACATCGCCCCGATCTGAGATTGATTTGAAAATTTCTTTTCCGAGATCCCGTAAGTCAGGGATTTCGTCTGCGATATTTTCGAGCAACGGAGCCCGACCTCTCATAGACATAACGGTGCTGCGAGCTGCCCAGATCGAATCTAGGAGATTAAGCACTGAGATGATTTCTTCACCGGTCAAAATTCCGTCAATACTGGCACGATGAATAAGACCTCGCGGGTCACGCGCTCCTACTAGACCGATATCACCAACGGTCCCCAGCATGAGTACTGCCTGTGCCGTTTCGTCTTGGAGTCTCGCAATGTCTTCACTGTCGACTAGAGGACGGGCGTCGAGTGCCATCTCGCGTGACATAAAGAAGCGCGTCCGGTTAGCGAGAAGTTCTCGAACCTTTGTGAATTCGAGGAGCTCCCATGCTTGCAGTTGCAACTCCGAGATGCCGTGTAATTCAGCTTCTGATTTAGCTTTGTCTGCTTGCGAAATGTCAGTGGAATTATTGTTACTACTCATGTCTCATAGACGATTGTAGGTCGGATCGCTTGGTTATACTCGGATTTGACTAGGAAATAAGTTCGAATAGTACTCGCTATGATGAAAAATGATCACTCACGAATTGCAAACTATAGAGTCACCTAAACTCTCTGCCAGCGAACAACAAATCAAGATGAGTATGTCTGAATTGTTGAGCAGAGCGGGTTTGAAATATCAGGGTCGATTCGTTGAAGTAAACGGTCGGCGTATTCACTATCTCGATTACGGCGAAGGACCTCCGGTGTTGTTATTGCATGGTGGTGGAGCAGGCTCAGCGATCTGGTTCAGACAGATCGAAGTATTGTCGAAAACCCATCGTGTCATCGCACCAGATCATCCCGTGTTTGGGCTCTCGAGCCAGAAGCCGTACGAAGCTCCGTTTACGAGCGACGTTGTGCGCTATATAAACGGATTTATGGACGTACTTGGTGTGAAGTCTGCCGTCGTGGTGGGGCTGTCCCTCGGTGCGCAAATGGCGATAGCTGTGGCTATCGAGAACCCGTTGCGAATACACAAACTCGTAGTGATAGATTCTGCCGGGTTGGGTAAAGAATTTCCTCTTTTGTACAAATTGGCCAACATCCCAGTGCTTGGTCGGATGGTGGTCCGTCCGAATCGATGGGGGCAAGATAATTACTTCAAAACTATGGAGGTAATTGATTCCGAATTCGAAGATGCTGCTGCCTACCGGCAATACGCCTACGACGTGACGCTCACCCCTGGCCATGCAGCAGCGATGCGATCGAGCGTGTCGGTGATTACCGATTTTGGTGGTCAGAAATCGATATTCTCTGATGATGAACTGCGGTCCATATCAGTACCCCTGCTTGCCATATGGGGCGAGTATGATCCACTGTTCCCGGTTGAACATGGATACCGTCTAGCGAGCTTGGTTCCGAATTCGAGTTTGCACGTTATCGAAAACACAGCGCATGTTCCGCTTTTGGACAGGCCAGACGAAGTCAATGAACTAATAGAGGGGTTTTTCGGAGACCGTTAGCCTCCGAAAATGTCTCCGACTTTCAGATCAACCAATTCAGCCCACTCGGCAGCACCGATTTTTTTGCCACCTGCTGCTTTCACACGCCCGATTGCTATTGAACCATCTGAGGAAGCCACGATAATTCTATCGATACCCACTTCGACCACAGCTCCAGCCACATGACCGGCTGCTCCGTATGATGATCGCGTTGCATCGTAAACCGAGAGCGAAATACCGTTGTGGGTGGTGTTTGCCGCGGGCTGAGGATCGGCACCCCGAATCATATTGAAAACGGTATCGACCCCGGCAGACCAATCAATAACGACATCGTTCGCTTTGCACCAGCTTTCGTATGTGGCTTTCGATTCGTCCTGCGCGATTACTGGTGCATTGCCAACTCTAACTAGATCGACGGACTCGACCATAGCCTGAACTCCGAGCGGGAAAAGCTTGTTGAAGTAGATGCTGCCGAGAGTGGCTTCAGGTGCGATCTCAACGCGTTTTTGCATCAATATCGGCCCCGTATCGAGGCCTTGGTCCGGCCAAAATATTGTGAGTCCGGTTTCGGTTTCACCATTAATGATTGGCCAATTGATTGAGCTAGGTCCGCGGTGGAGAGGAAGCAGCGAAGGGTGGTATTGGATCGTACCAAGAGACGGGAAATTGATCATCGCCATTGGGACGATATCGGTTACGAAAGCCATCACGCATAGCTCAGGATCAAGAGATTTGAATTGATCTACCGCTTCTTTGTCACGAAGTTTTGGAAATTCGAAGAGGGGGATGCCAAGTTCATCGGCGGCATTTGAAATCGGATCTGACGATTGACCGTCTTTGATTGGTGGTGCGAATACGCCGACGATTTCATCCTCACCATTTTCGACGAGGGCTTCCAGTACTGATTTTCCGAACGCAGATTGACCGATCAGAGCTATTCTCAAAGTAGATCTTTCGCTAGTACCCAGCTTGCGTACGCGTGTGGGCACATGGGGCAATACTCACCGACTAACTCCATCCCACTCTGGGAGTGAGAACCTGCATCTATTGCAGTTGCTGGAATTTTAGTGCAAATGAACATTGGTAAGTTGAACGTTTATCCAGACAACGATATTTCTAACATGAACTGATGCCACGTGTCGGTTAGCATTGGTTGCAGTTTAAAGTTTTAGGACATGAGCATGGGTAGTTCCAGCAGGAGAATTCGAGTTTGACGAACTCTAATGACAAGTCAGGCAATACGCCCAACGATATGAATCTGGCTGATATTGCTTTTCCACCGAAGACGGCAACTGAGTTCTTCAATCGAGGTTTGAAAAATGCACAGCTTGGAATTCCAGATAAGGCTGTAAATGACTTCGAGGAAGCTGCTTGGCTAGATCCTCAGAATCCCGAAATTCAGTTCAATCTGGGCGTTGCATATCTTTCGATGGCAGATTTCGAACAGGCAATTAACAATTTCACGAAGGCGATTGAACTTAAACCCGAAGTCGCTGACATGTACGGCAATCGTGCGGTTGCGCATGCTGCGATTGGTGAAGATGCTAAATCAGAAGCCGATGTCGCAGAGGCAGTTCGTCTGGGAGCACCCCCCGATGGACTTGGAGCGGTGATCGACTACGTAAAAGAGAAGCGTAAGTAAACGATTTGCGCTATACAATCTTTTCATACAAGTTAGATCACCATGAGCCAATAGGTGGCTGGTGCGACTTCGCTAAAACATCGTGATGACAAGCTGCGATCTAAGGCTAGGTATTTCGCCAGTCAGGGTACGCATCGTCTAGTTGCAAGCTGCGGAGATATCGCCTTACTGCATCGAACGCTGCGACGATATTAGCTGGTTGAGTATCCTGAGTGCGGCGGGTAGCGGAACTAAGATGCTCTGCCAAGAACAAGGCTTCGGCTTTCGAGAGTGGACTGTACTCGGAGTGACGCTGGAGAATTGGATATTCGATCCCCGCTGACGCGAGGCGAGCGAACGCCCGAGCGGCCGATAAATCTCTGCGATCATGCGCTGGCGCACCATCTGGCCCTGTTCGGGGTCGCCTGATTAAACCGGTGCCGATCAAGTTGTCATAAAGATCGTCATCGAGCCCGCTGTCTGTTAAGAAATCTGCAATAGAGATTGGACCTGTCGGGACTGACTGCGGTGAAGCGGCATTCGATTGTTGAGAAGGCATTGCG
>JABMNN010000020.1 GCA_013204545.1 Chloroflexota bacterium | reverse complement strand
TGATCGATTAGCTATCGTTCAACCGGATTAATAAGGAAATCAAAATGCCATCAGGCAAGCGTCTTGAAGGAAAAACCGCAATAGTAACGGGCGGAGCGTCGGGCATTGGTGAGGCCACTTCACGTTTGTTCATACAAGAAGGTGCAAGGGTCGTTATCGCCGATATCGATGACAATATAGGCAACACACTAGAAGCTGAACTGAACCAGAACGGAGAGGTAGCGCGCTTTCACAACTTCGATGTCACTCAGGAGAGTCGATGGATCGAGGTTGTCGATGAGATGATGACCAAGTGGGGCCGACTCGACATTGTGGTGAACAATGCTGGAATGTCGGGCGCAATGGGTAGGGCGATGGTCGAGGACACGATCGTGGAGAACTGGAACACGGTTTTCGCAGTGAACTCGACAGCGGTCATGCTTGGCACTAAGACAGCAATTCCCGCCATGAGGAAAAACGGTGGCGGATCGGTCGTGAACGTTTCGTCGATATTCGGAATTGTGGGCTCGCCCGCAGGCGCCGCGTATCACGCTTCAAAAGGTGCTGTGCGTACGTTTAGTAAGGCAGCTGCTGTTCAGTACGCTTCTGACAATATTCGAGTTAACTCTGTTCACCCCGGATTTACAGATACACCTATGACTCTCGATATTCATTCCCAGAAGGAGATTCGTGATGCCCGTTTGGCGATGACGCCTATGAGCAGACTCGGTCTGCCAATCGATATTGCCTACGGAATTCTCTACTTAGCGTCAGACGAAGCAGCATGGGTAACCGGAGCAGAATTGGTGATCGACGGCGGTGAAATCGCTTGGTGAGTGCTCTGTGAGGCCAGTTCCGTGGCTGTCGGTTGAACTTGCGGATTCAATTTACATCTTGCTGCCAAGATCATGCTGAATTTGACTGAGAGCCCGGAAATTGTGACGGAATTACTGCACGCAAAAGAAACCAGTGTACGAATTAACTAGGCACTGCATGCTCGACTTTTAATCACAAAAGCCTCCTGGAGTGGACAGGAGGCTTTTGCGTGTTTGAGAGGTCTATTTCGACTGTAGCTAGAACTAGTCCTTGATAAGACAGGGGAGATGCCTACCGCATCATTCCGATAGCGCCAATCATTGAACCGTCGCCTTCACCGGCTTTCGAACCCTCTTTTAGTCGCCCTGTGTCAGAGAGATAAGCAAGTACCGCCTGAACTCGCGCATGGGCTTTTGGTTGGGGTTGTAGGCGCATCTTCGAGAAGATCGAACCTATGTGTCGTTCAACTGTTCGGGGCTGGATGAACAGTTCTTCAGCAATCGCTGCGTTAGATAGGCCTCGAGCCATACAATCAAGAACTTCACGTTCTCGCTCTGTCAGTTCTGAGAGGAACTGGCTTTCTCGGCTGTTTTGAGTGCCTGCGAGTTTCGCTACTATCTCGCTTGCGAGGTAAGTCTTGCCTTCAGCGACATCCTTCACTGCCTGAACAAGGTCAGACAGGCTTTGGAGCGATTGCTTGAGCAAGTATGCCTTGCCGCGAACGTTGCCTTTCAGGAATTCTCTAACGAATTCGTCGTCGTCGAACGCCGAAAGCAGAACGATCGCCATATCAGGATGCTTTTCCCGTATTATTCGGGCTGCGTCCACACCGTTCAAGCGTGGCATTCGACCGTCCATGATTACCACGTTCGGGCCAAGCGTGTCAGCGAGCACCAGCGCTTCCTGACCATCACCGGCGAACCCGACAATTTCGATATCAGGGTCAGTGTTTAGCAACATACCGTATGCCTGACGCATAATCTCGTGATCATCAACCATCAAGACTTTGATGTTCTTCTTTGCTACAGAATCCGTAGTCACAGCGGCCTCCTCAGGCACTAAGTTTGCGAATAATCGCTATCAATCAGTTTTCTCTCAAAAAATTAACCGGAACTCGCCGGCGGCAAAGTCGCGACGACCCTCCATCCCGTGAGTTCGTTTGATCCACCAGTCTGAGATATGACTGGAGTTGGAGTGGCATCAGCAATGCTGCCACCCATCCCTTTGAATGAGCCCCGAACGAATTTGGGAATTTCCCATTGACTCGTGGGCACTTCGTTCCACGGCTCGGTAGTCAGTTCTATTGCTACTGAACCGTTATCGGTAATAGAAACCTGCCACACGACGAGCCCCCCGCCTGAAATTGACTTGGGCGAGGACAGGATAAGCTCTACAAAAATTTGCTGGCAAAGAACTGAATCTGTATGAGATATTGCTTCGCTGAGTCCTAAAGGATCTTCTCGTCGGGCTACGTCGATCTGTGCAACTTTCACCGCAGGAGCAGTGAGGTGCTGAACAGTTTTCAGCACATCGACGATGTTTATATTTTCGGTAGTACCAGGTTCTGCTTTTGCGAAGCTCCAGATGCCTCGAGAGAGGTCACGTGCTCGTAAGCTTGCCGATTCAATCATCTCGAGATAACCGCGGACCTTGCTTGTGTTGGCCTGACTCAGTTCTGGTGTGTCATCTGAGTCGATGACTTCTTTGGCCAGTTCAGCAAAACCCATTGCAATACCGATTGGACCGTTGAGTTCATGTGCTAATCCGGAAGAAATGCGACCTATAAGTTCGAACTTATGGGCTGCTGCTGAGGAAAGTACTGCTTGTCTGTTCTCTGAACTCAATGCTCTAATACCTAGCCCTTCGTCTGCTTTTGAACGCCGAGAACTTCGAGCACCTGCCGCACTTGTTTCACGCGAACCGGCTTGCGAATAAGAGTGATCGGGCCATGGTTCATCGCTTCATTGATCAGATTAGTGTCACCAGCTCCGGTTACGAGTACTACTGGTATTTTTCGATCTAGAAGTTCAACCGCCTTGAGTAGATCCACGCCGGAACCGCCGGGCATGAGGAGGTCGAGGAATATTGCTTGGAAGGAAGAAGACTCAAGTTTTGCAATTCCTTCGGCTGCCGAAGATGCACTTGCTACGGTTATATCTTCGCCTTCGAGTATTGCGGTTAGGAGATTAACCACCTGTGGATCGTCATCAACCAGCAATACTTGGGGGTTGTCATCACTCGATTTGGGTGAGTTAGCGAAAGTTCCCAGACCGTGAGCAGATCGAACCAAACCACGCTGTTCTAATAGATCGATTGCTGAACGTAGAGTTGTAAGAGAAACGCCGTATTGCTTGGCCATATGGTGCTGGCTTGGTAGTCGGTCACCAGCACGGACATCACCAGATTCGATCTGTCGTTGCAGATCATCTGCGATAGATACGTATCGCAGTCCGGGGCTATTCGTTTCTATGCGTGAAACCATTCGATATACAACTCGGGCCGGTCGGGTGTAGGTGAAATATCAGCGACATGCTGGTGATTCACCGTCCTTCGTGCATAGGTCTTTCGGAAGACCGATACACCAGAAGTTACCATGACTCGACACCCAGTCAACTGGGGGATAGCACACATCTTGTGAGCCCACACCCAAACTTGACCTAGGTTTGTACAGAATTGAGCCCCGGACACCTTACGCGTGTGCAACCAACGGTCTGCCCACGAATTGATCAGTGTCAGCCGACAGGCTGCCATCACTTGGTCTCTGTGACACCCCCAAAAGTTCGAGCAATGTGGGTGCGATGTCGAACAGCCTTGCTTGGAAAACAGGTATGCCAACTGTCGCCTCTACTCCATCAGGGCGGATGATCGTTGTGAGCACGTCGTTGATGGAGTGTGCGGAAGTGTCGTCTTCGATATTGCCATGATCGGATGTTATGACCATATATCTACCATAATCTTTCGCAGCACTCGACATTTCTACCAGTGCATCGGCAGCAGCTCGGTAGGCAACTTTGGCTTCTTCATAGCGGGTTGGGAGTAGATGTCCGATCATATCGGTCGCCGCTATATTGCAACATATGAGACGCGACGTGTTTGATGAAATCGCATTTCGCACGTTCGCTGTCACTTCTTTCGCTCTCATGCCGGGGTGAAGATAGAAATCAGTGTCGGACTTCACACCGTCTTCTTCGCTGTGAGAAGGGGTTATGAACCGCGCTTCATTGGCATCGTCGACCGATTCTTCTCGCCGTCCTCGAAAGAAATAGCCCATGTGTGACGATTTCACACTCTCGGCAATAAGAGTGTATTCGTCCGCACCGATCGTATCGGGCCATTTTGCAAGAAAATTTGTAGCATGTGGTTTGGTGTGGAAAGCCACACTCACTCCGTACTTGGATTCGAATATTGGGTGGTATTCCGCGATAGCGCAGATGTCGAGATCAAGCTTATGGTCGATCCATGCACCGTCCCATTTACGTCCTCGGGATTCACCTTCGGATTCGAGGAATTCGCGCGCTCCCGCGAGCGAACCGATTTTTGAGCGCTGCCGGTCTGATCTGAAATTCAGATCAATAAACGCGTCTCCCACAGAAATGACTGGCACGGTTCCGTCGGCGCGTAGAATCGCAATCGAAGGCGCATCTTGGTCGGTTTTGCCAGACGTGTGGGAAGCCGCAATGATTGACCGTACATCATTGTATGTCGTCGCCTGTTTACCGATTTTGCCTGTGAGTAGATCGAAATCGGCTTTAGCGGCCGCTTCGCGGTAGTCCCGATCCATAGCTGTCGAGCGCCCAACGACCCACGCCAGCGACGATTCGGCGTTGTAACTGCCAAGCAGTGCTTGAAGTTTGCCAACGAAGTCACCGGAGCCGTACTGAGCGATGATTGAACTGTGAGCCGCCGAATCACGTCCATCAAGAATCGCCTGCATTTGGACTTTGTCGGGAGAGACGTGGTGTCGTTCAAATATCAGTTCCAGAAATGCTTCGAGGTGGTTCCAAGCGCTATGGACTCGTCCATCGTTGCCACCTACTCCTGAGAGCAAAAAGCAGAAATTGATCGTGGCGGCTCGTTCCTTCGCTTTGGCGATTGTCGAATTGAGGGCACAATTCTCAAAAAAATCGCCAGTTTTGATAGCGTTTGTGATTTCAAGAGGAAGTTGAGGAGCGAGCTGCATATTGCCGATCTGCTGGTGTCCAGTTTCTGAGTTGCCTTGCACTGGTGGTTTAAGGTCTTCAAATCCTGCCCAGATCCCCGCCGCACTCGTTGGTATGGACAGATTTTTGTTCCGTAAATCCCAGAGATTGCGCGCCCCTGAAGCCCAAGGAACGTAGCGCTTTTGATCGGCCATAATTTCGACGTGTGTGTCGATACGCTCGATCAGTTCGGCATTCAGGAAATCACGGCAGGTCTGTAGATCGTGAACCCACGCAATGGCTTCGCTGGTAGGTGTATCGGATTCGAGCGACTCAACACGCACCGGATACAAAAGATTTTTTGCCCAGACGGAGTCGTGCCCGCGGTGTTTAGCAGCCGATTCGATCCGCGCTCGATCGGTTTGATCGAGCTGTGCCCAAGCGGCTTCGATCACGTCCTTCGAGCGACTTCGGTTGAATCCGAGTCCGTCAGCTACGGCCAGAACTGCTTTCTGCTTAGTATTCGCCAAAACTCCTACGTTTCCTTTTCTTTTCGTTCAATTAATGATTCAGAACTAGTCAGCGACAGCGACCCAAGCGATCTTTAAATCTCCAATATCTGCGTTACTAATCCCTTGAGAATCTAGCCAACCAGCTGGCAGTTCGAGTGCCCATATCCATTCACCGGATGGTAAATAGTCAACTGCCTCAGTCTCACACTTGACTTGCCAATCGTCATCACTTAAACCGTCCCGTAGGCAGGGAGTCATAGTGATTTTATCGACGACTTGGTGAGAACGGTTGATGTGAAGAATGTCGATCGATACGTAGGTGTTGTACATCCAAAAACCACTGTTACGTGGCGCTGGATAATAGAAAAACATTCCTGATCCTGCAGGAATAGATTCGCGACACATGAGTCCCTGCATCCGCTCGTTTGGTTCGTCTGCGACCTCGGGGAAGACAGTAATGTCGAGATCACCGAGCGAAATGGTTACTTCAGCCAAGCCGAGGTGCCCGTATTGCAGATCAACGCAATCGTCCGATTCGATAAATGCTCCTAGCCAAGGTGGGGTAATCGTTTCAGGAACAAAAGGCTCGGGTTCGTCGGTTGATCGTGCAGTGATGAGCGCGATACTTGCCACCGTCACGAAGATAAGAAATGTTGTGTTCAGTTTGAGATTAGGAATTTTCACGACTCGATGGTATCTGACGGATCAGGTGGTTCAAGCGAACATTCCAATTGCTATGTTGATCGGAAATCGACTGCGACTCAACTATGAGATCTGAACAACACCCAACAGTTGCTACTCAAGAGTCCACAACCAAGGTGAGTCCGTTCGCTGCATTCGGTATTCGGAGTTTTCGATTCCAATGGTCAGCTGACGCTATGACCACCTGGGGATCGGAGATGGAAACTCTGATTCTCGGCTGGTACATTCTCGTCGCTACAGATTCACCGTTCTTAGTCGGTTTGTTGGGTGCACTTCGCTTCTCAGGAACACTGACCGCACCGATCGTTGGTGTGATTGCCGATCGGATGAGTCGCAAGGTGATGTTGATCGTGCTGCGTGCCGGTTCCGGTGTATCGGCACTCGCGCTGTTGATCCTTGCTGCAACAGATTTGATTCAGCCATGGCATGTATTCGTGATCGCCAGTGTTAGTGGAATGTTGCGACCTGCCGACAACGTTCTAAGGCAGTCCCTTATCGCCGACACGGTGCCTCGAAATCTGCTTATGAACGCGTCTGGGCTTGCGAGGACAACCCAGGACACCGCAAGAATCATTGGTGCGCTCTTAGGAGCGACGTTGCTGTCGCGACTTGGTCTGGGATGGGCATATGTCGGGGTCACAATGTTCTATGCATTTAGCGTGCTGTTTGTACTTGGAATCAACGCTATTCGATCAAGCGTTATTACCAAGCGCGCCAACCCTCTCACTGAGATGAAACAGGGTCTGAGATACATGGTTGAGTCTTCAGTGATTCAGCCGATCATGTTTCTTGCATTTTTAGTAAACGCGACGGCATTCCCGCTCACGAATGGTCTACTACCCGTGGTAGCGCGTGATGTTTACGGGCATGACGAAAACGGACTCGCCAAAATGGTCGCAGTATTCGCAATTGGCGCTTTGGTCGGCTCACTAACCATGGCAGCGGTTGTGAATTCACGTCGGCCAGAACGATTCATGATGGTCACGATGGTCATCTGGTACTTACTGCTTATATTGTTCGCTCAGACGGATTCCGACGCTATTGGTTTGCCATTGCTTGCGCTAATCGGAGCGTCGATTAGTTTCTGCATGGTCTCGATGTCAGTAGTGCTTATGACTTTCACGAAATTTGAGATGCGCGGCCGAGTTATGGGCATCCGAATGCTTGCCGTATACGGCTTGCCGATGGGGCTGGTAATTGGCGGGTGGCTTATCGAGCAATATGGTGTGCCTGCGACTATCACCGGTTACGCCATTGGCGGTCTGATAGCCGTGGTGCTGTCGGTACTGAAGTGGCCTAAATTGGTCACTGGATTTTCGGCTACGGAGCGTGGGGAATAGCGAGGCGGTCGCTACTGCATGTGACCCCATACGTCAGATATTTTTGACGGTCGTTGGCTGCTGCGGCTGCGCATTTTTTCTAAGTTGTAATCGAGTCCCAGTCCGGGTCAGTCCGGGATTCGGATAAAGCCGTCTTCAACTTCGTACGGTGTATCGAGAATTGAGTCATTGTCTCGAATTCCGACCGTCTCGATGTTGTATTCCTGAGCGTAAGGGAAGTTGTTGCTGGGTGCGAGTAAGTGAGCGTGGGCAGCGGCCGAGCCATACGGCTGGGTATTATGAGTGGTCATAGTCGCACCGTGAGCAGTTAGCACTGCTTCGATACGCAGAAATTCGGTGATTCCGCCGACTTTCACAACATCAGCTTGGACAATATCGGGTCGACCATCACGAATGAGCGTGAGGTGCTCCCAGCGAGTGAATGAGTTTTCGCCAGATGCGATCGGAATGTCTAGAGCATCGGTAACTTCAGCCATGCCGACGTAGTTTCTGATGTGTACAGGTTCTTCGAAATGGAACACGCCGAAGTCCTCCAACTGATGCCCGATCTCGATGGCATGATGCACTGAGTAGGCACTGTTTACGTCGACCATCACGTCAACTTCGTATCCGACTTCTTCACGAATTGCTTTTACAGTTTTGATCGTGGTGTCATCTGGATCGTCGATTTTACCGGGGACGGCGGAGTGCATTTTGTAGCCCGAGTAACCTTGATCCCTAAAGCGAGCGACGCGTTTGGCTTCGTCTTTAGGAGCGAGATCGCGGGCAAGCGAACTGACGTAGACCTTGATCTTATCTCGTCGTTTACCACCAATCAGATTGTAGATAGGAATACCGAGGGCTTTACCCTTGATATCCCACAAAGCTAGATCTATGCCAGAAGCAGTAGTGAGTAGGGCTCCTTGAGGCCCTGCGACCGCACCCGCTTTAAACATGTTGTCCCCTCTTCAGAGTCGAATGGGGATTTGCCAATTACGAGCGGAGCGAACACCGTTTCGATCGCGGTCTTCGAAGCGTAAGGGGCGCGCCGAAAACACTCGCCGAAACCTGTAATGCCTTGATCTGTATGAAGGATTACGTACGGGTACTCTTCATCAAGTACCAAGCATTCGACGCTAGTTATCTTCATCGGGGATTAGTTCTTCCTTGTGGCTGCTTCGTGTTCCGTCGCCAACGAGTGATCGTAGATTTCGCGGAATCGCAAATGTCGTACTTTCCTCCCCAGGACCAACGCGGAATACATTTTCTGGTGAGATCGCTTCGATAACAGCCTTAACCTGTTTTTCTGGTGTTGAAGCACCTGAAGTGATGCCGACCTTTTCGACACCTACGAGCCATGATCGATCGAGCTCTTCGGGTCCGTTGATCAAATATGCTGCGACACCCTTCTTGATCGCTACATCTTTCAGCCGATTGCAGTTCGAACTGTTCTGGGCTCCGATTACGAGCACCAGTTCAGTCAAATCAGCAAGTTCGGAAGCAGCTTCTTGACGATTTGTTGTGGCGTAGCAGATGTCATCTCGAACAATGGCATTGGGATGGTTTTTTTTGATTTTCGAAACCGCAAGTGCCGTGTCATGGATCGAAAGGGTAGTTTGAGTCAAAACGGCAACCTCGGTATCTTTGTCCCAGTGTGGCAATTCCCAGTCTTGCCGCTCGTCAATCAATGTCATCTCAGCTTGACCCGTTGTTCCGATCACTTCTTGATGTCCAATATGCCCGACAAGAACTATCTTCTTTCCTTCTTTGGTGTATTTCTTCGCCTCGTTGTGAACACGAGTGACGAGCGGGCAGGTGGCATCTAGAACGATTAGATGTCGTACTTTTGCCTTGGCATAGTCCGAGGGTGGCGAACCATGCGCCGAGAACACCACAACTGCACCTTCTGGAACTTCCTCAACGTCCTCTACCGTGATTGCTCCCTTAGCTTCGACATCAGCGACAACTTTTGGATTGTGTACGATCTGGTGTTTTACGTAAACCGGCGTTCCGTATTGTTGAATTGCGAGATCGACGATATCGACTGCTAGATCGACTCCGGCACAGAAGCCTCGAGGGCTGGCAAGAAATACGTTCATTTACTGAGCGTCCTGTTCGAAAGTAGATATCTTCGGAGTGGATCGGATGACGAGACGAATACGAAATTTCCAAATAAAAACGGATACACCAAGTATATCGACGCGCAATTAGTTATTCGATTTACTCAGGAGCCGATGCTGTAGTTGCTGCCTTGGATGATGTCATGCTTTCGCTAAAAGCCGAGTCTCTTGACACTCTAGCGAGAATCAACGCAGACAGAGCGAAGGAAACTGAGACTGAAACCAATATCATCTTGTATCCGAGATTATCTGAAATATGGTTCAGCTCATCGATCCCAATCCCGGCGAACCGTGCACCTGCAGCACCAGCAAGCGTCGCAATGCTTGTGTAGCCGAGTTCCTTCGCCGCGGAAGATCTGCTCACAAGATCGTTCGCAACCGCCCATGTGAGGGTCAAAAATAGACCGACTGAAATACCGACAACAACCCCAATTATTAGAACCTGACCTATCGAAGTGACAAGAAGTAGAAGTAAAGATGCTGCTACACCGGTTGCTCCCGCAATCATAAATAGCTTGGAGCGACCTAAGCGATCTGAAAGGTAACCGGCAGGTACTACAGTCAATCCAGCGGCGATCACAATGATCACAACCAGAAGATCAGCTCCGTCGGCGGGATTTTCTAATCCGACCACGTCTTGTAGAAAGAATAGAGCGTATATCTGCATCGAAGACATTGCTGCGATTGCGAATGCGAGAGCCACAAGAAAGGCTAAGTAACTTCGGCTGATACGAGGGCTTGACGGTCTTGATTTCTTGACGACTGGATTGGAATTCGACAATTTTGATCGTCGAAGAGTCGGGATAAAAAGTCCGTCCTTTGGACGAGTCGAAATCACAGACCAAAAGACGCTGAATAGCAACAAAACTACCATTAGGGCAATCGAATACCAGATCCACTCGGGAGATTCGTCTTTGTCATATCTCGCCATGAACTGGAGTACACCGACCGTTATTATCCCTCCACCAAGCAATCGCCAGAGATTCAAAATACCAGCTGCCTCGCCGCGTTGAGCCGGTGGTACATGGTCGATAATCAGCGCGTTGGCAGGTCCCTGCGCTGAATTGCCAAAGAACTGCATTGCCATAATCACCAGAAGTAGTGTGACGAACGAGCCGGTCAATCCAAAGATCACAGTTGTCACTGCGAGTCCGAGGGCTCCAACAAGAATATATGGCAGTCTCTTGCCGGGTCGATCGTCTCGGTCGCTCAGTGATCCTGCGCCGAGTTGAACCACTGAGGCGACTACTAGACCCAGAAGAGAAATTAATCCTAGTGCACCGTTTTTGTCGAGTGCATATCCAAAAATTGCCACGCCTCCGCTTTCTAAAGCTTCGAGGATCTTAAAAGGCAGGATACCCGCACCTACACCGGTCCATATGCCGGATAGTCCAAATGCGTACAGGCTGAGATTGGTGAAATTTTGCGAACCCGTTCGAGATTTGCTGAACGCACCAGATACAAGTGATCTCAATGATCGCGCTTTAACGTCGAACGGATTGTTATTTAATTGATTACTCATCTAGCATCGTTGTCATCACTGCGTGGCGTACCTCAACATTGTTGCGAACGTGAAAAGAGTGTTGCGACACCTCATGTGCATGCCCTCAATCTAATAACTATAAAGAGTCACGAATGTCTTCTGAACTTAAATTTTATTGCTGGTCTCGTTGAAGTACGTGCCAGACAGCCCGTTGGGCTCTCAATGATTCAAATATTGAACATGAATTTCGAGATTTCTTTAAAGATCGATTCACGACTGACGAGATTGAAAACCTGAGTAAGCTTACGACTCTCGATGAAATGTTTGCTTGGAAGAGTCCGAGCTCTAAACCGTATCGAGAACTTCGCGGTAAAGCGACTGAGATCGAGTTGATTGATCTGATGTTCAATGAGCCCCGATTGATCAGACGACCTATTCTCACTGACGGCACTCAGGTAATTTTTGGGTTCAAGCAGGGTTCATACGACCAATTCATATAACGATCTTCACGGCTTTAGTCCAACTAATGTTTGGTGGCAAGAAACCAAAGGCTCGAAGAGTTGTGTGCTGACACACATACCTTGTGAGGGTGTGGACCGTCTGAATCGAATTGGTCTTCGGATAGTCTTTTCGCACTTCTCAGTTAATCCTGAGCAATATGAATGAGGTCTAATTTGCTTTATCTGAAGTCTTGCCCACGATGTACTGGCGATGTTCACGCTGACAGCGACATGCATGGTACTTTCCTTAAATGCCTGCAATGTGGATTCTCGAAGGATCTTTCACCGGAAATGGCGGCCCGTCTATTCCGTACCCCTTCGTCTGTGCCGAGTGCGCCTGTCGCACTACCTGGTCAACAGGCAGCTTAGCGAGTTTTATCTCCTCGCTCTCAATAATGCGTCTGAGTCACGTGACTGAGAAGGTGCGCTCGCAGCGTCATCTAGTTTCCTCGAGTCTTTGTAATCTCGAATCAGACGGTGAAAAGCGAACAATTGTGCAGTTGTGGCTTTTCACCGGTGCTAGAATTCCGACGTATTTCAGATAATCTCAGTGTGTCGAGGCTCCAATGAACTCAAGCGTGATACGAGACGTAAACAGCGAATCCAGATTCGCTATTCTCACGCTAAATCGCCCCGATTACCTCAACTCGCTCAGTAATGAGCTACTTGAAGCACTTGCTGGACACCTTGACGAATTAGCGGCCGATGATTCCGTCCGCGCCGTGATTATCACTGGTGCAGGTCGAGCGTTCTGCTCAGGGGCGGATACCAACGAAATGGCAGGGGGCGCGGACAAGGGCCCACATAAACCGGGATCTGGCGGTGCAGAGGAATTACGTCGGGGATTCAAGCTTGCTCAACGGGTAATTCTTTCCATATATAAGATGGAGAAGCCGGTTATTGCAGCAATTAATGGTGCAGCGGTCGGAGCGGGCTTCGACCTGGCTTGCGTTTGCGACATACGTATTGCATCAGAATCGGCTCGATTCATGGCTGCTTACGTACATGTAGGTCTTTTTCCTGGCTACGGAGGCACATGGCTTTACCCTCGTCTCTTCGGATCAACCAAAGCGGCTGAATTAATGTACACAGGGAATTTTATGGAAGCTGATGAGGCTAAATCGCTCGGCTTCGTAAATAGTATTTTTGCCGATTGTGAGCTAATCAATGCTGCCGAAGAAATGGCGCGTCGTATCGCATCAGGTCCTCCTATCGCTATTCGACTTGCTAAGACTATGATGCGGAGAGGAATGTCAATGGACCTCGAAACTTCCCTCGAAATGTCTGCCGCAGCGGAGGCAATAACGCTATCCTCGGAGGATCATGTTGAAGGCATGGCCGCACTTCGCCAAAAAAGACGACCAGAGTTCAAGGGGCTTTAATGTTCGGGGTTAATGGAAATCCGGTAATTTTCGCGGGGAACTCACACCCTGAATTGGTGCAGAAGATTTGCGATTACCTCCAGCAGGATATCGGCAAAATCGAAGTGTTCAAGTTCAGTAACGATAATACTTTCGTGCGGATACTTGAGAATGTTCGGCAGAAAGACGTTTTCATTCTGCAATCAACGGTCGAGCCCGTGAATGATCACATCATGGAAATGTTGATCATGATCGATGCTGCAAAACGTGCTTCGGCAGGCCGAATAACAGCGGTTATTCCGTTCTATAGTTATGCCCGCACCGACAAAAAAGACCAACCACGAGTGCCCATTACAGGTCGTTTAATCGCTGATCTGCTTGAGACTGCTGGTGCGGAACGAGTCGTGATGGTGGATCTGCATGCAGGTCAGGTTCAGGGGTTCTTCCAAGTGCCTGTGGATGAGCTAACGGCGATGCCGAGGCTGGTCGAATATTTCCAGAACTTAAATCTAACCGACCCAGTGGTCGTAGCAACTGACATCGGAATCTCTAAAAAGGCGCGCGACTTTGCCGACGCTATCAATGCCCCGTTAGCGATTGTGGAAAAACGCCGTCTCGGGAATGAAGACCGAGTCGAAAGTTTGAACGTAATAGGTGAAGTGGGGGATCGGCCCGTCATCCTCTTTGATGACGAGATCAGTACTGGTGGAACCGTGATATCCGCGGTGGAGGCCATTACTAAAAAGGGAGCAACTGATGTTTATTTAGCTGCTACACATGGTGTTTTGCCAGGAGAAGCATCGGACAGAATTACCAGAATCCCACATATCAAAGAATTGGTAATAACCGACACGGTGCCTCTGCCTTCATACAAAGTAAACTCAAAGATCAAAGTAATTTCAATTGCCCCGCTTCTTGGGGAAGCAATAAGGCGAATCCATGAAGGTCGATCGGTTGGAGAACTGTTCACGATCAAATAATCGGTGATCGTTTCTGAACCTGAGCGACACATTCTGGTGGGCTAACAGACGTATATGTTTAAGTTCTTTAACAAACTCGTGGGCGATTCCAACCAAAAAGCGCTCAACGACATTCGGCCGATTGTCGACGAGATCAATGATCTCGAGTCTGATTTTGAGAAACTCAGTGATGATGATCTCAGGGGCGTGACTGGTGATCTACGGTCGCGCTACAGCGGGGGCGAGAGCCTTGATGACCTTCTCCCTGAAGCGTTTGCGGCCGTCCGAGAAGCATCGAGACGTACCGTTGGCATGCGACCATTTGATGTGCAAATGATCGGTGGAATTGTGCTTCATCAGGGTAAGGTCGCTGAAATGCGTACCGGTGAAGGAAAGACCTTAGTTGCGACCATGCCGGCGTATCTGAATGCAATCACTGGCAACGGTGCACATGTCATTACCGTCAACGATTATCTTGCTAAGCTGCATGCTGGTTGGATGGGAAATGTCCATCACGCTTTAGGGGTAACCGTCGGGTGTTTGCAGAACGATGGTTCGTGGGTATTCAATCCTGATGCACCAATCGCAATTCAAGCTGATTCAGAGCGCACCGGAGAGGAGGTAGATGCAGCTCCTCCTGTGCGGCTACCAGAACATAATTTTCACGCTGCCACCAAACAGCAGGCATACGCCTGCGATATTACTTACGGAACAAACAACGAGTTCGGATTCGACTACCTACGCGACAACATGGTTGAAGAAGGCGACCGGCGTGTCCAGAGGGGACGTACATACGCAATCGTCGATGAAGTCGACAGCATTCTAATCGATGAAGCGCGAACCCCGCTGATTATCTCGGGACCCGCACAAGAACAGGGTCAGGAGTACCGAAAGTTCTCTGTTCTTGCTAAGAGACTTAGTGTGGATGTTCACTTTGAAATCGAGGACAAACGCAAGACTATTGTCCTGACCGAAGAGGGTATCGCTGCGGTTGAAAGAGAGTTAGGTGTCGACAACCTCTACGGTGTTGAGAACGACGTTCTTTCACACTTCACCGAAAACGCAATTCGTGCCGAGTTCGTCTACGCCAGAGATCGTGAGTACGTCGTTCAAGGGCAAGAGATCATTCTAGTTGATGAATTTACCGGTCGATTGATGACCGGTCGTCGATTCTCTGATGGTCTGCATCAGGCACTCGAAGCAAAAGAGGGTGTCAAGGTTCAGCGTGAATCGAACACGTATGCAACGATCACACTTCAAAACTACTTTCGTATGTATGACAAGTTGGCCGGTATGACAGGTACAGCGACTACCGAAGCTGAAGAGTTACACAAGATTTACAAGCTGGAAGTGGTCGAAATACCGACCAATAAACCTAGTCAGCGGATCGATCTCGGCGACTACATCTTCATGACTGAAGAAGCCAAGTGGAACGCTATTGCTAAGCGTATTTCCGAGCTTCACAACGATGGCCGACCAGTGCTCGTTGGAACAACCAGCATCGATAAATCGGAGCTGTTATCCGATCTGTTGAAGAAAAAACACATTCCACACAATGTTCTCAACGCCAAGCAGCATGAGCGAGAAGCGAACGTTGTCGCTGAGGCTGGTAAAGCTGGGGCAGTCACTGTCGCCACGAACATGGCTGGACGAGGCACGGACATCATTCTCGGTGGAAACCCTGATGTAACAACTCCCACTGAAGCTGGTTGGGAAGCTGATCACGACACCATTGTACAAAAGGGTGGCCTGTTCGTTCTGGGAACCGAGCGACACGAGTCGCGTCGGATAGACAACCAACTGCGGGGTCGATGTGGTCGACAGGGTGATCCCGGTGAAACTCAGTTCTACCTTTCTACGGAAGACGACATTGTCCGACGATTCGGTGGAGATCGAATCCGCGGGGCTATGAACCTGTTCCGATGGGAGGCTGATGTCCCCATAGAAAACAGGATGGTTTCGAAGTCTGTCGAAACAGCGCAGACTAAAGTCGAGGCGCAGAATTTCGAGATACGGAAGTATCTGGTCGACTACGACGATGTGGTAAACACACAACGAGACGTAGTTTACAAGCTGCGAGACAGGATTATTGATGGTGATGATCTTCGTCCAACGATAACTGCGTACCTTAAAGAAGAAGTGAGTCTTATTGTTACTGGGCGAATCAACGGTGGTGCTGAAAACTACGATGTAGATGGTCTGTTCCGTGACCTACTAATGATTTTTCCTACACTCGATGGTTTCTCGCAAAAAGATGAAATTTACGGTATGCGCCCAGAGGAAGCCCAAGCGACATTCCTTAACCTAATCGAAACGATCTACAACAAGCGAACAGAAGAATTCGGAACCGAACTTCTGCATAAGCTTGAACGTACCATCATGCTGCGAACGATCGATGAGCACTGGGTCGAACATCTTACCTCGATGGACAACATGCGGCAGGGCATTGGCCTTGTAGCTGCAGGTCAACGCGACCCGCTAGTTGCATACAAGCAACAAGCGTTCCAAATGTTCACTGCATTTGACACCACGATCAAATCGACTGTGGCACGTACAATATTCAGGGTTGCACTCACTCAACAGCCACCCCGGTCGCAGGCTCCTGAGGTTAGTGCTGTGAAGCCCGACGTTGATGTATCGACACGGAGAGCGAACGCACTTGCCAACCAGCACTCTGTAATGGCAAACGTAAATTCAGGACACGGAAACAGTCAATACGCTGGAAGCGGTCTTGCTCAGGTGCCCACGCACACGTCTGACGGTCGAAAAATGAGCAGAGCCGAGCGCCGGAAAATCGAACGTCTTCAGCGTAAGCAGACGAATGTAGACAACGAATAGGTGTCCGGTCTGGGGGTAAACGGTAACCTGTCGTCTATGGACAACAATTCGATTTCTCAAGTGTTCGCAGATGTCTCTGTGTTGATGCAAGCGAAGAGTGAGAACGTATTTAAAATTCGTGCTCATGCGAAAGCTTCGGATGCGATAAAAAGCTTACCGTTTCCGATCTCTGACATCATTGAAGACACCGAAAAACTAGGCAAAATTTCGGGGTTCGGCGAGGCGATCATTGAGAAAACTCAGGAGTTGGTTCGTACCGGTCGGCTCGGCTTACTCGAAGAGTTGCTCGAAGAACTTCCCAATGGAATTCTCGAGCTTGTTCAGATTCCCGGTATCGGTCCGAAAACGGCAGTTATGGCGGCTGGCGTTCTAGGAATATGCACCTACGATCAACTCGCTATATCTATCGAGTCGGGCGAATTCCTTTCGCTCCCACGGATCAGCAAGAAGGGTGCTGCTCAGATACTTCGACACACGAAGATGCGGATAGATCAAGGTGACCGTATTGGAATTGGCCCAGCCTCTCAAGCAGCCAATGATCTGATCGCCGAATTGCGAAACCGCTGCTCTGAAAGTGTAAAAATCGCTGTAGCTGGGAGCGTGAGGCGCTCAGTGGAGCTAGTTGGCAATATCAATATCGTTTGCGCTGCCTCGATCAACGAGGTGGCAGACGTAATTGATGCATTTACGACTCTGTCCAGCGTCCATAACGTTCTGAACCATGATTACACAACGGCTGAATTCATCGACCGTTTCGGGTTCAAATATTCGATCAAAGTCGTTTCACCTGAGGCGTTCCCAGGAGCTCTGCTTTTTGCCACAGGTTCTGTTGCGCATAACATTCGTCTGGAAAAATTGGCGAGAGATCGCAACATAGCGTTCACTTCCGACGGACTAATTAGTTCAAAAACTGGAACGCCTGAAAACCTACCAAACGAACAGGATATCTACAAGCGACTGGGTCTCAGTTCCATCCCGCCACACATCAGAGAAGACTCAGGGGAGATCGAGCGAGCGGCCGGACAGGGATTTGCGAACATCATCACTCTCGGCGATATTCGGGGTGATCTTCATTCTCATACCACATGGTCAGACGGTCGCTACTCAATGGAAGATATGGTCGCCTCTGCTCAAGAGCGGGGGCTCGAGTACATAGCCGTAACCGATCACTCACCGAGTGCTAGAGTCGCAAATGGGTTGAGTCCTGAGATGCTTCTCGCACACAACAGTGCCGTACGAGAACTTGCTGAATCCTCAGGTATGAGGCTCTTGACCGGTACTGAGATGGACATCAAGCTCGACGGCTCGCTCGACTACAGTGATGATTTGCTCGCAGAGTTAGATATCGTCATTGCTTCGATTCACTCGGGAATGGATCAAGATGTTGAGACCATGACGCGGCGCGTTATCGACGCAATGGAGAGTCAACATGTAGACGTGATCTGTCACCTTACTGCGAGGCTTCTCGGCAAACGCTCTCCGGTCGAGATCGACATCAATGCTGTTCTTGAAGCTGCGGTTCGCACCGGTACGGTTATGGAAATAAATGCGTCGCCAGATCGACTAGATTTGAAGGCTGATCACGTACGGCGAGCGGTCGACTTGGGTGTAGTCTTTTCAATTAACACCGACGCACATCGGACGTGGCAATTCGACAATATGCGATTTGGCGTTGACACCGCAATCCGTGGCTGGGTCGAGTATGATCGTGTGATCAATACCCTTCAGTACGCGGAACTCATGGCATTTCTTTCGCTCCCGAAGTCTGAGCGCTACGCATTCAGCAAATCTCGTGGTTAGTAGTCAAGAATCAAGCACCTCAATCGACTCTTTGGTAAGAGAGGCGAATGTAGTGATTTCACGCCTGAAGTCAGATCTTGTTGCTGCCACATTCGTCGGCGAATCATGGAAGTTTGTAGTTCTTGAAACGATCGCTAAATGGCCGCTGGCGACCGAGAATGTAGGTGGCGTTCAACTCGATTATCTGATCGGCGGGGAAGCATTCGATTGGCGGCTTCTTGCAAACCGTTTGCTTGGTGAATGTTGTGATGGAGTTGAAAGTGAGACTTGGTGGGAGTGGCTTTCAGACCCGGTTCTGTTCGCTGGGTTTGAAGAGGCTGAATTTATGCGCGCCGTTGGCGTCGACAAATTCAGATCGCACCTTTCCTATTTCTATGGTGTCACCGTCGAGCAATCGTTGATGGCAGCCGTTGAAGAAGAGATAACTCATAGGCGCGTGACTGCCGGTCGCCAGATGAGTGATCAGTCGTTGGAAGTCGCATATGAGACTCTCTATGGCAACACACGGGACCAACTGTGGGAAGTGTTCAAGCTCGAAGTTATCGTGGGCTCGGCGCGTGAGGGCTGGCGACATCGAGATGAACATTCTCTGGGTTCAGAGGACGCGTTCACATACTGGCTTTTCAAGCTTCGAATGGAACGTTCTGATCCGGCAAAAGTTGCCAGCGATACACGAAAGGGGCTGTCGAAACTCGAACGCATGAGGCAGAACGACGTGCGCCGCAAGATTCTCATTCAATCGGACAACATTCTTCGCAAAATTCGCGGACAACGAAAAAATTCGGCAAAAGCTTAGATAATATTTGCCATTGCAATCGAAGTGAGTTGCGGCTAGCCTAAAAGTGATATCGAATCAGCTTCGACGAGAAGTAGTAGCGAGTTTGCAGGATTAAAGAGATCCGGTGGTTGGTGTGAACCGGAATCCTCGTCGTCGTGAAGTCGTCTCCGAGTTGGCGAACTGAAAATTTTTGCAGAGCACGAATTAGTAAGTTTGCCCGATAGCTCCGTTACAGCTAATTGAGTGGTTCACAATTGTCCTTAAGAATGTCTGATGATTGTGAGCAACGAAGGTGGTACCGCGGTCAACCCGTCCTTTGATCAAGCATTATTGCTTCAGAAGTGGATGGGTTTTTTTATTGCCTGAAATTCCGGTGATTATTGAGATACTAGTGCCGTAAGTGGACTAACTGTAAACATTGGTCGAGTAGATCAAACAGGAACAAACAACGTGAAGTCTATTGAGTTTGGCGATCTTCCACAGCGCTTTGATATCAATGAGCGCGAACTGCATTGGCGTAAACGCTGGAGCGAACTGGGAGTAGAAAAACGTGACCCGAACGCCACGCGCGAGAAGTCGTTCGTGATCGATTCTCCGCCCCCGACCGTTAGCGGCTCACTCCACATCGGCCACATCTTCTCCTACACGCATCAAGACCTTCTGGCACGTTACAAGCGAATGTCAGGGTGGAACGTCGCGTACCCAATGGGTTGGGATGACAATGGACTCCCCACCGAGCGCCGTGTTCAGAACTACTTCAAGGTTCGAGCTGAGCGAAACGTTCCCTACATCGAAAATCTCGATGTTGAGATCAAGCGTGCGGAACTCGGTCTCGTAAAGGACCAGCAACTTGTAATCAACCGTCAGAATTTCATTGAACTTTGTCGGGTCGTAACGGAGATGGACGAGCTAGTCTTCAAGGACATGTTCAATCGAATGGGCTATTCAATCGATTGGAGCGATGAGTACGCCACTATCGACGATAAAAGCCGCCGTATCGCACAACGTAGTTTCCTCGATCTATATGAGAAAAATCATGTTTACCAGTTGGAGTCTCCCACGATGTGGGACGTCGATTTCCAGACTGCCGTCGCACAAGCTGAGGTTGAAGATCGAGAAAAGGGCGGGGCGTATCACGACATCGAGTTTGGAGTGTTCGAAGAAGACGCTCAGGTAAAAAGTTTCGTGATTTCAACTACTCGTCCTGAACTGCTGGCCGCGTGTGTTGGTATCACGGCTCACCCTGACGACGAACGGTTCAAGGGTCTGTTTGGTAAGCACGCGATCACACCCGGATTCTTCGCCAAAGTACCGATCTTCCCTAGCACCGAAGCCGATCCCGAAAAGGGAACCGGAATTTTGATGGTATGTACTTTCGGTGACCAGACTGACGTTGCATGGTGGCGTGAAGAGGGTCTCGAACTTCGACAAATACTGGGTCGAAACGGTCGGATTCTCGATCACAAGTTCGGTGGTGATGACGGCTGGGCAAGCACTAATCCTGATAAGGCGAACGAGAACTACCAAACTATCGTTGGTAAGCGCTCGCCTTCTGCTAAATCGGTGGTTGTTGATCTCATGCGCGATCCTGCAAACTCCGCGATCGGAAACGGCGCGCCATTGCAGAATGAACCTAAACAGATTCAGCACCCTGTCCGTTACTACGAGAAGGGCGACAGCCCTCTTGAGTACTTGACGACCCGACAGTGGTTTGTACGACTGCTCGATAAAACCGATCAGATGATCGAAATGGGGCGCAAGATCACTTGGCACCCCGAGTTCATGCGCAAGCGTTTCGAAAATTGGACCGAAAATCTGAACGTCGACTGGTGCATTTCACGTCAGCGTTACTTCGGGGTTCCGATTCCAGTTTGGTACCCGCTCGACGATCAAGGCGAGCCACAGTACGACCAGGCGATCATTGCGACGCCCGACATGCTGCCGGTCGACCCAGAATCGGTCGCGGCTCCTGGCTACGACGAGAGTCAGCGGGGAGTTGCAGGCGGATTCGCTGGTGAACCGGATATTTTCGACACTTGGTTCACTTCATCGCTCAGCCCCCAAACGGTTGCTCGCTGGGGAGATGAAGACGATCAGATGGACACGTTGTTCCCGATGGACGTTCGCCCACAGGGTCACGACATCATCCGAACTTGGGCGTTCTACACGATCGCCAAGGCGATGCTGCATCAGGAATCGGTTCCGTGGCACAACATCAATCTTTCGGGTTGGGTACTTGATCCCGATCGTAAGAAGATGTCGAAATCCAAGGGCAACGCCGTAACGCCGGTCGATACCCTCGACAGGTTTGGCGCTGACGCCGTTCGATACTGGTCCGCGTCATTCAAACTCGGTGTTGACGCTACCCACGACGAAGCGATTTTCAAGATCGGTGGCAAGCTTGTCACCAAGCTATACAACGCCGGTAAGTTCGTACTGAGTCAATCAGCGGAAGATGGTCCGATAACCAATGAACTAGACCGTGCGTTCATGGCTGAGCTAAAGAAAGTTGTACGCACGGCAGGACAGGCGTTCGAGAAGTTCGAATTCTCAGTTGCGCTACAGGAGACCGAAAAATTCTTCTGGGGAGCATTTACTGATAATTACATCGAGCTACTAAAACGGCGTTCACGTTCAGAAGATGATCCAAAAGGAAGGGCATCAGCGGTCGCTACCTTGCGGCTCGGATTGAAAGTCGTACTTCGATTGTTCGCACCAATTGTTCCGACTATCACCGACGAGATTTGGAGCTGGGTATTCGCTGAAGAGACAGACTACCCGTCGATCCACAAGGCTCCATGGCCAACTGTGGAGGAACTAGATTCAATCGCTCCGCCTGATATTGCCGGTTCGTTCCAAGCTGCATGTGATGCCATTTCGGCGATTCGCAAAGCAAAGAGCGAACGTGGTGTCAGCTTGAATCGTGAGCTGTTGAGCCTCGTAATTGAAGCTGATGAAGCAGGTGAAGCAGATTTGCGGCTTGTTCTTGACGACGTTGCCGCAGCAGGTGGTACAGACTCGATCAGTTTCGCACTAGGTTCGCCGACTGCTGATTGGCGGTACACGGCCCAAATCGAGCCAGCCGAAGCACCCGAGAAGAAATAGTCAGAGATGGCGCGGTAAAACAGATTCAAATCAGCGGAAAATCGTTGGTCTGATCAATGCGGCGCGTAATGTAGGGAACTGAGGTTGTGGCCCTAGCTCCTCGCCTTCCACTCTTCCCACTGGTCCAGAGCGAAATCTGGAACTGAGAAGAAGCGGTGAAGTGCGCCTTCTTTGGTGCGAACCTCGGCACACATTTTTGCGACATCGGCTGCTTCGTCCACAGCCACACGAGTTGCTCCGTCTGCATCGCAAACGAGAATGTCTCCGGGGTTGATATTCAGGCTGGCCACCGTAACCGCAATCTCGTGTGCGAGCATGTTGAACGGGCCGTGTCCTGGCACTCGCCCGGTCGCCCATAAGGGCAGTCCAGCTTGTTTTATTCCAGGAACGTCACGCGCATTACCATCGACCAATGCACCGACTGCACCGAGTGCTGACATTTGGTATGCCATGCCATCACCGATGATCGCACCTCGGCGGGCAGGTTTATCTACATCCTGCTGAACGACGATTACTGGAACGTTAGCTCTGGCGATTGAGTCAAAGTAATCTGTTCGCAGATATCCGTCACTTGCTGGCCCTGACAAAGGTGTCCAAGTAGACGTAAAGGCGTACCCTACCGCTGGTTTTGCCCCGGGCGAGATGTATTCACAGATGCTTGGATCGGTGTAATCGTCGTCGGCATGAATGTAGCCTCTAACAAGAATTCCGGCGTTCTGGACTGTGGCTGAATCATATTCGGCAAGGGTGTCGAGGATTGACTGGTTAACGGTTTTCATGGGACAAAATATTAACTCTGAAATTGGTTATTGATCGAGCGGAAGAATGTCAGGCTCGACCGAAAGAATGTCACCAGGGAAGAACTCGCGCCAAGGCTCGAACTGTTCAACAAACAATCGCCCTTCTTCGATCGATCCGATACCTTTGATCGCTCGGCCGGGGTCGTAACCCGTGGTTTTCGCGAGAGCTTCGATACCGCGCTTTGTATCTCGAACTCCGCCAACCGAAAAAGTATCACCTTCATCGTTCTCGACGATCAGGTCAATGCCTTTTTTCTTCTGTTTCCAGTACAGCCTCATTTGGACACCTCGATTAACGATTGCTCGGAGCTTAATAGATGATATTTCTCACGGACATTCTAAGGGCAACCGCTATGATCTGGACACGCCGAACGTGTGGTGAATCGATAAACAAGGTTCCAAATGAAGCGGTCGCGTAACGCTAGTTCAGACGTTTCGCCAGCAATGTGAGTGCTCGGTCGAGGATCGCATGCCCAACATCGAGCTTGGACATTAGTGGCAGTGGTTCGGCGATTCCATCAGTATCGACGAAGGTGACTTTGTTCGTGTCTGTGCCAAATCCACTCCCCGGTTCGCTGACATTGTTTGCAACTACGAAGGCTGCCCCTTTGGGCGCTGCTTTGGCATGGGCATTAGCTTCGAGATCGTTGGTTTCTGCAGCGAATGCAACTTTCACTAAGTTTTTACCACGAGCGAGCGGCATGAAATCTTCAACCTCGGCGAGTTCAAGAGACACATTTCCCGAACCTTGTTTCTTGATCTTCCGGTCATTAACCTGAGTCGGGGTGAAGTCAGAGATCGCAGCGGCCATTACGAGCAAGTCAGCATCGGTAGATATCGGCAGAATTGCATCACGCATATTGTCGGCGGTGACGGCTTTTATAAAGGTGATTCCCGCTGGTTCGGGGAGATCGGAGGCCGAGACCAAAGTAACCTTCGCACCGCGATCTCGTGCAGCTTCGGCAATTGCGTAGCCCATTTTGCCGGTGGATCTATTGGATATGAATCGGACTGGGTCGATGGGCTGTTTTGTACCCCCTGCGGACACAATCACGTGGCGACCTGCATAGTCACCAAAGCGACCGATCGCCTGCCTGACCAGTCCAATGAGTGTGTCGGTGTCGACCAATCGGCCTTCCCCGTCGAGTCCCGAAGCAAGTCGGCCTACAGCAGGTCCCGCTATCATCACGCCATCTTCCTTAAGTGTCTTCACATTTCGTTGAGTCGATGAACTGGCAAACATATCGGCGTCCATGGCGGGGGCGACGATGACTGGTGCTTCCGTGGCAAGTACCATCGCTGTGAGCGGGTCATCAGCTATTCCGAGTGCTAGTTTTGCGATGGTATTCGCTGTAGCCGGGGCTATAAGTACACAGTCGGCACGAAGCGCAAGAGCGACATGATCGATGCTGAGTTCTGAATGCGCTTCCCACAGGCCCGTCGTTACTGGACGGTGGGTTAGTGCTGCAAACGTCGATGTGCCGACGAACTGCATTGCGGCGCTCGTCATGATCACGTCGACGTTAGCGCCAGACTGAACCAATTTACTTGCGATATCGGCAGCTTTGTACGCCGCTATCGATCCTGTGACTCCGAGCACTACTGACTTGCCTTCAAGTGGTGGGCGAGCGATCTGATTAGTTGAGTGAATATCAGGCGACATGGGTGGCACCAGATGCCAGTCTAGGAGTTGTTCATTTCATGAACAATTCTCAGACCTATAAGGGTCAGTTCAGGGTTTACGTAGTCAAATGTTTCGACGTGGTCAGCCATTAGATTTGCTAATCCACCAGTAGCAACTACCGTCACGTCATCTGGCGCATCTGGATTCAGTTCATTCTTGAATCGAGCTAGCATGCCTTTGATAAGCTCTGCGAACCCGAATACGAATCCCGATTGCATCGAAGCAACGGTACTTCGGCCAATTACTTGGTCAGGCGCTATGAGTTCGACCCGCCTTAGCTGTGATGTGTTGCGAAACATGGCATCGGCTGCGATCTCCAATCCAGGTGAAATTGCGCCACCTATGTAGTCGGCATCTGCCGTGATGGCATCGAATACTGTCGCGGTGCCGATATCAACGACCACGATCGGACCACCATACAAGTGATGGGCAGCAACAGCATCGACGATCCGATCGGCGCCGACATCCTGAGTTCGATCGTAGTGAATCCGGATGCCAGTTCGAACTCCAGGTCCGATTACTAGAGGGGACACATCAATCAGAGAAGAAAGGGCTGATACGTATTTGTCGGTCAGAGGCGGAACGACGGAACAGATTACTACTGAATCGAACGAGCTCGGTTCCACATCTTTGGAGCGCAAAACACCGTCAATGGCCCATGCGTGCTCATCGATGGTGCGAGTCTCGCGTGTAGCCAGTCGCCAAGTGGCGACCAGTTCTTGACCCTCAAAGGCGCCAATTGTGATATTTGTGTTGCCGATATCGACTGCGAGTAAGGAGGTCACTATTTCCCAATTATAAGAGCGTGGCATCAAAATGCATGTGTTTTTATCGGATATCTCGTTTGATTAGCATTCTATTTTTGAACATGCTCTGTGGGTTTCGTACTGATTGAAATCCCTGTAGAACAGCCCGAGACGTTGAATGACATCAGTGGCCCGCATGCCGGTTTCCCCGAGCTCTCGTTTTGCTGCATTTGCTGCGTATCCATGGATAAATACCGCAAGTGATGCCATTTCGAACGGTTCATCGGGCTGTTGTGCGAGCAGTCCTCCGAGCAGCCCTGCAAGAACATCGCCGCTTCCGCCTTTTGCGAGTCCAGTGTTGACCCATGGAGATACTGTTAATTGGCCATCTGGAGCTGCGATCAGCGTTGCGGAGCCTTTGAGCACGACGGTTGCTCTGAACTTTTCGGCAGCTCCCCGCACGACAGCGACACGATTTCTCAGGACCTCTGAAGTGGTTATACCCATAAGCCGACCCATTTCACCCGGATGAGGGGTTAGGACAGTCGGATTATCGAGTCGTTCCCACCAAAAGTGAGAACTGGAGAGGATGTTTAGTGCGTCGGCGTCGAGAACGAGAGGTATCGCTGGGTCAACTTGTGACAGAACAATCGAGAGAAACTCGCGAGTGGATGGGTCGTGACCAAGCCCTGGCCCGATCACGAGGGTACTAGATTTTTGAGACATTTCTAAAACTGATCGTGCGGCTTCAGTCGGGGTGAGAATTCCGTTTTCATCCGTCGGAAGTGATCTGTACATTGCCTCCGGTACATTACCGGCTATCTGTCTGTAGGCTCGCTCGGATGTAGCGACAAACGTTAGCCCAACGCCTGATCGGGTCGCCGCATCTGTCGCCATTGTTACGGCGCCGAGGTAGTCCTTCGATCCGCCCACGATAAGCGTCGAGCCGAATGTGCCTTTGTGCCCTGTGAACGGCCGTTCTGGCATCAACGCGGCTGCCATATTTTCGGTGATTAACTTGGACGTAACCTGTGAATCTAGGCCTTGAGGGATTCCGATGTTGAGCACTGATATTTCACCGGTAACCGTTGGGTCCCCTGAAATGGCCGGGCCCAACTTAGGATATCCGAGCATTAATGTGTGATCGGCCGGCAAACCGGCAATATCAAACTCACCAGTGTCTGAGTTCAGCCCCGTCGGCAAGTCGAGTGCGAAAATCGGGACGGCGGATTCCATTACAGCAAAGACCAACGAAGACAATGGTTCGGTTATGGGCCGAGTCAGACCAGTTCCCAAAATTGCATCAATTAGCGCATCGGCAGTTCCGAGAATCTGACGAAGAGAATCGAGGCCGGAGTCACTAAGCCCATCCATAACTGTTACGCCAGCGCATATGGCTGCATCGCGTTTGGGGTCTGAAGACTTTCGTGCAGCACACAGAACTGCAGTTACTTTCGCTCCCCATTCGGCCAGATGCCTACCCGCCACGAAACCGTCTGCACCGTTATTGCCAGACCCGACCAGAATCGCGATACGTTTTCCGAAAAGTTGACTGTGTTCGCCGTATTCCGCCCGTACCGCCTCTGCGACGGCTAACCCTGCATTTTCCATCAACTTATCCAGTGAAACACCTGCGTCGATGCACGATTGCTCGATGGCCTGCATTTGGCTCGCTGTAACGAGTTTCATGGCTTCCACGCGTCATCTGAAGCTTCTCCAACTGCAGATGCCGTGGCCAGTTCACGAGAGTGAGATAGGCTGATTGCTATACGGGTAATGCCCATTTTTCCGGCTCGAATTTTTGCATGCCCATGCAACAGGATTTCAGGAGGACCACCTCGCTTACGGGTTACCTCAATAGATTTCCATGGTACGCCACGTACTCCGGTACCAAGTAATTTCATTACGGCTTCTTTGGCAGCAAATCTACTTGCCAGTTGGGATGCTCGTCCCCGTGAGTAATGCTGCTCGCCTTCGGTAAATACTTTGGAGAGGAAGCGCTCAGGGTAGCGTTCCAGTACTCCAGCGACTCGTGGAATTTCGATTAGATCGATTCCTGTGTAGATCATGCCGACGCCGCCTCCAGTGGAAATCGTTGAGTGAGGTTCAAATGATGCGTGAAATAATACTTGTTTTGATAATTCTCGGTTAGGATTTATCGGAATGATTACGAAATTCGACACCTTCATCATTCCAGTTCAGTCTGGGAGGTACAACAGTGACAGCACGAATTATTGACGGCAAAGTCGTAGCCTCAAGAGTCCACGCGGAAGTCGCAGTTGGTGTCGCCGAGTACAAGGTAAAACACGGAACAGTTCCAGGCTTGACCGTCGTGTTGATTGGCGATGATCCAGCTTCACACTCTTACGTCAAAGGTAAAGAGCTCGCTTGCGAAAAAGTTGGTATCGCAACCGAGACGATTCGGCGAGAGGCCTCGATCACTCAAGAAGAGTTGTTAGAAATCGTAGACGGACTTAACAATGACCCAAGGGTGAACGGAATTCTTGTTCAACTCCCGCTACCTAATCACCTAAATGAAGATGTTGTTATTCACGCGATCGATCCGATGAAAGACGTAGATGGTCTTCATCCAGAAAATGCTGGTTTGTTGATACTCGGTAAACCTAGATTCGCACCCGCCACACCACTCGGAGTACAGCGCATGCTTGTTGAGGAAAATGTTGATATGAACGGTGCAAAGGTCGTTATTGTAGGTCGTAGCAAGCTCGTTGGTATGCCACTCATGGCATTGCTACTCCAGAAGGGGATTGGTGCGAATTCGACCGTGACTGTCTGTCACACCGGAACGAAAGATATGGCTGCTGAAACTCGACGAGCGGATGTATTGATCGCAGCAGCCGGTTTCCCCGGAACCGTGACATCCGACATGGTTAAACCGGGAGCGGTCGTTATCGACGTCGGTGTATCACGGGTTGAGGATTCGACTCGTAAACGGGGTTACCGATTGACTGGGGATGTCGACTTTCAGGAGGTGTCTGAAGTCGCTTCGGCGATTACCCCTGTCCCGGGTGGCGTCGGACCGATGACAATTTCGATGTTGTTGGTCAATGTATTGCTGGCAGCAAATCTGGCAACTTCAAACTGAACTCACATTCGAGCTTTCAGCAAATTACGGTAGAATGACCGTTTCGTCGGGCATACCAAAGTCTGGATCAGTGCAGTTTTTCGGCGTCGATAGTTTGTTTGTCAGTATCTGATAATTAATGGCCAGTTCCACAAAATCCAGTTCAACAACCTCGCGGGAAACAGCGAAGTCGCCTAAAAACGGCAAAAACAGTGCTGCAGACTTGGACAAAAGTGGCATAGGAGCGGAGACCGATTATCTCGATCTGTTTCGGCAGATGTACCTCATTCGCCAGTTCGAGATAGCTTGTGGTGAGAACTATTCGAAGGGATCAATTCGCGGATTCCTACACCTCTATATCGGACAAGAAGCCACCGGTGTAGGAGCTATCTCAACACTTCGCGAAGATGACTATATCGTTAGCCACTATCGTGATCATGGTCATGCACTCGCTCGTGGATTAGACATAAATCGCTCTATGGCTGAATTGTTTGGTCGGTCTACCGGAACGTCGAAAGGCAAAGGTGGGTCGATGCATCTATTTGATGTCGCCAAGCGATTCATGGGTGGGCACGCTATCGTTGCTGGTCAACTGCCTCTCGCAGCCGGGCTTGCGCTTGCTCAGCAATACAACAAGACCGATGACCTCACTATATGTTTCTTTGGTGATGGCTCTACGAATCAAGGTGTCTATCACGAGACCCTTAATCTGGCTGCAGTATGGAAATTGCCGATATTGTTTTTCCTCGAAAACAACATGTATGGCATGGGCTCGTCCATCGAGAGAGTTCGCGCTGGCGGGATCGATTTCTACCCCGGAATGGCGACCTACGGAATACCGGCTGCGGAGGTCGACGGTATGGACGTGTTAGCGGTCAAAGAAACCACCGAACTTGCAGTTGCTCGCATTCGAAATGGGGAAGGGCCTCAATTCATCGAAGCTAAGACGTTTCGATTTGTGGGGCACTCGCTTGCTGATGGTCAAAAGTACCGCGGACAGGAAGAGGTTAAAGAGTGGGAAGAACGTGACCCAATTATCACTTTCCCTACAAAACTGATTGCGATGGGACTCGCAACATCCGATCAGATCGCTGAAATCAAAGCTGGTGTTGATCTAGCGGTTGAAAACTCGGTCAAATTCGCTGAAGAAAGCCCTGATCCCGATTTATCTGAAATCCACACCGACGTGCTCGCCTGAATCACATGCCACAAATTGTCCTTAGAGAAGCACTTAAACGGGGACTCGAGGAAGCTCTCGATAATGACCCTCGTGTATTCATGATGGGTGAAGACATCGGTGAGTATGGTGGCGCTTACGCCGTGACCGACGGATTCTTGAAGAAGTTTGGTCCTGAGCGAATTAAGGACACTCCAATTTCGGAGCAAGCTTTCATTGGCGCTGGAATCGGTGCGGCAGCGGCCGGACTTCGACCGATCGTGGAGTTAATGTCCATGTCTTTCGCACTTGTGGCATTCGACCAGATCGTCAACATGGCCGCCAATTTGCGTTACATGTCGGGTGGTCAAATCAGTATTCCTATGGTCATTCGGGCGCCAACAGGTGCTGGAGTTCAGTTAGGAGCAACACATTCTCAGAGCTTTGAAACCTGGCTTGCTGAGGTGCCTGGGATGAAGGTTGTATGCCCGTCGAACCCTTATGACGCCCTTGGTCTGATGCGTTCTGCGATAAAAGACGACAACCCTGTACTAGTTGCCGAACCTGCGCTTCTTTACGGAGCTAAGGGCGAAGTTCCTGACGAATACTATGAGATCGAAATTGGCAAAGCCGATGTGACTCGAACGGGTACAGATATCACACTTATTTCGTACGGATACGGAATGCGCCCAGTGAACGAAGCTGCCGATACTCTTGCTGGACGCGGTTTGTCGGTCGAAGTAATCGACCTTCGTTCGCTGAGCCCGATCGATATGGATGCGGTTATTGCGTCGGTAAAAAAAACCAACCGAGTAGTGGTCGTCGACACAGCTCGCCGTAGGGGCGGGATCATGGCCGAGGTCACTGCTGATTTGCAGCAACGAGCTTCAGAGTGGCTCGACGGTCCGATCATGCGTGTTGGCTCAGTCGACGTGCCATGGCCCTACAACCGAGGGCTCGAACGTGAAGTCCTCACCGATGCCGCCGACGTGCTGGCGGCAGTTGCTGAAGGTTACGGACTTTAGGGTTCCCAATGTCTCCGTCAGAGGTTTACCGGAGTCACCTTTTCTTGTGAGTGGATCTGAACAATTTTCCGAAACGTTGTAACATCTGTTCAGTTAGAGTGATTGTTCCTACGACTAGGTTAGTTTTGGCAATGTAGCGGTTGAGCGCACGGATGATCAATTCAATGAATGACTTAAATTCCGCATAAACGTGTCCAGCCCAGAGTGCAAAGCCAATTCAGGCCAGTCGATCGTGTGTCCCATCTAGGTATCTGTAGTGATACGTGCGACAGATCCCCCCAAGAGTTTTGTGGGGTGCTCACACTGAATCCTATCTCTCAAGAAGAAAATCTAGCAATTCCCTACCCTACTTCAAATCCCACAGCGAATATAAATGGCGATCTTGCAGACCTCTTGCCGTTCGGGTTGACTGAGACTGCAAAGCTACAGTTCACTTCGGTCATCGCTAAAGACTCTGAGCTTGTACCCGGAAGGGTTACGAGGGTTGATGGCATCACGACCTTCGTTCAAACAGCATCGATCGACTACAGAGCTGTAAGCACTTTGGCACGTATTGCTCATACCGACGAACTTGAAATCGAACCGGCTCAACCCACGGTTGGTGATTGGGTGCTGATTCGACCTGGACGAGACCAAGATCCTGATGAAATCGAACTGGTTCTGCCTCGTACTTCGCTCCTAACCAGAAAACGGGTGATGCGAGGCAAAGAACAGGGCGATGAACAGATACTCGCCTCGAACATCAATACTGTTTTCGTTGTTCAAAGTGCAACATATTTCAATTCAGGGCGACTCGAACGGGAAATAGCGCTTGTGTGGGGAAGCGGAGCAGTACCGGTCGTTGTCCTTACTAAGACTGACCTGCTGAAGGGAGTTGACCCCGCAGATGTAATTACTCAAGTCGAAGAGTTTGCTCCTGGTGTCGAGATATTCGCCGCTAGCGGAATCACCGGCGACGGCACGGAACCACTTCGTAACTACACCGAATCAGGCATGACCGTAGTGCTTATCGGTGCATCAGGGGTTGGGAAATCTACCCTTGTGAATCAACTAATGGGTCATGAGGCGATGGACACCGGTGAGATCAGAGAATCGGATACTCGCGGTCGCCATACAACAGTGACTCGACAATTGCTTAGACTACCCAATGGTGGAGTGTTGATAGATACGCCTGGGATTCGAACAATTGGATTGGTTTCTGGTAGCGAAGACGCGTTAGCAAAAACGTTTTCTGAACTAGACGAATTTCTAGACGCTTGTCGATTCAGTGATTGTGGTCATAATGGCGAGCCGGATTGTGCGATTGCTGAAGCGATTGCTGACGGGCGACTTTCTCAGACTCGTTTCGATTCTTACAATCGGATGGGTAGAGAATTGCAACACGACGAGTCGAAACATGACCCTGGTGCTAAAACTGAACATCAGAGAAAAATGAAAGTCATTGCGAAGACTTTTAGACAAAAAAACCGCATGGAAAAACGAAAGAATTCTTGACATCAAATGCAGAGAGAGGCGGTTGAATGATCGGCAATGTTGCTCACCTTTGCCGGAATCTTGTGTAACCTCTATCAACGGGTCTTGTGAGACCCGACTGGCGATGCGCCAAACTAACGGTTTTTACGAGCCAATCGTTCCCGCAGGAGTCCGAATTTGATCAGCGAAGTGACAATGCCCTCAATGGGTGCCGACATGACCGAGGGCACCATCGCCAAATGGCTTATGGCTGAGGGCGATTCAGTTAAGCGCGGGGACAAACTTGCCGAAATTGAGACCGACAAGACAGTCGTAGAAATGGAAGCTTATGCCGAAGGTATTCTTCGTAAAATAGTCATCGTCGAAGGTACGCTCGTACAGGTTGGTACGGTTATTGCGTTCATCGGATCTGCTAGTGATGTGGTTCCTGAAATTGCCACGAACGCTCCTACCACCGAAGCTCCAAAAGAGGTGGCAATTGCTGCCACACCAACTCCAGCGCACACACTTGTTCAACAGGCGACACCTGCGCCCGCTCAATCAACCATTGCATCTGTGCCCGGTGGAAGAGTGAAGGCGTCCCCGATAGCTCGGAAGATTGCCGAAGAGAAAGGCATCGATATCGCTACAATTCCGGGAACTGGACCCGGCGGACGAATCACCAAATCAGACGTGGAGAATTTCACTCCATCACCAGCATTCGCCGCTTCAAGTGCACGGGCTACGGTGATGGTGGATGGTTCAGACACGCCGTTGTCTACTATGCGACAGGCAATTGCGCGAGTTACGGTCAAGTCGAAAACAGAGTCACCTCACTACTATGTGACCCACGAAGTGAACATGGGCCCTGCAATGACATTCAGGGCTCAACTCAACGAGGCTATTGTTGATGCTGGCGACCGAGTCTCAGTTAATGACATGGTGCTGAAAGCTGTTGCGACTGCCTTGCTGAAGTATCCGAAGTGGAACTCGTCGTTTGACGGCGACAGGCTGATTGGTCATTCAGATATCAACCTCGGTGTAGCAATCGCACTGGAAGGTGGACTGATTGTTCCAGCGGTGATGCATATCCAGAACATGTCGCTAATAGAGATTTCACGGGCCGTCCGGGATATGAGCAAACGTGCTCGGGGCGAAGGTGGCACCCTAACTCAAGCTGAGATGACGCAGGGAACATTCGGTACCTCGAACCTCGGAATGTTCGGAACCGACACTTTCGCTGCGATTATCGTTCCACCAAATGCCGGGATCATTGCTGTTGGAGCCGTCAAAGAAAAGCCGATCGTCAAGGACAGAGAGATTGTCGTTGGCAAGATGATGAACGCCACGATATCGGCGGATCACCGAGTAGGTGATGGTGCAGAGGCAGCAATCTTCATGGGTGAATTCCAAAAAAACCTTGAGAATCCTGCTCGTTTGATGATCTAGATGGGAGTTCGAATTTGTGATAAATCCGTGATCACCGCTAGTTGGATGATCACGGTACAACGAACATCAAAATCCCCACTTTGCCAGTGGGGCAGTCGATAGGCTCAAAGACGATGTACGTCCGGGAAACATTCAGCACGGAAGAACGATCGGTTCTAGGTCGGTTCTTCACCAATATCGATGGTCCCGTTTTCGCTCTGATCAATCTTCCCGAGGTTGTAAAGGGAGCATTATTCGCCCGGTACAGCCGTTCCCCGAAATCGCTTCGTCGCCTGTTTCTAGATGAGTTCTACGATCAGCCGGAAGTGCCCGTCGAAGAACTTGCTAAAGATTCCGATAATCAAGCACTGGTTTCGCTAAATCGTGCTGAAGGTCTGTATGACCGTGTTTTCTCACAGTTTGGCGACGACTCAGTGGCTCAGCTTGGTGGGGCGCACATAGCTTGTGAGCAAGCTTCGAACATTCTGACAAAAGTGATCGAATGGGGCCGACTTGCCGCCTATCTGGAGCAATCGACACGATATATCTTCTACGATCAGAAGCTAGGCGACAGATATCGGTACACCGCACCACCTGAAATCGAAACCGGCCCGCTTACCGGAGAGTATGCGAAGACCATGGACTGGTTGTTCGACGAGTACTCAGAACTGGTGCATATATGTGTGCCATATTTCGAGAATCAGTTTCCGAGGCAAGAGTCAGACTCGAACTTCATTTACAAGGCGTCGATTCGCGCCAAGTCCTGCGATTCGGCGCGCGGGTTGCTTCCTGCTGCTACCACTTCCAACGTAGGTATTTTCGGAACGGGACAGGCGTACGAATCAATGCTGATTCGCATGAATAGCCACCCGCTCAAAGAGGTGCGTGATTACGCTGGAATGATGCTGGAAGAACTTCGTAAAGTAATTCCGTCGTTCTTGAAGCGAGTAGATTTGCCTGATCGCGGCGGAGCGTGGTCGGATTATTTCCAGGAAAACCACGAGGCGATGGAGCGTATTGCTTCGAATATCGAGGCTGAACCCAGCGAAGTCGACGAGGTAACGCTAGTCGAGTGGGATCACGATGCAGAAAACAAAATCGCAGCAGCGGCGTTGTATTCCCATACTAATATTCCCGATGCCCAGCTTCAATCTATCGTCAATAAAATGAGCGATGCCGACAAAGCTGAAGTCATTCGTACTTACGCGGGTGATCGTGAGAACCGACGACACAAACCGGGCAGGGGGATGGAGCGATCGTTCTACCGCTTCGACGTGTTGTCAGATTTCGGCAGCTTCAGGGATTTGCAACGGCATCGTATGCTGACAATAGACTGGCAGCGTCTTGGTGTGAAGCACGGCTATTCAACGCCACCCGTAATTGAAGAGATCGGTTGGACGCAGCGCTGGAACGATGCGATGGGGCGTATGAGCGAATTCCACCAACGTGTACTCGACGAGCATGGTTCTGACGTTTCTCAGTACGTCGTTCCATTCGGGTTCAAGTTGCGATATTCGATGCAGTTCAACGCCAGAGAAGCCTTCCACATGCTGGAGCTACGAACTTCACAGCAGGGGCACCCTGACTACCGTCGTGTGTGTCAGATGATGCACAAGTTGATTCGGGACAAAGCAGGACACAAAGCCATCGCTGAGGCTATGTCATATGTGGATCATGGGTCCTATGGTCTCGAACGGCTTGAAGCAGAGCGAAGTGCGGAAATACGCCGAGGAACCTCTGGCGCTTAGGCCCCGTTATTGCCTGCAGCTGACTTAGTTCTAGTCATCATCCATGCCGGTACAAGGGCAAAAGCTGCGAGAATTGCACCGTATAGGTAGAACCGTGTAAACACTTCGACTCCTGCGTTGGTGGCGCTATCTACGATTTGCTGTTGCATGTCGGGATCAAGTGAGAAAGCAGGAACATCTGCCACCAGATCGTGAAATTGCACGGTGCCAAGGGCAGTCATCACAGCAAGACCAGCTGTCATGCCTATCATGCGGGATACGCTGAGCAATGCCGAAGCTGCTCCTCTCTGATCGGTTTGGATACCCCTGAGAGCTGTTTCGGCTATAGGCGATATAAGCAATCCGAGCCCGAGTCCGGTGATCGTCAGATGAATAGTGAGGGAGGGCTCGGCTATGTCTATAGTCCAACTCGATAAGAGTAAGAAACCGGTGGTCGTGATTATCAGGCCGGTTATCGCGGGAATTCGAGTACCTAAACGTTGCGTGATGAAACCTCCGGCAATTGCACCTATACCAATGGCAAACGTCATTCGAAGCAATTGTAATCCGCCTTCAAGAGAAGATTTTCCGAACACTGATGCAGCCATCAACGGAACCGTGATCATTCCGATGATTAATACGGCGCCAACGAGAAAGTGTGTCGTGTTAGAGAAATTGAACGATGGGATCCTGAATAACGTTGGTGGGAACAGAGGGTCTTGTGAACGATTGTTCATCACAACCAACAAGATCGATAGTACGGCTGTAACAACAAGCGAAATCACCATTAGAGCATCTGGATCGCCAACTCGGACAAGACCGATTGTGAGAGTCGTTAGGGCGGCAGCGAATATGGTTGCGGTTGGAATATCGATCTTAATGTTGTTGCGTTTGCCGGGCGGGTTTCCCATAATCCAGATCACAGCAATAACTGTGAGTGGAATATTCAACCAGAATGCCCATTCCCACGAGAGCCAAGACGTGACACCTC
>JABMNN010000019.1 GCA_013204545.1 Chloroflexota bacterium | reverse complement strand
GTTCTTGGATTTCGACCGTCAATTTCGGCGTCGATCAAACGATTCGCTGACATCCCAAAGGTTCGCATACCAACCATTGCTATCAATACCCACAGCAACTCAGTCCATTCGGGCGTACCCTTCGCTGAAATAAACGCCGCTAGAACCGCGAAAGGCAGAGCAAAAACCGAGTGTTCAAACTTGATCGCTTCGAGAAACAAAGCAAATTTTCGCCAGCCAAGGAATCCTACGCGAGCAGTAGTCTTTTTCATTGATTGGTAACCTCAGTGAAGTCATTTACGGGCGTTAACTGTACTGACGCCAATAACATTTTCTTCAGGTCTGGACCAGCTTCTTTTGGAGTAGGACCATTTGAGAATAGCCAATGGACAACAATCTCGTTCACGGCACCCAGCCAGATTCGTGAAGCCATATCTGTGTTAATTTCGCCAATCTGGCCAGATTCCTTAGCTTGATCCAAATGTTTACTAATCACGCCAGAAAATCGATCAAACATTTCTGTGCGCTTTGATTCAAAAGCGTTTCCCATACTGTAACCCTGTGTAATCAACAAACGTGCGAGCCGTTTTTGAACCGAGAGAGTTGACAGCACTGCTTCAAGAGCTGCCACAGCAGCTTGGATCGGGGAATCGGCTTTAGCTGCAGCATTGACTGCTCGTTGCACAAGCTTGTCAGCGAGGCGATCCATCACGGCAAAGAAGAGGCGTTCTTTGCTTGGGAAATGGAAGTACAAACCACCTTTTGACATCGAAGTCCGCTTGCCGATTTCATCGACAAGCGCGTCATGGTATCCGTTGTCGGCGAACACGGCTTCAGCTGCTTCGAGGATGCGTTCTCGAGTCTGAATTCGTTGTTGAGTAGAAGATTCCGACAATACGACTGAAGAATGAAATAGTTGACATAAACCGACTCACCAGTCGGTTGACTGAAAAGCATTCTACAGCCAGCATTTATCGCCAGCAATAAGATTGAATGAGAGTACCGAAGATTTTCAAGTTGTACCCTCACTTGGCGAGGTCTAACCTTCTTTGAGAATCAATGACCATCAATCTTTCAAACTTCCCACCTAACTTCCGTGTACTTGCCTCAGGAGTGCGCGGACCAGAAGGGCCCGCCATTGACTCTGAAGGACGGCTGCATCTTGTTAGCGCAGAAGATGGTGCAATACTCCAAGTATCGCCCAGTGGCGAACTGAGTGAAGTGGCGAGAACTGGGGGGCGACCGAATGGTTTGGTATTCAACTCATCAGGCGAGATGTTTGTCGCAGACGCAGGGTTAAAGGCGATATTACGAATCGATTCCAAAGGTAAATCTGAAGTATTCGTCGATGGATACGAAGGAACCAGCCTAAGTGGACCAAACGATCTCTGCTATCTACCAAATGGCGATCTTCTGTTCACCGATCCTATTCGCCGACCACCACCCGATCCTGCCATTAGCCCTGTATACAGGGCCACACCCGAAGGCAAAGTGGGCGTGTTCGCAAATGAACTGGCCTATCCGAACGGAATCGCCACATCAGCGGACGGGATTCAGGTTTACGTGTCTGAAAGTCGGGCCCAACGCTTGGTAGCATTCACAATCGACGAATCGGGCACACTACTCGATCAGCAATTAATTCGTCGGTTCAAGGAACCGGGAAATCCTGACGGTATGGCTGTCGATGTAAAGGGCAACATTTTGCAGACGCTGCCTGGCACTCGCGCTATTGCATATGTGTCTGCCAGCGGTGATCTACTCGATCTTTATCACGTTCCAGGTTGGATGCCTGCGAATCTGGCTTTCGGTGGTGACGACATGAAAACCGTTTACGTCTGTGGGGTTGCCCAGAGTTCGGTCTATGAATTCAGACATCCAGTCGCCGGTGTACCACTATTCTGACATCACGCTGTCTGATACTGGTCAGCGCCGTTTGAATTCGCGTTCTAAATCGTTGACGTTGAGTTGAATCAATGTTGGGCGTCCATGCGGGCAGGTGTTAGGATTTTCGGCTTTTTCGAGCTGGCGAATCAAATCTTTGCACTCCTCGGTCGAAAGAATCTGTCCAGCTCTTACCGAAGAATGGCACGCCATTGTTGCCAACATACGATTGCTCCAAGCGTCGCCAGTGCCTCCTTCGCTCAGTTCATCCAAGACGCTAACGAGAATCTGCCCTGCCCCGCCGCCGCTCGCTCGTGTCGCAAGTGATGCTGGAACACTTCGAAGGATTAAGCTGTTGGCTCCAAACTCTTCGATTTCCCACCCAACGCGGTTTAGTTCGTCAAGGTGTTCATGAACAGTCGTAATTGCCCCGGGTGCAAGGTCGACTGTAACAGGATCGAGTAACGGTTGTGATTCGATTACATTTTGTTCAAATCGTTCCCGCACTCGTTCGAACATTACCCGTTCATGTGCGGCATGCTGGTCGACCAAATAAACGCCTTCTGGCCCTTCAGCGAGAATGTAGGTCTCATGCGCCTGACCGATAACTCGAAGTACCGGAAGTGTTTCCTTCGGGGTAATTCCCTGAACTCCGTCCGAAATCACTTCGCCCTCTGAATCAGCCAATCGAAATTGCTCAACTATCGCAGTAGGCTCCGGCCACATTGGGAATTTTGAGCCCCCCGCTGGAGACGTTGATGGCGAGATACTGAACTGATTGAACCTCTCCCTGTTGACCACTGCACCGGGTATCCTGAAAAGTCCGATCGACCCTGAAGCACGTCCTGATCCAAGTTCGTGCACTGGTGAGGACACTGATAGAACGCCTCTCACGGCACGCTGAACCACGGAATAAACAAGATCCTCACGGAGGAATCTAACCTCTGCTTTAGAGGGATGTACATTTGCATCGACATCATCAAGTGGTGTCCGAATGCGTGCCAAAGCAATTGGGTATCTTCGGTCAGGCATGAAGCCGTGATACGCCTGTTCGATTGCATATGAGAGTCGGCGTGACTGTATCCAGCGACCATTAACCGAAATCGTCAAATAAGTCCGATTAGAACGATTCAGTGACGGAGAGCTAATCAAACCGTCCACCGAAAATGCAGCGGAATCGTCAGGTTCTAACTCAAGCATTTGTTCCGCAATTTTGGCACCGTAGACGCCTGCAACCGCATCGAGCAGCTTGCCAGAGCCTATTGTTCGCAGTCGCTCTCTGCCATCTGAATTCAGGCTGAAGGAAACCTGTGGATAGACTAGTGCCAACGATGCTAGCATCGACTCAATTCGTGATAGCTCACGTCCCGGAGATCCGAGAAATTTCAATCGTGCAGGGACGTTCTTGAACAATCCTGAGACTTCGATCCTCGTCCCTTGCGGGGAACCGACTTGTTCAATTGGCTTTGTTTTACCGAAATCGACGAGGAATCTGGCTCCGGCATCAGATTCCGCATGCCGCGAAATCGCCTCCACACGAGCTACAGAAGATATCGACGGTAATGCTTCACCGCGGAACCCCAACGTGCCGATTGCGATTAGATCAGATGATTCATCGATCTTAGACGTGGCAAATCTCTCGAACGCAAGTGCAAGTTCGTCAGAGGGAATGCCATGCCCGTTGTCGACTACAGTTATCGACTGTGCACCTCCGCCGACAATGTGTACATCGACTCTTGTTGCCTCCGCGTCAAGAGAATTCTCGACTAGTTCCTTTACCACCGAGGCCGGACGCTCAATAACTTCACCTGCGGCAATGCGCGAAGCTAGATCGTCACTTAGTACCCGTATTGGCATCGTTGTTACAAACTCGAAGGTTCTTGTGCACTGGGTGCAGTTAGATGGTGAGAAAGAAAGTTTACTTGCCGACCAGTTATTAGAGCGAAAAACACTGAACGTCAAGGAAGTTAGAGCTTACGAACCTTGTCGGTAAGTACTGTGTAACCTAACGCGGCGGCGAGCAATCCCCCACCGGCCAATGCGAACGCTATTCTAACGTCAAGCAATGCAGTGATGAACCCCAGAGGAATCGCCCCAAGCGGTATCAAACCGAAATTCATCATATACACACCCATCACACGACCGCGGTGCTCGTCATCTGTCTGCTCCATTATGAGAGAGGAGTTCAGTGCTCGACGCCCCGAATCGCCCAGCCCGAGAATTACCATGATTCCGACGGCGACAGCATACGAGGTGGTAGCAGCTGCAAGAAGAATCGCAATGCCAGAGAGCATACTTGTGATGAGCAACACCCAACCTCGATGATTGTGTTTCGAAAGTCCGGCGATTACCAGAGAACCGATCAGCGCTCCAACGCCGATCATGCTCAGCAATAGGCCGAGTGCTTCGACTTTAAGCTTGAACACTTCCTCGATTTGAACAGGCAGTAACGTCCTGAACGGCATAGCCAGTAGTGCCGTGCTGAGTGCAACCAGAAGTAAAACCAGCACTGTGCGGTTTTTCTTCGTATAAACCAATCCCTCTTTTATATCGCTCCACATCCGACGCCTTCCACTGGAAATCGGTGTCATGTTTGGGACCCAGCGGGTCAGGACCAGAGCAATTACGGTCAGTCCAGCCATGAGGTAGTAAGTGGCTGCAGGCCCTGCCAAACCGTAGACCAGCCCACCGATACCGGGAGCCGCCACGGTCATCAACGACATTCCCGAAGCATTCAGTGCAACCGCATTGGTCAAGTGATCTTCGTCAACAAGCTGACCGATGATCGCCTGGCGCGCTGGCATCAAAAATGCCCAGATTGTCCCCTGGGCTACTGATGCAGCTGTTAGGTGATAGACCGTGATAGAACCGGTCGAGATCGATATGCCTACAAATAAAGTTATGCAGAGCATTCCGAGCTGACCTAACTGAATTATTAGCTTACGAGAAACGCGGTCTGCCACAGCACCACCGTAAAGTGAGAGGAGGAGAATTGGAGGCGCAAATCCTGCCCCGACCACCACAACGGCGATCGGAGATTTAGTCAGTTCCCATGTCAGATAGCCGCGAGCAAGCATCTGCATGTTGACCGCTGCCATCAACAGCAGCATTCCAAGCCATAGATGTCTAAATCCAGATTGCCCGAGCGATGAGAACGTTCTTGACAGTATCCGATAACGCCGCCCATTTGTTTGAGGGTCATTCGGTTTTACGGCTGATGTGGACTTAGAGACTGGCAAGTTTTACGGCTGTTCTCTTAATTTGATCAATAGCAAATAGAGCCGAATTGAGCCGCTTGCGGTGGGATTGGCTGATTGATAATTGGGTCAAAGTGCGCGCCGCAGTCGGGGCATAAAGATGATGGCAGCTAAGGAGAACACTAAAAGAACAACAGCTGTGAATCCGACTGCAGGTCGTGCGCCGAATTCTTTGATAGCGTATCCGAGCGGGAGCATGCCCAAGGGCATTAATCCGAATGTCATCATCAGGACACTCATTACACGTGCTCGATACTCATCTGTGGTACTTTCCATCATCAAACTCTGCCCAAGAGCCCATCTCGCTTGCTCCGCAAGCCCCATGCCGACCATACCTAAAATTCCAGCGGCATACACGGGAACAGCGACAATCAGACCGAGTGAAGCACTAGCCAAAATCGCTCCACCGAGAACGATCCAACCTCGACGATGTCCTTTGCGCAGATTTGCGATCGTAATCGTACCAACTAGTCCACCAAGACCCAGAGCAGTTAATAGAATTCCGACCTCTGAAGCATCAGATCCGTAAACATCTTTCGCGTAAACCTGAACAAGCATCCGGAACGGCATCGATAGCAATGCAACGATGACACTGTAGACCATCAAATTAAGGATGAGTTTGTTCTGCCCGATGTACCTGAATCCACCGAGGATATTTTCCATCACAGATTGCTTTATCACGGATACAGGCGGGGGCATTTTGGGCACGAGTGATGTGAAGATGACTGCGCTGAGCATCACTACGCTCACCATTACGTAGACATTCTCAGGACCGATGGATTCGTACAACACTCCAGCCAGCGCTGGAGCAATCAATGTCATCATGCTCATCGCCATAGCATTTAAGGCGAATGCGTTTGGAAGTTGGTTTTTTCCAACCAGTGAAGGGACCGCCGCTTGGCGTGCCGGCATTTGAAGGGCAAACATCGCCCCTTGTGCGACAGAAATAGCAAATAAATGCCCCCAAACCAATGAGCCGGAGAACAACAATATGGCAACTATTCCCGCGAGAACTCCGTTGGCAGCCTGTGATATCTGTATCAGCATTCGACGCTCGACCCGGTCACCAAGCACTCCGCCATACAAAGAAACAACAAGAAGGCTCGGAGCAAATCCCATGCCTACGATGCCAGTAATTAATGGGTCGTTGGTCATGTCGTAAACCAGAATCCCGCGGGCAACCATCTGCATTTGGAAACCGCCCATGGACAGCACCATGCCAAACCAAATCATTCGGAAGTCGCGGTTGGTGATTACCGATTCGAAGGTGTGGAAGAACGACCGACCAATTACCCCATATTTTGGAACGTGAGTCACGGGCTGAGCCGTTTGCGCTACGCTTCCATCTTGGTCTATTGGATTCTGATCTGCCAAATTATTCCTGAAACAAAATCGGCACCTTCCAGTGGGTGCTCAACGTGAAAGGATACTCCCGCAGAAGGTGGGCTGGTACGGTTTCATTGAATACAAACGGTCCTCTGAACGATCAACTAAAGTAACCTTTGTCAAAGAGTTATCCGAGAAGCACTAGGTAAAACAAAATGACCGATTCTTCGACCATGAACGAACCGAATCTACAAGACATTCACGACGCTAAATTAGCTATAGAAGATCATGTTCTGAGAACACCTTTGAGGCATTACCCGGTTCTCTCAGAACTTTTGGACGCCGATGTCTGGGTGAAACATGAAAATTTCCAACTTCTAGGCGCATTCAAAGTCCGTGGCGGTATTAATCTCGTTTCCCAGACAACTCGGGACGAGCGTGATCGAGGATTCGTTACCGCTTCATCCGGTAATCACGGGCAATCGATCGCATATGCTGCCCGTGCGTTTGGAGCATCCTGCACGGTGGTCTTGCCCGAAGGAGCCAACTCCGCTAAGGCTGCTTCAATCGCCTCGTTAGGTGCTAACGTTATCTTCCGCGGAGATGTATTCGAGCGAGCCCGAGAATATGCCGAAGAGTTGGCAGATCGTGAAAACATGCGTTTCGTCCATGCCGCAAACGAGCCTGCTCTAATAGCCGGGGTTGGAACTTACTCAGTCGAAATCTATGAAGATTTGCGTGACATCGATGTGTTGTTCGCTCCAATCGGCGCGGGTTCAGGAGCTTCAGGTGCATGCATCGTTTCAGATGCGGTCTCACCATCGACTCATGTGATTGGGGTTCAGGCCGCAAATGCGCCTGCGGCTTACCACGCGTGGAAATCAGGGAATTTCGAGACGTATCCGATGTCAACGGTCGCTGAGGGACTGGCGACAGAATCTGCCTACTCACTCCCAATTAGTATTCTTCGAAAGCGACTAAAAGAGTTTGTGCTTGTGGAAGATTCGGACATTAGTAGTGCGATCAAGCTCTACGTTCACGCTACACGCACGCTGGCCGAACACGCAGGGGCTGCTTCTTTGGCCGCTGCAGTCAACATGAGAGATCAAATCCGAGGAAAACGAGTCGTGCTCGTGGCGAGTGGGGGAAATATAACCGTCGAGCAGCTCAAATCAGCTCTGGCTTGAACTGTCTAGTCGACGTCGAGTGACTTAATTTCCTGCTCAATGGTGTGCACTCTGGTGTAGTCCTCGCGGTACATGGCAAATGCTCGTTCGAGATAGAGTTGAGCCTTCTTTGCTGATTCAGACCGGCTATCGGTGGCAGCATCGATCAGCAGGTCAATTCTCCGATTTTCAGGCACGTGTTTTGCAATCGACCGGATTTTTGCTTCACTCTCGCGGGCACCTCCACTATCACCGCCACTATTTTCGTACTGGAAGCGACCCATCAACGTCGTCAGTTCCGCAAGCAGATCCGGCTCAGACATCATGCTGTACATAACGTCGTGCACATCGACATTGAGCGCCTCACCACCGCCGATTGCACCTGCTTCACCGGAAACGCCTGAGACTTGCTCGGTTCCAGCTTCAGTAAAACCATTTGCCTTAGCAAAACTGTCGTAGTGCGCTGCGTACTCTGCCGAGATTCCTGCGACCACTTCCATCAAGGCAGTCACGTCACTTAGTTTCGCAACACCACCATACAATAGATCATCGTTTCGCAATTCAGCCATTTGTCGTAACCATGCCTCGGAAGGAACGGGCTCAGGTGCTGGCGGAAAGGCAAATGAAGACATTTCACCAGCACCTAATTGCTCCACCTGTCCTGCAAGGAACGGAGGCACATATTTGCTGATATCAACCGATACCGGCAAGATAACGACGTAAGACGCTCCAACACGATCAGGGTTCGATCCATCTTTAAAATAGATCAGGGCATGTCCTTTCGGTTGCGCAGCATTCCCGATGTGGTATTCCAGTGTCATGTGTTCAGATCAGACCTTCGTCCGGTGTAATTGGGTCGTGTTATAAGCTGGGGGCGAATAACATCTTACTTCTGGTTATTCTGGACGAAACAGCCAATATGACCATTACTTTGACGATGTTGTCATTGATCGGGAGTGATAAAACGAGTATCTACAGTCTAGCTGCAAGGCCTCTCATATTCCGTCTGCCTCCTGAAGGCGCTCACAAAGTAGCCGAAACCGCTCTCAGAGTGCCGGGTTTATGGAACTCGTTTCGGATTGCGAATGGAACTGGAGACCGCAAACTCGATACGAATCTAGCTGGTATCGAATTACCAACTCCCATCGGAATGGCTGCAGGGTTCGACAAAGATTGCAAAGTGCTCGGATCAATTCTCAATCTGGGGTTCGGCTTCGTTACCGGGGGTACGGTAACGCTGACTCCGCGTCCGGGGAACCCGAAGCCTCGAATGATAAGGGTGCCGGAGCAAAAGGCCTTGATGAATGCACTGGGATTCCCTGGCCAAGGGTTAGAGCCAGTGATCAAGCGGATGAAAAAATCTCAGCGAAACCATGACCGTGTGATGTTGAGCATCGCTGGCACGATCGAAGAAGAAATATTCGAGTGTTTCCGCCGAGCTCAGTCGCTCACATCGGGCATAGAACTTAACATCAGCAGCCCTAATACGGCCGGACTTCGTATATTCCATCAACCAGCCCGTCTTCGAGGGCTGATCGAAGGTCTCGTTGTTGAAAAGCAGGTACCGCTGTTCATAAAACTTCCACCATGGCCGCGAAATGATGAAAATCGTAGAGAAATGCTAAAGCTAGCCGCAACAGCCGTGGATGCTGGTGTTGACGGACTTGTTATTGCCAATACCCACCCGATCGAAAATAGCAGGTTGAAAGTCGGCCGAGGAGGCCTGAGTGGTGCTCCCTTGTTCGACCACACCGAACTTATGATTGCCGACGTTCAAGCTCAGGTTCAAGGCCAAGCAGCGATAATTGCATGTGGCGGTGTAACTACAGCCGAGCATGTATGGCTTCTCTTGTCGAAAGGCGCATCCGCTGTTCAGTTGTACACATCGTTTATTTATGAAGGGCCTGGGCTGCCAGCAAGAATCAACAAGCGTCTATCAAAATTGATGAACAAGGCAGGAATCACAAGCGTCGCGGACATCTCCGGCCCCCCACCTGCGTTGAACTAGCCTGATCAGCCTTGTGACGCGAGCAGAGCGTCGGCTTCTGATCTGCTACCCATCGACTCTTGAGCACCGGGTCTGCCAACACACAGGGCCCCAGATGCCATTCCCAGTTGGGCCGCATCTAACAGATGCATTCCGGATGCGATGCCGACACCAAGTCCTCCGTTGAACGCATCTCCGGCCGCTACCGTAGCTACAACTGGGACTTTGAACGGATTGAGCAGTTCGGAGATTCCTTCGGATTCAACCCATGCCCCTTGGTCTCCGAGAGTCACTATGACGGTTTCGATTCCGGTATTGCGGATCGCTACAGCCGCTTTCTTGGCTGATACTGCGTTGACAACATCAATATTTGCCATCGACGCGGCCTCACCTTGATTCGGAGTCATAATCGACACTGAACCGTAAAAGCCATCAGGGACCTCTCGAACCGGCGCCGGATCTAGAATCACTACAACTCCGGCTTTAGCCGCTGCATCGATAGAAGCCTTCGTAACGAAGATAGGGATTTCTTGTTGACAAAGCAATACACCGGCACCGGTCAAACGGTCACAAACGTCGTCTAATTGTTGAGTGTCACAAAGCGCATTTGCCCCGTAAACCGGATTCACGTGATTTTCTCCATCAGGAAGAATGAAAATCACCGCAACTCCCGACGCACTGTTCTCGGTTCGACGAAGACGTAAGGTATCAATGCCCTCATTGCGCATGAATTGAGCCATTTCTTCTCCAAATATGTCGTCTCCGATACGACCGATCATCTTCACTGAACCCGGACTTTGCGCAAGCCTAGCCGCAGCGACAGCCTGGTTCCCACCTTTACCGCCCGGCGTTGTGTAGAAACGAGTACCCTCGGCAGTCTCGCCCGGACCTGCCAAACGTGGCGTGTCCACGATCAGATCCATGTTGAGCCCGCCGAGAACGATTATGTCTTTCAAGAATTCCTGCCTATATACGTGAATACCGGTCGTCAATCAAGGTAACCGTGTCTAGATTACTGGTGGTCCGAATTTACCAGCACCACAAAGTTCGTTGAGAAAGTTAACTAGGCCAAAGTTTTCGGGCGAGTCGATCACTCGATCAGCCGCACAAACAGCATCTGGGTGGCCTCCATCAACAGCAATACCCAAGCCAGCCCATTCGATCATTGATTGATCACCTTTACCGTCGCCGACCGCGATTACACCGTTGCGATCGACATTCAGTAAACCTGCAAGATGCTCTACAGCGAGATCTTTTCCGGCACCTATGGCTTCGATCTCGCAAAACATCGGCAACGAATGAGTAACTAGCGCCAACCCGTTAAGTAGCGCATGTAGCTTCTCGACAAGCGGGCCAACTATTTCCGGGGCACCAACACCCACGATAGCAGTTGGCTTGTGATCCACCATTGTCATCAACGAATCCGTATCTCGGATGCTGACCCCCATCCGTTGACCGTAACCGTCAGTCCATTCGGAACGTTTTTCGACCCAAACATCGTTTCCAAGAAACATCATGACTTCTGGGACGATCGATGTGAGACCAGAGATCGCCTGCGCTGCGACGATTTCATCGAGTCGTTCGTGTCGCACTTCCATGTTCTTGAGTTGATCGAAAGTCATCGCACCTTGGAAACAAATGACTGGACCTTTCGCTCCTGATTCTTGGGCAATTCTCAGCGCAGGTGTCAGTGTTCGTCCAGTGGAAACGGACACGACTGCTCCTGCGGTTTGAACTCGCGCAATTGCCTTGATCAATTCAGGTTTAACGATTCGGTCGCCACCGATCATCGTGCCATCTATATCAAGGGCCACAAGGGAGTAAATTTGACTATTATCGCGCACTAAGAAATCTGATCCCAAAAGCCACAGTTCACGAAAATCAAACTACCCCACGCTTCGTAATACCGATGATCATCTCGGTCATTTATATGTATGTAATTTCGATTACTTTAGCGACCGACAAAGGCACTTGATGATTTATTTACCACTGTGCTGCGCAGATACTTCGGCCAAGCCAACAACGAAATAATCGTCAAGATTAGTCCCACAACAGCGATAGCGGTAACAGCGTGATTGGCACCCCACCAAACGGCTAGCCCTCCGACCATCAGTGCTCCAAGTGGACCAGTGCCAATCGATGCAGCTAGCACACCCAATACTCTGCCACGAATTTCAGTTGGGGTCGAACTAATCACGATAATACTTTGCATCGTGGCGAAACCTGACATCGAAAAACCACCTATCAGCAGAATCGGAAGGGCCATCCAAAACGATGGTGCCAACGAAAAAGAAAATATAGCGATCAGGAACATGATTGATCCGAATGAATAAATCCTAGTAAATCCGCTAGGACGAGCTTTAAGTGCGATCACAAGCGATCCAGTTGTGGCGCCTACACCCTCAGTTGCGAGCAAAACTCCGACTAGCAGAGGCCCAACTTTCAAGGTTTCAGCTCCAATGACTGGAACCATATGCTGGTAAGGGAAACCGAAGATGTTCATAACGATTGTTATGAGCAAAGTCACGACAATGATTTGATCAGCCTTCACGTGTTTCAAACCTTGCGACAGATTTGCAAAGTAACCAAACCTCTCTTGAGACTTCTGAGGTCGATCTACGGGTGGCAGTGTGAATGCCAACGTCGACCCTATTGCGAACAATATTGCTCCAGTGATGTATGCCGCTTCGATCCCGAGGGTGGCTAGGAACGCTCCGGCTCCCAGGGGGCCTATAACCCTTGAGAAGTTACTACTGGCCATATCAATTCCGATTGCCGTAGATATTCCATCTTGGCCGACCGCGTCGCCAATCATCGCGCGCCTGACTGGAAAATCAGTTGCCCACATAACACCTGCCAACGTAGCACCCACGCATATGTGCCAAAGTTCAATCCGACCGGTGACAACCAATATCGCCATTATCACGTAGACGCCTGACAGGATCCCCAGAGTTGACCCCATAAGAACTTTACGATTGACTCGATCAGATATCAGCCCAATTGTCGGACCAAGCAACAGCATCGGAATCATACGTAAGAATCCGATCACTGCCACCCAGAATGGCGAACCCGTAAGTTCGAAAACAAAAATGCCCAGAGCCACAGTTTCCATCCACCGCATCGTCGTAGATGCGATACCAATGCCCCAAAGTCTTCTAAAGGACGGATTGGAAATTACTAATCTAAATCGCTGAGCGGAACGACTTTCTCGCGATGTGCTCTGCATGGTCAATTAGCAGTTATGTCTGCTGGCACAGATAAAGGACTCATGGCTTGGGGATCACCGGCGTCCATATCTCCACCGAACGCGTCGTCCCAGATTCCAATTCCTGATTCTTGGGCTTGGCGTTCCATTTCTGCAAAATACCCGTCATATCTAGTATTTGGATGTTTTATGTCGGCGTTCCCGAGCCCATTCAAGAGGAGAGCCGCATTGATCATGACATTGCCGATGAACACATAACGCAATAACCGTCCTTGCTCGTCTCCATCTCGCTCGTCAGATTCCAATAGCACCTCTTTGTTATCAATCCAACTCTGGGTGACCTGTTGTGCAAAGTCGTAGAACGGGTCGCCGTATGGCGGCGATTCGATTCCAATTAACCGCACCGTTTGTTCGCCATTTCCAGCGTCGACAACGATTGTACGACCGTCGATAACGCGCAATACCTGAGCCGAAACGCGGTCTGGTGGTGTTGGTTCGGCTGACCTGTCGCCATTGAGAAGCGGCCCGAATATTCCAATTGACATAGATGCCAGTATCACGATCGAAACGATTACAATTGTTGCCTTCCACGCCATTCCACCGATTTTCTGGGCACCTCCATTGGACTCATAACCATCCCAAGAACGATCGATATCGCTCTGCGATGGACCAAGTATCTTGTTCTCAGGATCGTCGTAATCCAAGTCACTATGATCGTTTTCTGGGTGTTCTGGTGGACTCTTCATTTCTTTGTCTTTGGCGGTAATCTACTCGGAGTAATCGTCGAACAATCCTAGCTGTCGATCTACCGCTGCGGGTTCGCTGATTGAGGCTTCTTCAATCAATCTTGAATCGTTGTTTTTATACGAGTTCACTCTGTTAGATACAGATATTGCTCGAAGTAGATCGTTCGACGCCGGCAACAATATCGACTGCAATTGAGCCGTTTCATTGGTTGAAGAATCGAGCCAAAGTGTAACTCTCTCCTCGTCGAGAATCGCAGGCATTCGATCATGAATACTCGACATGAACTCGTTGGCTGCGAATTGCACACGAATCGATGGTCTCGCCACGCTCGTTTATCAAGGAGTCGTAAACGGCGGCAAAATGAAGAATCTCACCTTCTTTCAGAGTGAAATACATCGGCTGCTGAGAACCGTTTGTCCTTTTCCATTCAAAGAATCCACTTGCAGGAATTACTCCCCTACCTCTCTTGAACACACCACTCCACATCGGTGATTCAGCTAGTCGATCATCACGTACGTTAAAAGTCTTCCGTGTTAGTTTTTCCGGCGTTGACCCACTCGAAATCAGCCCCCAGTGCATCGGTTTAGCGGCCAGTCGACCATGTTCACTCACGATTGTGATGACGTCTTGGGTTGGACGAATATTGAAACGTGATTCGAGATCGAGTCGGCGGATAATCAATTCGCCAATACCGCCATGCTCCACCTCGCTACCCCTCAACTGATAGTGAACCCCACTTACATAAACATAAACAAAAGCGCCGCACATACGTCCATTTTACGTTGTACGACGCCATACAAGACCGAACTATGAACTGAACTGATCGTCTCGCCACGAATAGATCGGTTCCCAGCCAATCACATCTTTGACGTTTGTTATTGAAAGAGGTGCCTCGAATCCCACGAATTCTTTCCTAAGGGGAACATTGGGGTAAACCGTTTTGATCGCTTCCATAGTGGGGATGTTCAACATTGTGTCCTTGGCGTTGAGGAAAAACCGGTGGTGACCGTTCCAGTTCTCATTCACAACCGATTGAACACAAGCACGGGCAGCATCACGAATGTGCAGGTATGTCCAGAATCCTTGACACCTCGTCCAAGGATCGATGATCGGATTTGCATGCAAATGAGTGAAGTACGCGTCATCCCACATTCCGTTAAATCGCATGCTGGCAATCGCCATCCATGGAGATCGACGAGAAAATGCCTCGCCAATCTCTTCACCAAGCCATTTTGCAATCGAGTAAGGATCTTCAGATCGTGTGTGAACGTTCTGGTCCATTGGGAAATACTCTGGTGGTTTGACCTCATTTGGTGCCCACCGTGCGGCGGTCCCCATCGCTCCTACGGAGTTGTACGAAGAGCCGAGTGCGACTCGTTTTACCCTGAGCTGTTCAGCAGCTCGACACACGTTCCACATAGACATCGTGTTCGTTTGCACGACGTCTTCCTCGACGTAATTGGCAGCACTGGGTCGTGAAGCCAATGAGATGACTGCATCACAGCCGTCCATCGCAGAAATAACCTGTCCGTAGTCTGAAATCTCAACTTCAAAGAATTTGGGGGTGGTCGGCCAGTTTTCTCGCAGTTTCACGGCGACATCAGCGCTGGCAAGTTGCCCGGTAGTTCCACTGTGACCAAGATTACTGCTCATGCGGAATTTGTCGGCGTTTATTACCTCATGGCCCAGTTTGTAGAGTTCGTCGATCACATAATGACCAACAATTCCCGATCCGCCGGTTACAAGTACTTTCATTGTTTGAGTTCCTTATATCAAAAATCTATTTGGTCTGGTCTGAACGCGAGTCGAGCCCGCATTCACGAGCTCGACTCAAATTGCAATTTGTTTCGCCGAATGGCGTAAGAAAAGTCGAATGATCGACTACCAGGGCATGGTTCGTCCGGTTTTATTTCGACCGTATTCTGCCCACTCTTGTGTAGCCCCCATCATTTTCACTTTGAGTACGTCGATTGAGTAATCGACGCGCTGCTCCATGGTCATTTCATCATCAGCCCAACTAGCGTAGAAGCCGATGCCCTTTGAGGCCAAAGCTGCATTGATACGATCTCTGGCGTCGTTCATCTCTTGCGGGTACGGTGGGTCGTGGGCGTCTGGGTGTCCGAGAGACATGCCCATGTCACCAGGTCCCCATTCAGCGAATGCGATTCCAGGCACTTCGACGATTTCGTCAACATTCTCGAGACAGTATCTGTCTTCGATCTTCAAACCCAGAATAAGCTCTCCATTAGGGTTCAACGGCCACGGGTCAGCGACCTTGGAGTATTCCGCTGTTGAAAGTCCCCAGATGTCATTTGCGGGCTTCTGCCCACCTGCACCACGGAGACCTTCGCCTATCACGTCTCGGTCAGTTTCCTGAAACGGGTATCTAGTGATCTGCACAAACGCCTTCACTGATTCTGCTGTCCTTGTGTGGGTGTGGAGAATTCCATGCAATCCAGCTGTGAGGACGTGGCGTGCCTGCCAGGCGTTATAACGCACCTCTTCCGGCGTGATCGCATTAGAAGGCAGTGTGCAGAGGACCGTCGGCGTCAAGTGACCGCTCGGAGTCGGACCACCATCCTTCAAACCGCGCATGTAATTAGTAAGACCAACCGTGTCAAATGGGTGATGCTCAAAATCCAACATCAACATATCAGCCCAAGTCTGTGAGTCTTTGACTCCAGCTTCGTATGTCAGATCAGATGGGTGAGTCGCATAGAAAGGCTGACCCTGCTCAAGCAACTCGATACATTTGTTTATTCGCTTTGCCATATGGATGCTCCTGCTTTAGTCGTTTGTTAGGCGCCAGCTAATGCCGAGTTCGCCAGTGATACCGCGGAACCAGTCGATTACTTCAGGGTGATATGGAATTCCATTCTTGCGGCGTTCGATCTCTTCTTCGTGTTCGGGCAGTCCTGCATAGACAACTCGTTCCTTGCCAGGGATCGGTGGGGTGTTCTTTACTGCGTTCATATAGATGTCCATATCGTTCTTGAAATTCTCAAGATCGGTGAACGCCTCAACATTGTAGGCAATGAAGTGATGAGAAGCTCCGCCTTCGCGGTTAGGTCCTGCTCCTGTGGCACCGAGTAGACCACACATGATCTCGACCCACATACCCATACTTGCACCCTTGTGGGCACCGTTCTCGCGTGATCCGCCAGTCGGCAACATGAAGTACTTGTCCGGAACGGGACCCTCTTTGAGAATAGGGACACCGTCTGCGTCAGAAATCCATCCAGCAGCTACATCGACGCCAAGGCGCTTCGCTAGTGCAATTTTGTTTCCCGCAACCGAACTCATCGAGGCATCGAAAATAAACGGCGCTTCGCTGTTTGTTGGCACTGCTACCGAAATTGGATTGAGACCGAACATCGGCTTAGAGCCATCCACCGGAAGCACCTGCATACCACCTGTGGTCATCGAAACACCGATCATGCCGTGATCAATAGCCATTGCTGCATGGTAAGCAGCCGCACCGAAGTGTCGACCGTTATTTGCAGTTATGGTTCCGATTCCGTAGATCTTGGCACGCTCGATCGCCATATTCATAGCCAGTGGGCCTATGACGAGACCATGGCCACCATCGGAATCGAGAGTTGCCGCGGCTGGCATCTCTCGGATGATCTTCGGGTTAGGAGTTGGATTAATCCCACCCGCACCAAAATCTTCGACGTACCGACGCAGCATGTTCGAAACTCCGTGCGTCTCTATACCTCGTATGTCGGCGTAAACGAGCACTTCTGCCGCTTTGGCGGCGGCGTCAGCGGGCATACCCATTTTCAAGAAAATATCGGTCACAGTTGCGTGCATATCGTCTACGTCGACATGTACTGCTATGTCACTCGGTACGTGAAATCGCTCCAACAATTCTGACTGTCCCTCTCTACGCTGCGAACAAACCGTATCGACAGTCCACAGCTCCCAAATAAATACGGAAAACCGGCAGAGTATACGCCTGCTGTGAAGACGGTTGGAGCCACTAGGATTACATTGCTCGCAAATATGCTCATATATTCAATGAATGATTCATATTTTCGCTTATCGCGTATTGCCGAAGTCGACGGATAAGCCTAGATTTCGTCGGGCAATTTACTTTCGAATTCCCAACACGGAGAAATTCAGATGCCCCTAGGCCTTACGACTGTTTTCACAGAACCGGGTAAACCATTCGAGTTGAAAACATTTCCAACGCCAGAAATTGAGACGGGCGGAATCCTAATCAAGAACACTGATGCAGTGATTTGTGGATCCGATTTACACGTCTGGCGTGGTGATGGAGACGGTCCACCTCTCTCGAAACGCCGAGTTTTGGGACACGAGTTCACAGGTGTAGTCCATTCACTGGGCAACGGCATCAACACCGATTCGCTCCGCAGACCGCTCAAAGAGGGAGATCGAGTAGCGTTCCCATTCTTCTTCCCATGCCACCGCTGCTACCACTGCATTAGAGGCGAGCTCCATGCTTGCACTTTCCGGCAACGTAGGAACATGGTTGGGCTCGACGATTACGCATTCTGTAACGGCGGCATGGCGGAGTACTTTTACCTCGAACCGGGGCACTACGCTTACAAAGTTCCTGACGATCTTCCTAGCGAAGCCATTCCGGCAGTGAACTGTGCATTGGCGCAGGTGCTGTTCGGTCTTGAACGAGTTGGCGTTGCATTTGGAGACACAGTAGTCGTTCAAGGTGCTGGTGGTCTCGGAATTTACGCAACTGCAGTCGCTGCTGAGCGAGGTGCAAGCCAAATTATCGTTATCGACGGTCAGCAGAATCGACTCGATCGAGCAATGAAATGCGGCGCTACTTCGACCATTTCGATCTCCGAATACCCGACACCCGAATCACGTGTTCAACGGGTGCGCGAACTTACTCATGGCATTGGTGCGGATGTAGTTGTTGAAGTCGTGGGTATCGCCGCAGCGACATACGAAGGTCTCGATATGGTTAGGATCAATGGTTCTTACTTGGACATAGGAAACATCGGCGGTGGCAGTCTTACGATTCCGGCCGGCAAGATCATCGGAAACCAAACTAAGTGGGTCGGTACAGTTCACTACAACCCATGGGTGATCGAAGCTGCGTTGCAATTCCTTGTGAAAACCAAGAACAAGTACCAACTCATGGACGTCGTTTCGGATACATTCGCGCTCGAGAAGGTCAACGAAGCATTCGAATTCGCTGAATGGCAAGGCAAGGATACCGGCACGCAAGCTCAACGAGTTGCACTGCACATGGACTAGTTCAAGGCGAGTTAAACAAAAGAACGGCGGGAATTGTCCCGCCGTTCTTTTGTTGGCCGTATTATCCGTATCGCGGTTAAGAACTAGGCTTTGTAAGTCTCTCGAAGTTCGGCGTAAATCTTTTTGGTCTGGATCGTGCCGAGAGCAAGAGTGCTCGAAACGTTCATCATTTGGTAACCAGCACCGATCCAACGCCGACAGTCGTCGACATCGGCGAATGTAGTAGCGAGGTACTTGCCAGTGCCTTTGATTCGTTGAGCAACATCAGTCATGATGTTCTCGACCTTCGAGTTGTGAATATCACCGCTGATGCCGAGGGACGCTGAAAGATCGGTTGGACCAACAAGAAGCACCTCATATCCCGGAATCGCCAGAATTTCGTCGAGGTTCTCATATGCTTCGACACTCTCCATCTGGAGCATTAGAATCGTCTCATCGTTGGCGTTATCAATGATGTCTTGCTGCGTAAGACCAAGATATCCGGCGAAAAATGGTGCGATCCCTCGCATACCGATCGGGGGATATTTTGCCCAGTGCACCGCATTCTTGGCGTCTTCTGGAGTATCGATCTGCGGCACCATTACTCCCACCGCTCCAACGTCATAGGCTTTCTTGATATCGCCAGGGTTGTTATATGGAATTCGAATCACCGGTGCACTGCCGTTCTCTCGACCCTGTACGCAAATAGTTCCGACAGATTCGAACCCAGCTGGCGAGTGCTCTTGGTCGATCCAAACCCAATCAGCACCGGTCTGATAAATCGACTGAGCAACGAACGGCTCACGAGTGAACATGCTGGTTCCAAGAATAGGGTTCCCTGTCGCCAGTTTCTTTCGAACATCACTTGGGTACATCGTTAATTACACCTAAAAATTACTAAGTAGTGGTGAGGTAGCGGGGGCATATTACGCCTTCGCACCAATACGCGCTGGAGCTATCCAGAGGTTACTTCCGAATAGCCGACCTGTTCGCTTGTGAATTCGAAAGAGGGTTACAGGCTGAGATTGACCGGGCTGCCAGTGGTTGCCGACTTGTAAAGCGCCTCAACAACTGCAGTGTTTCGTAGACCATCTTCGGCTGGGAATTCAGGTTTTTTTCCAGTCAATACACACTCTGAAAACTCATCGAACTGCACCGTGAACCGGTACGGCGCAGGAGTGGCAATGATCTCTTCCTGTCGACCATTTCTTCCATCACCGCGCTTGATAATAATCGGGCCGGAATCGTCGAACATTCCTGGGATTTCGATTCGTCCCTGAGAGCCGTCAATCGCGATGTAACAACGGAAAGGTTGCTGCATGTTGGTAGTGATATTGCCGATTGCACCATTGGCGAATTTCATCGTTCCTGAGAACGTCGTGTCGATTCCCCAATTGCCTGAGTCGTTTGACATTCCGATGACTTGTACCGGTTCTGACGACATCACAAATCTTGTGGCATAAACGGCGTAGCAACCTGCATCCCAAAGTGCACCGCCGGCAAGCTCTTGGGAAAATCGAACGTTTCCATCAGGTTCGGCGATGTTGAAGCACAACGCTGAGTCGATAGTTTGGATTTCGCCAACAGCACCTTCAGCGATTAGCTTGCGAGCCATTCGCATGTGCGGGTTCCATCGGTGCGTGAATGCCTCGACTAGAACAACATTATTGGCATTGGCAGCATCGATCATTCGCTGACATTCTTCTGCCGAAACCGCCAACGGCTTTTCACAAAGGATGTGCTTGCCAGCTTCAGCCGCCTTGATCGTCCATTCGCAGTGCATACCGTTTGGCAGCGAATTGATTACTGCATCCATATCCGGGTCAGCTAGCTGCTCTTCATATGACCCATACCATCGCAAAATGTTGTGTTTTTTGGCGGTCGTCTGTGCCTTCGCAGCCGTTCGAGATGAAACGGATACGATCTCAGAATTTTTGGAGTCGTAAGAGGCAGGCAGATGGGCGTTCAGACCGATCTGAGCAGTTGAAAGCAGTCCGTAGCGAACGACATCTTGCGACATATTTTGTCTCCCAAAAGCAATATAAACCTAACTTCGATAACGAATGATACTGTTCGGTCGGCACACCGGCTAAGTGATCAAGCGGTTCAATGGGCTAGGCCTAGTCGCCGTGTAGATATGACTTACTCGGATCGATAATGAATCGCCCTCGCAGGGCAGAACGTCCTAGGATCATCCGATAGGCCATGAGATGTCGATTTGCGAGGGTCATTTCCGCTTTGAACGATTCCCCTCCCAAACACATCGTCGTTTCTATCACCGGTCGCAATTCTCTTTTGCCGTTCGAACTCCGAATCCAACGGTGTGCGAGCACCTTGGCTTTGACCCTAACTGCATCCTTAGTACTTCGTCGCCTTGGGTATATTTCGAATGACACCCATTCCCCGTCTTCTTTTTGGCTAAACCGCGGACGAAACGCGTGTATGGCTGAAGTCTGGGCCCCTGAGTCGACCTTCGCCTTGACTCCGACCACTTCAAAATCGGGGAATGAAACTCGTTCGCGCCAACCGATCGATTTGATCGTTTTTTGCATACTTCGGCTGATCTCAGGCATCGCCATCAGATCATCACCTGCCCGTCGGCGTTCAGGACTGAGAGTTCATCCTCGATGTGGTCGACCATCAAACCTGCGATATCGACTCCAGTCGCGGCCTCGATCCCTTCAAATCCTGGTGATGAGTTCACTTCAAGAACCAGTGGACCACGATGCGAACGCAGAATGTCAACCCCCGCATACCCAAGTCCATGCACCGCCGTTGCTTTTAGAGCGTAATCAATCTCGATCGGCGTTAGCTCAACTCGATGAATGGTTCCACCTTGATGCAAATTTGCTCGAAATTCCGTGCCAACGGCCACGCGCTCCATTGCTGCGACGACTTTACCGCCGATCACAAAACACCTTATGTCTTTGCCATTCGCCTCTTTGATATATTCCTGAATCAGAATATTAGTATCAAGTTGTCTGAAAGCATCGATTACCGATTTAGCAGCTGATTCCGATTCAACCAATACGACACCCACACCTTGAGTGCCCTGTAGGAGTTTCACAACAAGCGGAGGGCCACCCACAGCTTCAATCACGCCACCGATGTCTTGAGTTTCTTCAGCGAAGCCTGTCCGAGGCAGCTGCACATGAGTTCGAGACAGCAGTTGAAGAGACCGGAGCTTATCTCTGGATCGACTAATCGCCTGAGATTCATTCGACGTGTGTATGCCCATCATCTCGAACTGACGCACGATAGAAACACCATAAAACGTGCGTTGAGAAGCAATACGTGGAATTACTGCGTCGAATTCTAAGGACTCACCATTGAACATAACCTGTGGGTTCCGCGAAGTAATGTCCATATAGCAGCGCAGGTAATCCACGACCCTCACACTGTGCCCACGCTGCATGGCAGCCTCTACCAATCGCCGTGTCGAATACAAACTAGGACCGCGTGACAAGATTCCAAGTTTCATTGCTCTGATTTGTGCGCTTTCATACGAGATTTGTCGACATTGGTTAGGAATGGTTCAATTTTTGACACAAATTGGGCGAGCGTGTCTTCAATAGAACCGCTGTTATCTAATGCAATCTTCTTTCCGAGGATCGACCATTCAACCAAATCGGCGAATCTAGTCTTAACTTTGTCAATGTCGGCCTCAGAAATCACCATATTATCGTGAGGATCACCGTGCAGTCTCTCTGCTATCACGTTTGAATCGGCAGTCACATGTACTAGAACAGTTTCACTGGTGAAATGAAGTATCGTACGTTCCCATTGGTGCTGAACTATTTCACGGTTTAACCTATGATCTTTGCCGCCGTAACCAAAGTACATCGGGCCGTAGACACCGTCTTCGATAGCTCCGCCGATCAGCATCCCATCATCGTGTCCGATGAACGAGTTGGCTTGTACGTGGTAGTACAAACTATGTCGTTGGTGCATTTCTTTAAATTTTGGAGAAGCTGCCAAGAGCCACGCCTGCTCCTCTGGAGTAGAGTCATCGGGGTGACCTGACGTGTGCGGGATCTTCCAATGGTCGTGGATTAGTGAGAATCTAACGCCCATGTTGGCTTCGAGCCAATCATCGATAGTATGAGCCAACGTTGTCGTGCCAACATATTCACATCCAACCAATATCACTCGCATGATTTTTGCTCCGGTGTCGAGATTCCAATGATTTAATTCCGCTCGGCTATTCGCAATCGAATCGAACGATCAGCCTTTGAATATGCCAGTCACGGCGGGTGCATCTTACTCTCGCAAAGGAGCAAGAATCCGGCTACACCACATCGGTTGATAATTCGTAAGACAAAAAAACCCTCCGGTTATGAAGGGGTCTTTGTTTAGTTCGATATGGTACGCCCGGAGGGATTTGAACCCCCGGCCCTCTGGTTCGAAGTTAGATGCTCATCTTGACGTGAGATTTGGTGGCGGTTGCCTGAGTGGGTACAAAATCAGTTCAAATCGCCGGATAATTGAATTATCTCAGGCTCCAGTATTTGTCGAAGAATCTGAGCATTCGTCCCAAATTCGTCCCAAATCGTGTAGATCAGCCAACAATACCCACCCATAAATGCCCTCGGAATTCATGGTAGACAATGAATGTTTGTTGATAACCGCTAGCCGGTAATGGTGGCGGTGCTTAGCTGTGGTGTTGGTGCCCCCGGGTACTTCTTATCGCTTTGTGTTGGTTGATGGTGGTGCGGGTGCATATATTCCGCGCAAGATTTTCAACTGAATGATGCCATTCTGCCCCGACACTGAGT
>JABMNN010000018.1 GCA_013204545.1 Chloroflexota bacterium | reverse complement strand
GAACAGTACTCCGCAGAGTCTACTCGGTCTTTTCTAGTTCAAATGCGTCGTGCAATGCTTGAACAGCGTTCTGAACCTGATCACGACCAATGATGGCCGTGATTCGAATCTCAGATGTTGTGATCATATCGATGTTCACGCCCACTTCGGCTAGCGTGGAGAACATTCTTGCGGCGTAACCGGGGGTATTTTCCATGCCCGTACCCACGACGCTAACTTTGGCGAGGCCAGAACCGGTAACAATTTCAGCGTACTCGACCTTGGAGTCGCGACCGATTACCTCAGATGCCTTTTCAACATTTACCTCGTCGACGGTAAACGTGAAATCGGTGGTGCCGTCTGAACTGGCGTTCTGCACTATCACGTCCACGCTAACACCAGCATCTGCGAGAGGTTGGAGTAATCCGGCAGCTACTCCTGGCCGGTCGATCACACCACGAACAGTGATCTTTCCTACGTTGCGATCGACAGCGATCCCGGTTACGGCCTTACGGACTTCCATTGTGTGCTCTCCTCCGTGGATAAGCGTGCCAGGTTCGTTCGAGAATGACGATGCAACGTAGACCGGCATGTTGTAAACGGCTCCAAGTTCGATAGAGCGAGGGTTCATTTTCGCCCCAAGTACGGCCATTTCTAGCATTTCTTGAAAGCCGATCTCCGAAAGCTTACGCGCTTTACTGGTAAGGCGAGGATCGGTTGTGTAGATGCCGTCAACATCAGTATAAATTTCGCATCGCTCAGCCTCAGCAGCTATAGCAAGTGCAACTGCAGTAGTGTCGGATCCACCTCTGCCGAGAGTGGTGATATCTCCGGATTCTGCAAGACCTTGAAAACCGGCCACAATGACGATTCGACCCTTGTCGAGTTCGCTGTGCAGACGTTCGGTTTTAATATCGGCAATCCGAGCCGAGCCGTGAACCATATCGGTCTTGATGCCAGCTTGGATCCCGCTGAGACTGATCGCATCGTAACCGTGCGCTTTCAATGCCATCGCCATCAGGGTTGAACTGACAAGCTCGCCTGTCGAAAGCAAGGTGTCCATCTCACGAGCGTCAGGTATCTGGCCACCCGTTACAGCTTGAGACAAATCGATTAAATCGTCAGTTGAATCACCCATCGCTGAAACAACAACAATTACGTCTACACCTTCGTCTTTCCGAGCCTGTATTCGTTTTGCTACGTTCTGGATATGTTCGGCGGTAGCCAACGAACTTCCACCGTACTTCTGCACGATGACAGGTCGTCGTTTGGTTCCCGAATTGGTTGTCATGAGCTCGACACTACCGATGCGCCTTCGTGAGCAACAGCAACAATGATCGGTTTTCCTACCACACCGTGTGTCCTAGCGGTTTCCGCCATCTCGTAACTTATAGTCACTTCGCGGCCCGTTGCCAGAGCAAGAACAGAAGGTCCAGCGCCAGACAAAAACGCTCCGTGCGCTCCACCATTTATAGCTGCTTTGATCAAATGAGGCATGGCCTTGAACGCCTGTGTTCGGTGAGGCTGGTGAAGTCGGTCGTCTGTTGCGTACTTCAACAGTTCGAGTCGACCTGATGAAAGAGCGTTAACTAGCAACGCAGCTCGACCGATATTGAACACGGCATCTGTTCGACTTATTTGATCGGGCAGCGCGGATCGTGACTCGTGCGTGTTCGTCTGTTCTTCTGGTACAAAAAGCACTGCGTACAGTTCTTCTGGGACCTTGACCTGATCGACAATCCACTTATCAGTTCCGTTACGTACACCCACAGTGCAACCGCCATAAAGGGCGGGAGCGACGTTGTCAGGATGCCCTTCAATATCGGCGGCCAAAATCGTTAGCTGTTCAATAGTGAGATTTGCGCCTGATAATGCCGAACCAGCCACTAGCCCGCTTACGATCGCAGATGAACTACTGCCCAAGCCGCGCGCAAACGGAACTCGGTTCGTGCATCGGTACTGTAATCCAGGCACCGGTTCGCCGATGAAGTTGTAAGCCGCTTCAAGCCCAGTGACAACCAAGTTTCGAGTGTCCTGTGGCAGGATATCGGCACCTTCACCGGTAGTAGAAACACTGAACTGGCCACGAGTAACAGTCAGATCGTTCCACATATCCAGAGCCATGCCAATACTGTCGAAGCCGGGCCCGAGATTGGCGGTTGTTGCGGGTGCGCGTACTGTTACTGAGTTCAAATGCATTATCGTGAGTAGGAGTTAGATATATCGAGTTTTTTGATATCGTCGGCACTAGCGCCGAAGCAGCAGCCACGGAAGATCGAAAATCGTGTTGCAATTCGATCCAACCTTGTAAGTATAATCTGCCCTCGTACATACCGACTGCTTTGTAAGTAGTCCCATTTATCACTATTAACCGCCACAAGCTCAAAGCCTAAAAGCAAAGTAGTTCATCAAAATGTCGAATATCGTAGTAATCCTCGGTCCTAACAACGAAGGCTCAAATACCCGTATGAAAGAAACTACGGAAGCTGCAGAGCGAGTCGGTGGTATAGACCTCAGGTTCGTCGATAGTGAACAGTCGTTCGATGAAATCGTAGAACAATGTAAGGGGGCGGTTGTACTGCTGCCCGCCGGGCACAACTCAAAGTTAACTGAGTTAGCAGAGAAAATTGGCACACTGAAACTAGTACAAACTTTCAGCGCAGGCACTGACTACATCGATAAAGCAGCGCTCGCCGAGCTTGGCGTCGATGTTGCCAATAATGGCGGAGCAAACGCTGTTGCCGTTGCCGAACATGCCATTGGACTTATGTTCGCAACAAACCGCAAACTCGATGTTCAGATTGAAAGCGTAAAGGCCGGTACTTGGATGGCAGGGGTCGAAGGTGACCGAGCTGAATTTCACACTCTCGTTGGCAAGCGAATCGGAATTGTTGGACTTGGTCGAATCGGCTCACGGGTAGCGAAACGTCTCGCCGGTTGGGAGTGCGAACTCGTTTATCACGACGTTATTGAACACGATGCTGACTACGTTGCAGCGACAGGTGCAAAGAAAGTCAGTTTTGATGAACTGGTTTCGACCTGCGACATCATCACTCTGCACGTTCCGCTTGATCGCGTTACCCAACACATAATGTCGGATCGTGAGTTTAAGATGATGAAGCCGACTGCAATACTTATAAACACCTGCCGCGGGCCGGTAGTCGACGAGAATGCTTTGATCAGGGCTCTTGAGTCGAAGGAAATCTTCGCCGCCGGGCTCGACGTCACTGAGATCGAGCCGATCGAATCTGACAATCCGCTGCCGACAATGAGCAACGTGGTGGTCACCCCTCACCTCGCAACACGAGCCCTCGAGTCAGAACTGAATGCAGCACAGTTCACGATGGAGAACGCTGGGCGAGTCGTTCGAGGCGAAGGTGCCGACTGGATCGTAAAACCAGTTTAGATTCTAGAACTACGATCCCCATCCATTTGGCGGGAAGGGGATCGTAGGGATCGTGGTGCAGACAGGAGCTATCAAGTCGTTTGATGATGGCTCGGAGCAAGACTATACACAAGGCTACCGTCGCCAACACACCGAGCTACGCGCCTATAATCGAATTGCTCGATACGTCGGGGTGTGGCGCAGCTCGGTAGCGCGCTTCGTTCGGGACGAAGAGGTCCTCGGTTCAAATCCGAGCACCCCGACCATTTATCGAACTCGCAGATCAGGCACTCGATCACTGAGCTCAACTTGTTCCAGAAATCGATTCGTCAAAGGTTCAATGACTATCAAGGAGACCACCCCAGCCGCCGAACAATTTCTCTCGGAACGCCGGAACATTATTCTGGCGACGATTAGAAAAGATGGCCGACCACAACTGACGCCAGTGTGGTTCGTTTGGCGAAACAATGAATTTCTGATCTCAACCACGCCATCAACTGCCAAGTGGAACAATCTGGTGCGCGATCAGCGATGCACTGGAATGATCGACGATCTCGACGGACGATATCTATCCGTAGCTGGCACGACTGAATTGTGGACTGAGAGCGATCCGCATACGATCACTTCTGAAATCGTTAGGAAGTACAAAACTGCCGAGGAGTACGAGCCCTACATGGAGATCATTCGAAGTGATCGTCCAGAGCGCGGCATCATCCGAATGAAGCCCGATCGCATCATCACACGCGGACTCGACTAGCTTCCCCGAATGAACGGTGACGTGCTTCGCCAGTAGATGACTTAGTTCAAAAACCGGTTGAACATCCACAGCACGATCAGCAAAAATACTGCACCCACCACGAGCGACACGCTAATCGCCTCAAGTCCGACGGCCGCGGCGACAAGTCCAACTCCCGCTGGAAGCAGCCCTGCGCCAATCGCTGATGCACCCATCTGAATCCCGATGGAGTTCTGCGTGTGCCTTTTGCCAACATACGACGGTGTTGCCGATACCAAAGTTGGGAATATCGGCCCCAATCCGAATCCCAGAAGAACCAAACCGATAAAGCTGAGTTCCACCACGGAAACCTGCCAGAACAGGAGAGACCCGGCGAGCGAAAGAATCCCAGACAATCGAAGCAGGTTCATCAAAGAAATCTTGTCGGCAAACGTGCCGAGAGCAATTCTCCCAGCGACTAATCCACCGAAGTACGCGGTGACCCACACACCAGCACTTCCGACTGAAAGTCCACGACCTTCAGTCAACAGCGTGAATGACCACACACCAGCGGCTACTTCGAGAGCAGTATGAATCACGAATGCTGTAACGCCCATCCATACGCCCGGCACCCTAAGTGTCTCGAAAGTGCCAGCTGCGGTAATACTTTCTTCTGTGCCTACCTGCCCAGAATGCCATCTTTTCCTGGTAACAGCGAATCCGAATATCAGTACAGCGAAAGGAGCGGCAACTATCAGGTAACCCCACTGCCAGCCAACCCCTATAAGCAAGACGCCGGTCATCAAGCTCGATCCGCCCAGTGAACCAATACCAAAGAAAGCGTGAATCCAGTTTGTCGCCCTAGCGTTCAACTGCGTGGCGGCGTACAAATTCACACCGGTATCGAGATAGCCATGACCTGAACCTGCAGCCGCAGATACAACGAGTAGCCACCACCAACTTGGAGCAACAGCAAACGCTAAGTAACCAATGACAGAAAGCACCGCACCAATCGTGAGAAACAGCCCGAGACTGCTAATTCGAAGTAGCCATCCGCTGGAGAAGCTCGAGATTGTGTACCCGACCGTGTAAGCCGCTATAACGCTACCTAGTGACGTAATGGCGACATCAAACGAATCGCTCATGGATGGCCATGCAACAGACAACACCCCGTTTTGCAGGCCAACCCCGATCATCACCAACACCGCTAAGGCGATCAAAATACTCAATTAGATTTTCTTCATGTATGTCAAATAAAACGTAGCTAAATGTGATTAGAGAGCCACACGAAATTTTTCCGCGTTACCGCAATTTCTCGATCTTCCCACTTTGGGCCGCACACAAATACGATTCGAGCATCACTTGGCTACTGATTCGACACCAAACTCAAATCAACAACGGCAGAACATTTCGTTAATTCTGGTCAGTTAACAGCCCTCTTCCTATCCTAATTTCCCGGTATACACTCTCGGCGACATCTACTAGGCACGATCCAAACAGCGCGGTCATGCCCCAAATCAAAGACTTCGAGGGTAGCAAGTTGAAAGTCACGGGCGTCAAAACTACAGTCGTTGAGAACGAGCCACCGTATATCGGTGGCAAGTATTTCTTATTCTTGGAAGTCGAAACCGATGAAGGTATTGTCGGGCTCGGAGAGAAAGTTACTGGTAGTTCTTTCAACACAAGTGGCTGGAAAGCATTCACTTCTCATATCCAGTTGATCCATGAGACCTGTGAAGCATTCCTAATCGGACAGAACCCATTCAACATCGAGAAGATATGGAGCGACGCATACGGTAGCCGGCATGATTATCGGCACCCAAGCCTCCACTACACATCAGTTCTTGCCGCAATAGATATTGCGTGCTGGGACATCATAGGTAAGGCAACAAACCAGCCCATTTACAACCTTCTCGGCGGCAAGTTCCACGAGCAACTTCGAGCGTACGCCTACATGCCTAACGGCTGGCAAGACAGTCCGCAGCGAGCCGGTGAAATCGCCCGTCAGTTGCTCGAAGAAGGCAACTCAGCGTGCAAGTTCGATCCATTCGCTCCGCTTCACCCCGGACCACGCGATATCTCCCTTCCTGAAATCCGTAAAGCAGCAAACATTTTTGAGGCCATTAGAAAAGAAGTTGGCGACGATCTTGAAGTCGGAATCGGCACACACGGGCAGCTAACCACATACTCCGCCATCCGAGTCGCAAACATCCTCGAAGAGTACAACCCGTTCTGGTTTGAAGAGCCAGTGCCACCCGAGAACTACGATGAAATGGCGCGAGTTGCCGCTCACACAAGCATTCCGATCGCCAGTGGTGAACGACTTGTAACTAAGTACGAATTCTCACAATTGATAGAGAAAGGCGCAGCTTCGATCATTCAGATCGATGTTGGTCAGGCCGGCGGAATTCTCGAAGCCAAAAAAGTAGCTGCAATCGCTGAAGCTCACTACGCACTGATCGCTCCCCACATGTACTGCGGACCAATCGCGGCTGCCGCGGCTATCCAGATTGATACATGCTCACCTAATTTTCTAATTCAGGAAGCCAACCAGGGTCCACTGCATAAGACGATCTTCAAAGAGCCACTCGTGTTCGAAAATGGCTTCATCACACCACCAACCGGCCCCGGGCTCGGTATCGAGTTCGACATGGATGTGCTGAAAAGCCGAATCGTGTCGTAATAGTCCGATCCTAGGCAACAAGATATTCGGAGACGAAACTCGGTCACTTCGAGTGGGTTTCGTTTTTTCAATATTCAACACGCGATTCTCACGTCTCTACGGGTGAAATCACGGTTCACTTCTGTGCTATCTGCAAGAGTATGCGAATGCCGACAACGGCAGTTTGGCGAAATCTGTGGGCTGGCCCAACGATGTGCCGCTCGCAAACGAGCCAACATATCGAGCACGTGGAGGTTTTTTGGCCTTGGAGAAACGACTACCTATTGAAGTCAGATGGCACGGTCGCGGCGGTCAGGGAGTCGTCACTGCCAGCCGTATACTCGCTTCCGCTGCCCTCAAAGGTGGTTACTATCTTCAGTCGCTACCCGACTTCGGCGCAGAACGATCGGGAGCACCAATTGCCGCCTACACCCGCATCAGTGAAACACCTCCGATCGATAGAGGTCCGGTGTACGAACCTGATGCCGTAATCGTGTTAGATGCATCACTAATCGGGCAGGTGGATGTCGAAACTGGACTCGTTCCAGATGGCACGATCATCGTCAATACTCCCGATCCAATATCTTCATCTCTTAGAAAGCTCAACCTGGCCCCCGGCCAGCAACTCTGGACCGTCGATGCTAGCCAGATCGCATTAGCACTCATCAAGCGGAACATCCCCAACACACCAATTCTTGGGGCCTTCGCACGATGTGTCCCGGTACTCGATATCGACACTATGGCTCATGCGCTCGAAGAGTTGATGTCGGAGACGTTCCCTCCACATATCGTCGAAGCCAACTTGAAAGCACTACAGCAAGGGCATGACCATGCAACCAAGATAAAAGTTGAGGTGGTACACAATGTCTGAACAACCCCTTTGGCAGCAGATTCAGCAGGGCGGGATCAGTACAAATCCTGGTAGCACTGATCGTATTCAAACTGGCGACTGGAGAACCGAAGTTCCGGTAATTGATTTTGAACGCTGTACTCATTGCATGATCTGTTGGGTCGATTGCCCGGACGCCAGCTTCGAAGTCGCTGATACCAAACTAATTGGTGTCGATCTCAAGCACTGCAAGGGCTGCGGAATTTGCGCTCAAGTTTGCCCAACGAAATGCATCGAAATGGTTCCGGATTCAGCAGCCGACCGAGATACAAACGCCAGCGCTAACGGAGCCGGATAAATGACCACAACTCAAAAACCGAGCATCAAGCTTCCTGCCCCACAGGCGATTAACGGCGGTGAGGCGGTTGCCTTCGCTATGCGGCAAATTGACCCCGAGGTCGTCGCCGCTTATCCAATCACCCCACAAACGTTCATCATAGAAAAATTCTCCGAATATGCCGCCGACGGGCTCGTAAATTCCGAGTACATCAACGTTGAAAGCGAGCACGCAGCTATGAGCGCGTGCGTAGGTGCAACCGCAGCCGGAGGTAGATCACAAACCGCTACATCCGGACCTGGTCTCGCTCTTATGTACGAAATGCTCTGGGTAGCGTCGGGAATGAGATTGCCAATCGTAATGCACCTGTGCAGCCGATCTTTCTCTGCTCCCTTGAATATCTTGTGCGATCACTCCGACGTTATGGGAATGCGTGAATCGTCGTGGCCAATGCTCATCGGAGCAAGCCCGCAGGAAGCCTATGACCAGGCGGTTGTTATGCCGACAATTGCAGAGCACAAAAATGTGCTTCTGCCCGTAGCAAATGTGCTGGATGGCTTTACGGTAACTCACTCGGTCGAACGAGTAGAAGTTCTGCCAGACAAGGTAGTAAAAGAATTCGCTGGCGAGTACGAACCTGACGTCTGGGCACTCCAACCCGGAAGCACGGCTACGTTCGGTACGCTCGACGCCAACGACTTCTATTTCGAACACAAACGGCAGCAAGTAGAGGCCATGAAGAACTCTCTAGAAGTCGTTCGAACTCAATTGAACGCCTTCGCTGAAATTTCTGGTCGGCAGATGAATTTGGTCGAAGAGTATTTGCTCGATGATGCAGAGGTTGCCCTAGTCGTTCTTGGTTCTTCAGAAGGAATGGTGAGAGCAGCAATCGATAAGGCAAGAGCTGATGGAATAAAGGTTGGAATGCTGCGAGTTCGGTTGTTCCGACCGTTCCCAGTCGCCGACGTACGAAAGGCACTCGAAGGAATTGGTTCCGTTGGGGTTTTGGATCGCGCAATCGCATTTGGCACCCCCGGCAACGGCCTGCTTCAAGACATCGCAACATGCACACGCACGATGCCAAACCGACCGCTTTTGATGGATTTCGTCTACGGTCTTGGTGGACGAGCGACCCCAAAACAACTGTTCCGACAGGCGATCGACCAAGTGTTAAATATGAACGAAACTCGGGTAGAGCCTGATGAACCGGCTTATCTCGGACTCAAGTAGCCCCAGGCAGAAAAGGAACCATAACATTGACGCTGAAGCTACGAGAACTGAGTCTCAAGCCCGATCTTTTCGGAAATGGTCACGGTCTTTGTGCGGGCTGTGCAGAATCAATCTCAGTACGCCAAATACTTTCTGCACTTGAGAATCCGCCGGTAGTCGCACTAGCAACCGGGTGTCTCGAAGTCTCCACAACGAGATTCCCCGACACCACCTGGAAGGTTCCAGTTATTCACAGCGCGTTCGAGAATTCAGCGACGACCATCTCTGGAGTTGAAGCAGCCTACAAAGCACTCGTTCGTAAAGGCCGCATGGAAGCTCGTCCGCTGACATTCGTCGTTTTCGCCGGTGACGGTGCTACCTACGACATTGGATTTCAGTGGTTGAGCGGCGCTCTTGAACGTGGACACAAGTTCATCTACATCTGCCTCAATAACGAGGGCTACATGAACACTGGTATCCAACGCAGCAGCGCAACGCTTCTCGGAGCTTGGACTACCACTACTCCAAGTGGTTCTGTCCGACCCGGAAAGACCCAGTGGCACAAAGATATGACCAAAATTGTTGCAGCGCACGGCATCCCGTACGTAGCACAAGCAGCGTCTCACAACTGGAAAGACTTGATGACGAAGGTTCGAAAAGCAGAACAGGCAGATGGACCTGCATTTATCAACGTCCTGACACCCTGTGATCGTGGCTGGCGATATGAACCCGATCAAACGATGGAAGTGTCAAAGCTGATGGTCGAAGCCGGTCTGTGGCCGCTCTACGAAGTAGTCAATGGCAAGTGGAAGATGACTGGAGCACGTCAGAAGCGCCGCCCGGTTATCGACGCTTTGCTATCACAAAAACGCTTCAGTCACATCACGAAAAATGCCGATGACGCTACTATCGCCGCCATCCAAGCCAAAGTCGACGACGAATGGGATGCCCTACAGGCCTTATGTGCGATGTCGGCAGCGTCTGAGTAGGGCTTTTCGCTGCTCTCTAAAAATCTATCGTCGGAACGCCCAGTAAATCTAACTTGTTAGACCTTGCTCGCAGCAGCTTTCATTGCAACCTCGGCAGCCTCAATTCAGTCGATAATGCCTTCAACATCGTCCATTCATTTAGTCGTAAATTTCATCAAACTGACAGGCTTTCGGAACTATCGTAAAGTGAAGCCGAATTAGTTCACATCAAACCATTCTGGAGTGTGCAATGCCTTTAGCAGCAGCCAACGGAATCGAAATCGCCTACGAAACGATTGGTAACGGTTCCCGAACCGTCGTCTTGCTACCCGGTGCAGGCTGTCAGATGCTCGAGTGGCTCGATCCGTTCTGCGAGATGATCGCCGAACAGGACTGCACAGTTGTACGAGTCGACAATAGGGATGTCGGGCTCTCAACCCACTTCGACGGTGCCTGCCCCAACCCCGGCGAACTGATGGCAAAAGCACGTGCAGGCGAACCTTACGACGCCCCATACACGATTGAAGATATGGCGAAAGACACCGCCGAGCTGATCAAAATCGTCTCGAACGGTCCAGCCCACATTGTCGGACGTTCGATGGGTGGAATGATTGGTCAACGAGTAGCAATTCACTATCCAGAAGTGATTGCTTCGCTTTGCTCAGTCGCGTCTTCCGCCGGGAATCCGAATTTTCGGATTCGAAGCGAAGAAGTGATGAAGTTTTTCGCCCTGCCACCAGAGACAACGTATGAAGAGCAGATACAGCGAAATGTCGATGGCGATCGGCTGTTTTCAGGTACTCACTTTGAGTTTGATGAGGAAGCTGACTACAAAAAACGTGCCGAAATGCGGGCTCGGTCAGACGATTCGAAGGGTGGTATGCGCCACAGCTTAATGTTTGGATCAGAGGATCCGGTGGCCCGCTACGAGCAGCACAAGGCGAATCTTGCCAAACTCGATCTACCTGTGTCGGTCATTCATGGGAGTGCCGACAACCTTTTGAACGTCGAAAACGGAATCGAAACCGCTAAACTAATTCCCAACGCTAACCTCGTCATTATCGAAGGTATGGCGCACGAATTACCTGCCGGGGCATGGCCGCAGATCGTGACTACAATCGTCGGAACCGTCGACAAAGCCCAGCCGCGTAATTGATCCAACCCGACCCTGACAAAAAAACCGGATGCGATTTTCGAACGCCACTCGTTCTGTAAAACCATACATCGTAGGAAATCTTTACTTCACCTTCGGCACTAGCTTTGTCGCGGGTGCCAGTAACTCCGTCGCTAGTATTTTGCGTACAAACGCGAGCGCCGTAGAATCCGCAGTAGATTTCTTTCACGCTTTTGGCGGAAATTTAGGCTTTGGCGTATTCATTAACTTCATCCCGGCGACGTTCAATCATCGCTTCGCACGCCATCGCTACTTTTGGCTTACTGGAAACTTGATGATGTTGGGCATGAACGCCTTAATGCTTGGGTTCCACTTTCTAATTCAAACTGAAAACCCCATCGAATCACGAGTAATCCCGACTTTGGTATCCCAGTTACTTGAGAACATTCTTATAGTCCGAGAGCACAGGAATCGTTCAGTGTCGTGATCAGTATTTGAAATCTTGGTACTATCAAGACATTTACTGCGGGGCCAGCTCTCTGATGTGTATGTAGCGGGGCTTGGAATCACAGATAGATGCAAGCGCGTCTATTTCGAATTTATAGGGGAAATCGACCAATGGTCGTTAAGCACTGACAGGTATCAGACGTATGGCAAAAATTCTCGTAGCCGACGATTCTTCGTTTATTAGGATAAAACTCGTATCTATTCTGCAAACAGAAGGACACGAAGTGATCGAAACAGTCGATGGCACGACTGTTCTCAAGTGGGCGATCGCAGAACAGCCAGATGTAATCATGCTCGATCTTATGATGCCAGGAGCCGATGGGTGGACCACTCTAGGCGATCTAAAAATCCACGAATCTACACTCGATATTCCGGTGATCATCTCATCTTCGCTAAACAGCGATGAGGATCTGATTAAAGCTCACAAGATGGGTGCAAGCGACTTTCTGCCCAAGCCGTGGACCAATAACGAGCTCATTAAGCGCATCCGCTGGGCAAGTTTCGCCAGACAATCCGCTGCATAAGATTAGGCGATTTCTATAGGTGGTTACCCCTATGTCTACTTGCTCAAATTTTGAAAGAATTGATTATGTAAGCGCCGCTAACTCGGAATATCCGAGAGAATCGACTATTGGTCGTTAAGCGCTTTCAGGAATCAGGCACATGCAAAGATTCTCGTGGCAGGTGACTCTTCGTTCGTAAGGGTCAACCTCGTTTCTACACTGTAAGCAGCAGCGAAACACGAAGCGTTCGAGAGCACCGATGGCACAAATGTGCATCTGTGAACCATCGCTGAACCGCCCGAAGCAATCATGCTCGACCTAACGATTCCTGAAGCCGAAGGCTGGACAACCCTCGGCGATCTAACGTAGGCCGGATATTAATATGGATGCGCCCACTGCCGGCAAAGCAGTAGCCACCAAGAATTCCGAGCTTTTGGATGTGCCCCCAACCCAAATTAAGGCCGGGGGCGCCATGACTTATTTCCATCCTTGATTTAGCTGAAAGCGCCCGGCGCTGCTCGAAACTCGCCCTAACGGCTTAAAGAAAACCATGCATCGCCTGCGTGTTACGAATCAAACATTCCTCCCTCTACGGGGAAGGTGCTGGCGGTCACGAATGACACTTCATCGGAGCAGAGCCAAATGACTACAGCAGCGATTTCGCCAACTTGTTCAATACGCTTTTTTAGAACCATCGCCATCAAGGTTCGGAGATATTCCTAAACTCTAAGATGCTTAGTGCTAAGAGATTCATTGAAAATCTAAACGGTAAAGCAACTAACGCCTAGGGTAAATTTTTCCGCACATCGCACTGGAGCAATGTATTACGTGAAGGCCGATAATGCCCGTTCGTGTTTTGTAGCTCACAATTGGCAGGTCATCGGAACCAATGTTCAGATCGAGCGCGAGACTCACGGGCAGTCCATCCGCTATGGCGACCAACGATGAGTATTCGCAGGTCGAAACAGCACAATAGGCAAGCTTCAATTGCTCAGTGTCTGACTTGTAATAAGCTACTATCGGCAACCCATTTGCACCAATAGCGATTGATGGTTGTATCTCACCCCCGACCTGTTCCACCGTGATGGTCGTCCACAAGCTACAGGACGAATTGTCGCAATGAGCGACTTTCAGACTTGTGTTGGTCGTATCGTAGTAAGCAATCACTGGTCGGCCATCAATTCCGATTGCCAGTGAAGAACCAATACCAACCTCACCCACGCTATCCACCGTAAAAAAGCCTCGACTGAAACAAGCCGGATCCTGACATATCGTCACCCGCAAATTTCGATTGTCAAAATCCCACATCGCCGCAATAGGGTTTCCATTAGCATCGATCCCAAGTGAGTGATTGGTAAAAAAGGGCGGAAAATCCATAATTGTGTCGGTTGATGTTGTGCAAGCGACATCTAAACAATTAACTAGCTTCAGGCCTATCAGAGTTGAACCGTAGCTGATGATAGGCAAACCATTGGCACCGATAGTCAGCCGTGCGTTTACGCTCGCTTGAATTTGACTCAGCACTACCATCGTCGATGTCGTACATGCCACGTCTTCACAATGCACAACTCTGAATTCTAGGTTGAACGGCGAAATTGTGGTTAATACCTGATACGTAAGTATCGGGAGACTATCACTGCCGATAACGATTCCTCCGGGCCACGAACCCTCAACGGTACTATCCTGAAGTGTGGTTTTGGTCGCTGAACTGCAGGCTGTATCGTCGCAATGGGCAACATTCACACTCCCAGTTCCACGACCGAAATGCAAAATCACAGGTAGACCGTCGACCCCGATAGCCACCGAACTATCCCATCCTAAAGAAGTCACATTCTCCACAGCAAAATCCGTGGTAACGTCTGAGGGAGCGAAAAGATCAGATCCACACTGCCAGCTTCCTATAGATTGGTTCCACTTGGCGATCTGTCCATTCAAGCAGGAAAGACTGGCCAGAGAATCATCATCGCCGTTGTCGAGCCCAACAGGGCGTCCAGCTATGGCGGTCTATGCCAGTACGCTGGTATGTGACCCTGTTGCGATGTCTTGCCCGCCAACTGTCGTCCCTGCTTCGAGATCGATAATGCCATTTGTGATGTATTGCTCTACCTGCGATTCGATCAATTGAGTGTCGTTATCGTCACTGCAAGACCACGTAGAGGATATCGCCACCCAACGGGGGATTTGACCGTCGGCACATACTAAATCCGCTAATGTGTCATCGTCGCCATCGTCAAGACCCGTGGGTCTGTTCAGAACCGATAACCATTCAAGTTCAGTGGTGTGAGAACCAGACGATATCGCTTCGCCACCAACGGTCGATCCAGATGCAAGATCAATTGCACCATTCGTAATATAATTCTCTATCTCCAACTCGGTTATGTTGGCGAAACCACCAGGTGTGCCCGGTTCACCCTTCGGACCTTGTGAGCCCGCTATTCCTTGAACTCCAGGAATTCCCTGCGCTCCCTGTAATCCAGGTTGACCGTTCGAACCTGTAAGACCTGCCACGCCTTGCGGGCCTTTCTCACCCTTTTCTCCGTCTATTCCGGGTAGACCATTGGTGCCAACAATCCCTAGCGGACCTGAAGGACCTTTTGCCCCATCAATACCCGGAACACCCTGTGGTCCTTACGGACCTTCAGGGTTGGAGCATCCTGCAAATAGAACGATGAGTGTCAATAAGATTGCAGCAACCGTAATCCGTCTGATTTGAATATCGATCCAGCCCTTAGAACCAGCCCACATTTCGATTTCCTCTCGACTATTTCGAATACAACAATTTGCAATGTAGTGACATTTATATGCATCATCTGCTTCGCCCCTCAGAATCAACCTGCGGAACTTTACATTAGAAAAAGCTTTGAATCATGTACAGATCGAAATAAAACTAGTTGAATCAGCACGTTTGGGTCTCCAAAACGTTCAGACGATTCTTACCTATTGATAGAACTACAGTTATCGTTTGATATGCATCGTCAGGACGGTTATCAACGCCACTTCGAACCGAATTTCTAGGAAGATCAATAATTGGAACACCATAGTGTGATCATTGCCGGAGGCGGCCCCGGTGGGCTTGGCGTTGCGGCAACCCTTGACGGGTGGCACCCTCGATTCGAAGGCGATTACAAGTATCCTTCTGAGGAAGTTCAGAAATTCGCCCGTGCTTACGAGCATAAACCGCTCTCATTCGACTTGCACGAACTACTCGTACTCGGCCATCGACCGATCGAATTCTTCCGAATGCGTCACCACCCGACCCAAGACGCACTTCCATTTGAGGATTGGACTCTTAAATTCAGCAAGAAGGAACGCGCAGATTGGCTCATGCTGACGACAGATGGCCCTGGGGGGTTGTGGAATAACGTTCCCAAAGAACAGATGACGCTTGGGCCTGCGCACTGGATGGAGCTTGCTCACTACCCGATAGGCAAATTCTACGAGCAGACTGGACGTGACCGCGATTTGAACGCCCTTGCGCATCGCGATGATCTTGTTTCCTACTATCAGGCGTTTGCTGAAGAGCTGGGATTAAACGATCACATCACTTCCGGCGTAAAAGTGACCAACATTGCACCGGCTGGAGAAGACATAGACGCTCGTTTCGTCGTCGATTCTGTCGATCAGTCTACTGGCGTCACTTCTCAATACTCCTGCGACTATGTTGTGTTTGGGGTTGGGCCACGCTCAGCCATAAGAAAGCTCAGTGTGCACGGGATCGATCAGGACTACATTGCGCTCGCCTATACACATCATGAAGACTATCCCGGTGACCGTGTACTTGTGGTCGGCGGCGGTAGATCTGCCGATTGGGCTGCTCAGGAACTTCACGATGCAGGGCGAATAGTCATCTACGTGATGCGGCAGCAAGCAGATGCCCATTTGAAACTCATCAACGACTCTCAATTCCTACCGTACTACCAACGATGGGGAGAAATTCTTTCGGGTGACCAAGAGCGGATGGGCCTACTATATGGTTCTAATGTGACAGCATTCGAACCGGGCGGGCTGGTGACAATTGCAACACCTGAAGGCTCAGTTCAGGTTCAAGTTGATCACGCGGTAATTGAAGTGGGTGGCGACCCTGATTACGAACTCCTGAAGTCTTTCAACGACCTAACGTTTCACACAAAACGCGACAATTTCCGCTTTCAGTTGAACCAACTGGTGGTCGACCAAGCGACGTTTGAATCAGTTGATATTCAAGGCTTGTACCCCACCGGGTACTCAGCACAGGGAACGGGGCTGAGCGTCATAGGCTTCCATGCCGGCTGTTTCCTTATAGCAGGCGACATCCTGCGTAAATCTGGTGCGATTTAGTATCTGATTTCGTGAGTCGGTCGAAGTAACTCACCGGCTGGGCGAATCCTCACTTGCTACCGCCGAGATGCAATCCTGTCGCACTCCATAAGCCGTATCAGATCGTGCAATGTGGAGTGACAAGTTGCACAACGCTGACGGGAGAACCGTAATGAAGTCACAGGACGGAAACACTCGTTCGGATCGTAAAACATCGACCAATTCGAGTTCCCGAAGATTTACCGCCATCGCCCTGATCGCTCTGGCCTGTGTTGTGCCGATCGCCATTCAGCGTTTTCTTTCGATAAGTCCAGAAGTCATTGGAACTATCGGCATTCCCACCATCATGATTCTTGGGTTTCTCGGAAGCGTCACAGTGATAGCTCCAGTTCCGGTGCTATCGCTGGTTTTCGCCGGAGCCGCCATCCTCAATCCAATTGCGCTGGTTATTGCCGCTGCAGTAGGTATTACCGCCGGAATGGCTGTTTGCTACGTTATGGGCAAACGAGGTCACTCCAGAGCAGCCAGCGCTGCGGCAATCTCTCAAGAAAATCTTCCAAAGCAAATCGCCTATCTTTATTCGTGGTCAACAAAAAACGTAGGAACAGCATCATTTATTCTTGCCGCTATGCCGAATCCCGTTTTCGACTACGCTGGGTTCATAGCCGGTGCCGGTCGTTTTAACGCTCAACGATTCCTCGCAGGAACCTTCGCTGGAAAGATAACTCAAGCTTCAGTAATAGTGATAGTTGGCCATACAGTCGGTGAAAGGATTACCGCGTATCTATAAACCAACTCGCGCGTGAATCACGCGAAAATGCCCTGAAATACATCATGGCGTTTTCGTTTAATCACTACAAATGAATCCCTTAGGCGACTTTAGCCTTAGAGTACATTAGGGGCTGTCGATCCCTGATTCGTTGGGCAGCAGTTTGAATGCTTAGTTGTGGGTAGAACCGTACGAGGTAGTCCGCATGCATCGTATCGACTATCGATGCGTTGAACTCGCACTTCTCACACCACAGACCGAGATCGTCGCGATTGTCGCGAATCGGTTTAGGCTCTACGCCGCAACCTGGGCATTTTGTAAATTCCGGTACTTTCATCAATCTCACAACCTCGCTAGCATGCCTCGACACTATTTCCTATCGATCACCGTATCTGGTGGAAAGAGGCAAGTTCCCGTGTAAGCGTGCCTAAGTGGTGCGAGATGGCACGAGTCTTTCTATGTGAATTCACTTAGCAGAAACCTACAACTCGGTTGAATTCACGACTACGCAAAGGCCGTACATCCATCCAGCGGGAGAGGGCTAGCACGCTACCTACTAGATAGGAGCGCCGAATCAGTCGCCAGAAACACCAGCAGGTGCCGATGCTTCAGCCTCCTGCCAACCTGACTTCACTTCCATCACATGCTGGTATGCAGATAGAGCGGCAATTGCCCCCTGAGCAGCAGCCGTGATGGTCTGCTTCAGTTCGGTACCATCTGTTAGGTCGCCGGCTGCATAGATTCCCTTGACAGAAGTATTCAGCCCTTTGTCGACGTGAACTTCGCCTGTGTCTGGATTGATTTCTAGGCTCAGCTGATTCGGAATATCAAGTCGAGGATCAGCGCCTGCTTCAACGAATAAGCCATCGATGGTCAGTTCATCCTGACCTTCCCAAGATTTGCTGATCCGAATACCCGTGAGACCAGCTTGGTCTGTACCGACAAGTTCGTTTACTTCCGTGTTGTACAACACCTTCACATTTTTGGTTTGGCCAAGCACTTTCAACAGAATCGGTTCAGGTCTAGTCAACTTATCTCGACGGTAGATCAGGTAGACCGTCTCGGCATATTTCGCCAGCAGAATTGCGCCTTCTACCGCTGCATTACCGCCACCGACAACTGCCGCCGCTTTCTTGTTGCGGTAGAGCGGAGCGTCGCAGGTCGAGCAGTACGACACACCATTGCCGGTCCACTCTTCTTCATTGGGTAGATTAAGTTTTCGACGCTCACGACCGACGGCAAGGATTATCGAGATGGCATCGATTTCTGTGCCGTTCTCAAGAACAGCTCTGTATATATCGCCGTTCTTCTCGACTGATTTCACATTGGAATACTCAGTCGGGGTTCCGAGACTATCGACCTGTTCTTTGAACTTCATCATCAAGTCGAAGCCATCGATATCGGGCTGTCCGGGATAATTTTCTATCGTTCCACCGATTGCAGTCTCACCACCAAACTGCTCTCCAGCTATCAACGTGTTCACCTGATAACGGGACGAATACAGACCAGCAGCGAACGCCGCAGCACCCTGCCCAATAATCAACACATCGACTTGCTTGATCTCGTTCATGTTCCCTCACACCGCCTATCCGGACATCGTTCCGATGCGGTTCGCTATTGGCAAGCTTAGAAGCACACCGCATTTGTGTCGATAGTCACCACACCTATTAAGCCACAGCATTCACGAAAAATGAGACTGTGCACACAGAATCTCATCGGTTTAAATTATTAGATGCAAGAGCGATGCAACCAGTTCAAGTTCTCACCGTCATAAAGTTGATGGATCGACGTTTTTACCTTCGAGTATTGAAGCGATCAGACTCTGATCCACGTCGATTGATTCGAATTCCTTGTAAAACGTGTCGTCTTCAAAATTCCTACCGGCTGACAACGTAACAAGCTTAATTTCTGGCAGATGTAGGTCCGGGTCCTCAACGGTAACTTGACGAGTATTCGTCGAATTACTTGTGGCTTCAATAGTCGACGAATCGATGTTTTGCTCTATGTCGACGGAGTAATCGGGAGTTAATGCATGGTCGTTAGAGGCAAACAACGCTGATATGGCGTCTTGACCCAGATCGACTGAAGGTGCCGGGTCGTTCGCAGCAAACAACGCTGAAATAGCATCCTGACCCAGAT